>JBEKYE010000068.1:0-15677 GCA_049511275.1 Bryobacteraceae bacterium
CCCAGCGGGATTGTGCAGACCCTGAAGAAGCTAAGGGCCGATCAGATTCTGACCGCAACGGAACCGGGACGCTGAGCGCCCTAAAGACCTATTGACGCCCAGCACGAACGCGGTACAGTTAGTTCTAGCGATCCTCGAATCAAGCATGAAACCGGTTGCAACCACCGGCCTGGCAGCTTAAGGAGGCCGTCCATGTCGAAAATCAGTCCTACGGCTGTGCTAGCCGCCCTGTTTGCGCTGGCCGGCCAGGTCAGCGCGCAGAATCCCACGCCGGGCACGGGGGGCACCCCGCCTGGGCCAGCGATTCGTGCCACGGTCAATGAAGTGGCCCTGGACCTGGTGGTCCGCGATAAAAAGGGCCGGCTGGTGAAAAACCTCACTCCCGGCGATGTGGAGATCTACGAAGATGGCGTCCGCCAGGAGATCCGAAGTTTCCGGCTGGTGACCGCCAACGATGCGCCGGCATCGCAGAGCCGCCCGGAGCATCCATCGAGCGCGGAGACTCCATCCCCATCGCTCATGCCGCTGCCGGACGTCAACCTGGTATGCATCGTATTTCACAGCCTGGATGCCTCGACCCGAAGATGGGCTGTGTCGGCCGCCCAGGAGTTCATCCAAACTCAATTGCACCCGGGCACCTGGGTGGGTATCTTCAACCTCGACGCGCGGCTCACGCCTCTATTACCGTTTACCAACAATCGTGAGGAACTGCTGCGCGCGGCGAACAAGGCCTTCTTCGGGACGAGCGTGGATATTACCAGAGCCGCGGAAGCCGTTTTGAACTCCACCCCAAACCTACAGCTCATTGTCGGATGGGCGAGCGGGAACACCGGCGGCTTTCTCGACAAGTCCACCACCGGGTCAGTGAGCATGACCGCCATCACGGGAGCGGATGTGGACAACGGGCCGGGCGCCAATGCGCAGCGGGGGGACCTGGTGATCGAGCGCGAACAGTTCATCGGTGTCGAGGGAGCCCGGCAGATGGACCAGATGAACGCGATGGTCCGGCAATTTGGCAGGTTTCCCGGGCACAAAACGGTCTTGCTGTTTAGCCCCGGATTCACCACTACGGGCGATCCCGATCAGTTCCAGGCGATGGTGAACAAGGCCAACCAGGCTGGCGTCAGTGTTTATGCCTTCGACGCCAACGGCCTTAACCAGACGTCCACGGCGCAGGCCTCCTCGATGGCGATGCAGAATGTCACGGCACTGAGTAAGCAGCAGGGAGAAGCTGTGGCAGGAGTAAATGTTGTCGTTCCGAACGTCGGCCCTGCGACCGGCGGTGCCGGGTACGAGATGGGGCTCGCTCGCCAGGGCGATTACCAACGCGATGCCGTGCGCACTTCGGATTCACAGTCGGGTCTGCGCGCCCTGGCCGAGGACACCGGCGGATTTCTGGTGGCCAATAGCAACGACTTGCGGAAGCCTTTCCAGCAGATCGGCGGAGAGGTGGAGACGCATTACGAAGCGGACTATCGTCCCTCGCTCGACAAGTACGATGGGCATTTCCGGAAGATCGAGGTCAAGCTGGCGCGCGCCGATTGGAAGGCTGAGAGCCGGGAAGGCTACTTCGCCATACCGGACAAGGGAAATTCGGAAGCGCTGCGCCCGTTCGAAATCGCCGGCCTGATGACGTTGAATACGGAACCGCGGCCGCATGCCTTCGAATTTCGGTCCGCGGCGTTCCAGTTCCGGCCAGGCGCCGATTCGCAATCCGCGATTGTCTTCGAGTTCCCGGGCGCCGCTCTGAGCGCCGCGCCGGAGCCCGCGCAGAAGAAGCACCGTCTGCACGCTTCGCTGTTCGCGGTTGTGAGGGACGCGGACGGGCAGATCGTCGATACGTTCGGCAAGGATTCTCTGTACGAAGTGCCCGACGACCAGTTGGCCCGGATCCAGGCCACGCCGATCGACTACCGGCATGCGTTCGACCTGCCGGCCGGCCACTACACCGTGGAGAGTGTTTTGCTGGATCGCGAGGGGCGGCGTGCCAGCACGAGTACGGTGGAGTTCGATAGTCCGCAGGCGAAGGGCGTCGGGCTGAGCAGCCTGATGCTGATTGCGCGGGCGGACCCGCTGACGGCGGAACCGGAAGCGGGCGACCCCCTCGTGTTTCAGGACCGGGAACTGGTGCCGATGCTCAGCGGATCGCTCAAGGCCGCCGCGCAGCCCATGTTGTACTTCGTGGTGTATCCGGATAAGTCGATTCCGGAGACGCCGCGCATCCGCGTAGAGTATTTCGTGAACGGAGAAGAGTTGGAGCAGAAGCAAAGCGAGCTCCCGCCGCCCGATGGCTCCGGCGCCATACCGGTGTTGGTGAACGCGGCCATGAAGGCCGGAAATTGCGAGATCCGGATTACCGCGTTGCAGGGCTTCCAGCAGGCCACGCGGAGCGTTACGTACACCGTGCCGGCTCAGTGAGTTTGACGGCGGGGACAAGCTAAAGCATGTCCTACACTGTAGTATTCTGAACTGTGATGCGCTGGATGACACTCGCGTTCTTCGGGGCGCTTCTGGCTCTGGCGGCAGTGCCGGCGCTGGGACCGATCACATTCGAGGAAATCGCGGACCGCGCCGGTATCCACTTCGTAGCGGACAACTGCCCCACGCCGAACAAGAACCTGCCCGAGACGATGCTCGCCGGCGTGGCGCTTTTCGATTACGACAACGACGGCTATCTTGACGTTTACTTCGTCAATGGCGCGGCCATCCCATCGCTGAAGAAAGAGTCGCCCAAGTATTGGAACCGTCTTTTCCACAATAACCACGACGGCACTTTCACGGATGTTACGGAGAAAGCCGGAGTCAAGGGCGAGGGCTATGGCATCGGCGTCGCGATCGGGGATTACGATAACGACGGATGGCCGGACATCTTCCTCGCCAATGTGACCAGGAATCAGCTTTTTCATAACAACCACGACGGCACCTTTACCGACGTCACGGACAAAGCCGGAGTGGGCGGGGCGATGCTGGACGGGCAGAAGATGTGGGCGGTGTCCGCTGGCTGGTTCGACTACGATAACGACGGCCGCCTGGACCTGTTCGTGTCGAACTATTGCAAGTGGGAGGTCAACAAGGACCCTTTTTGCGGGCCCAATCCGAATGTGCGCGCCTACTGTCATCCCAAGAACTATGCCCCGCTTCCTAATACGCTTTACCATAACAACGGGGACGGCACCTTCACGGACGTGTCGGCGGCTACGGGAATCAGCCAAATCCGCGGGAAAGGAATGGGTGTAGCCTTCGCCGACTATGATCGCGACGGCTTCATGGACGTGTTCGTGGCCAACGACAACGCCCCGAATATGCTCTTCCACAATTTAGCCGGCAAGAAATTCGAGGAGGTGGCGCTGCAGACCGGCGTGGCGTATCCCGACTCTGGAGCCTATATGTCGGGCATGGGCGCCGATTTCCGTGACATCGATAATGACGGCTACGACGATATCTGGGTGACCGGCTTCGAGGGCGACACCTTCCCGTTGTTCCGGAATCGCGGCGCGGCGGGCGACTTTACGGAGATCACCGGCGCCGCTGGTATAGCCGGCGTTACGCGCCCCATGTCGGGTTGGTCGAATGGGATCTTCGATCTCGACAACGACGGATGGAAGGATCTGCTGGCGGCGCGCGGGCACGTGGTGGATAACATCGCGGCGATTTCGATGCGCAAGCCCGAAGAACCCAACACGGTGTTGCGCAATCTGGGAAGCGGCAAGTTTCAGGACGTGAGCGCGGGCGCCGGCGCCGCGTTCCAGACAGCTTTAGCGCATCGCGGCGTTGCATTCGGCGACGTGGACAACGATGGCCGCATCGACGCCGTGGTGAGCGTGCTGCAGGGCAACGCGCAATACTTCCACAATATTTCGCAGAACGGCAATCACTGGATTCTGCTGAAACTGGTGGGTGTGAAGAGCAATCGCATGGGATTAGGAGCGCAGGTGCGCATCACGACCGACGCCGGAGTGCAGTACAATCACGCCACCACCAGCACCGGTTACGCCTGCTCGAGCGATCCGCGCGTGCACTTCGGTTTGGGGCCGTCGAAGACGGTGAAGGAGATCGACATCGTGTGGCCCAGCCGCATCCACCAGACCCTGCGCAACGTGCCGGCGGATCAGGTTCTGACGATCACCGAGACAGCCGACCAGCATTAGCCGCACATGCAGTGTGGGGCCTATTCCTTCTTGACTGCCGGTGAGTTTCGCTTTTCCTCCAGTTGTTTCTGCGCTTCCTCCCGCACGCGGCGTGCCTCCGCGGCCTCCCGGTCGCCGTCAGCCGTCCGCTGCAATTTGTAATAGACCCTGGCGAGCGCCGCATGCGCCTCGGAGAAGTTCGGATGATCCCGGATCAATTGCTCCAGCTCCTGGCGCGCCTGTCCGGTGAGTCCCTGCGTCAAGTGAATCGAAGCCCGCTGATACAGCGCGCCCGGATCGTCGGGGCGCACCTGGAGCGCCATCGTGATGTGCGGCAGCGCCTCATCCGGCTTGCCATCCTGCAGGAACTGCAAGGCTATTTCCGTATTGGCCGTGAAATCGTACGGATTCACTTTCAGCTCTTCATTGAACTGTACGGTCGCCTCATCCACTTTGCCGGCGGTCTTTAACGCTTGCCCGTAAAGCGTGTGCACCCACGGCATCTTCGGATCGAGTTTCACGGCACGCGCCAAGTGCCCTGCCGCCGCCACCAGATCGTTACGGAGTAACTCGCTTTGCCCCAGCAGGAAGGCCGCTTCCGCCGACTCGCCGTCGCTCAAGATGCGATCCAGCAAGGCCTGCGCCTCCGGGATCCGATTGTCTTTCATGAGCGCCATGCCAAGCACGTAGACGACGGCGTGGTCGTCGGGATACTCCTCGTGCAGGGGCGCAAGCACCTCCACCGCTTCCGCCGGCCGGTTTGCTTCCAGCATGCAATCGGCCAGCAGCAGGGCCGGTTTCAGTTCCAAGGGCTGCAGTTTGTGGAGCACTTCCAGATGTTCGACGGCCTCAGGCAGCCGTCCGAGCTTGTAGTAGGCCAGCGCCAGGTTCATCCTGACGCGAAGATTGTTCGGCAGTTGCTGGAGTGCGATATTGTACTCCGTAACGGCAGCGGCGAACTGCCCGTCCTGCACCAGGGCGGCGCCTAAATTCGAACGGATCTCGGCCGCGTCGGGATAGCTCTTCAGGAACTCGCGGTAAAGCCGGATGGCGGTCCCCACATCACCGGACTGAAGCGCCGTCTGCGCTTCACGCAAAGACTCCTGGGGCTCACCGGCCCAAAGCAAAGCAAGTCCCAACGGAAGCGACAAGACAACTGCGGCAAGTCTCACGCTTATCAGATTATAGCGTGCGGCCCCCGGTCAGGCCGCCGCGGTTCTCGTATGGGACTATCCAGAAGAGCTGATATTTGACTTAAGATTTCAGGCGCTGCGACTTTTCCAGAACGGTCCACAAAAGGAGCATAATAGGATCGAATGCATACCTCTGCCTGCCTGCGCAAGGCAGTCTTGTTATTGGCTATGTTCCTTGCCCCCGGCCTCCATGCCGAGCAGGGTCTCCTCACATTTGTGTTCGGTCCGAATTCGCCGGAAGCAGCGCGGCAATCCGCGCGCGCAGCGGCTGCGACGGCACGCCACTGGGTGCAAACTGGCGGCGGCGTGGTCGAACTCAGGCGTAGCGGCAGTCCGGATGTGCAACGCATCGAAGCGGCTAAGGACCCCAAGGAAATGGAACAGACATTTGTCGATGGGGCGCTTGCAGCGCGCGAGGCCGATCCGACTTCGTTCCTCATCGCTCTGGACGCCGCCGCGCAGGCGGCGGCAGTGCATCCCGGCACACGGGTGGTGGTTGCCGTTCTGAATAGCCCTTCGTTCTCGGGCGATGGAGAAGGCACATTGGAACATCTGGGCGAGATCTGCCAGGCTCACGGAGTGAGGGTTCTGGTACTCGACGTCGCGGAGGGGGCCAAACCGATACCGAATGCCGCTCTCAAGGCCTTGACGGCAAAAACCGGCGGCGCATGGGTGCGGCAGACAAGAGACCTGGGGCCTCAAGTGGCCATGGTGACGCCGCCGGACGAGCAGACCCTGCCGCCCACCCCGTCCGCACCGGCTCCTGCCGAGGCCAAGGCGGCTGAAAGTGCGCCTTCCGCGGGCAGCGCCATGCCTCCTTTCGCGATTCCGGTGTCGGTCCGGTTCATCCGCACTTCGGGATCGGGAGCGACGTCCGAGAGCATCGCCGACCACGAAGCGGATTTCGGCGAGACCTTTACTCTGACCATGACCCCCGCCTACGGGGGCGGAGCCACCACCGTTGCCGGGGGCGGCGGCTCGATGGAAGTCTCCTATTGGCCGAACGACCCCCACGCGCCCTTGCAGGGCCTGGTGACCGTCGAGTCGCCGCTCACCGCGCTGCGGTTCGCTACAGACGACAATACCGGCACCTATCAGGGGCGTGCGCGCATCACCGTGATTGTGCGGAACGTCAAGGGCGCGGAAATATGGACCGCACGGAAAGACGTCAATATTCATGGACCGCTGCAGAAGCTAGCCGCACGGCGTGAGGGCAGCATGTTCTTCATGCGCGGCGTGACCATGGTGGGCCAGGGTCCCTTCACCATGGAAGCCAAAGTGGAAGACCTGGTGGGGAACACGACGGGCTCGATCCAGATGCCGGTGCGAGTCGGACGAAATGCTCCGGGCCTGGTCGCCACCGATGCATTGGTGGTGCGCCCGTTCAAGGGGTCTGCGGACGCGTTCGAAGCCGACCAGGTTCTGAGTTACGACGGAGAAGCGCTCTCTCCCGTGCTTGACCCCGTATTCCGCGCAGATCGGCCGGTCGATCTGCAGATCTACCTGCGGCTCTATCCGGATATTCACGGTGCGCCGCTCGATCTGAGCATGGAGGTCCTGACCGAAGGACGCGTGGTTGCCCGCCTGCAGCTGCCATTCAAGGGTGCACTGTCAAGCTCGGCGCGCGAGGGCGCCTCAAGCGGAGGCACCTCGAACATCCTGGGCGCCCAGGCCAAGGAGTTCCCGTACCTCGTCAATATGAAGGGAGCCAAATTTCCCGCCGGCGATTACCAAGGCATCATTTCCATCCGCCAGGGCAAGAACGTGATCCGGCGGGTGGTCGCGTTCAAGGTGATTGGAGACGGCCCCAAGGTTTCGACGGCGAGCGTGAAATTGCCTGGGGCTTCGGCCCCGGTCGCCGGCGATGCCGAAATCGCGGAGGTTGTGCTGCCGGACATCGAGCCCGCCACCATCGATTCGAGCGGCCTCAAAATGGGAAACGAAACGCAGAAGCAGCTCTGGGACTCTGCTGCCAAGAACGCGATGGGTTACCTCGATCAACTCCCGAATTTCCGCTGCGTCCAGGAAACGCACCGGTTCACCGCTCCCGCGAAGACTCCCGATCAACTGAAAGAGGCCGACTCATACCAGGACGAGCTGATATTCGAAGAAGGCAAAGAACGGTACCAACGATTGGAGTCCGACGGCGTAAAAGCCGACAATGCTCCAATCGAAAACAAAGGCATTTCGTCCCGCAACGAATTCGGTTCTCTGCTGCGTGGCCTGTTCGATCCGGATGTCGCCGCAACCTACCACTGGGCGGGCCGCTCCATGGCGTTGGGCGTGCTCTGTCAGGTCTTCGAGTTCGAAGTCTCCAGAGCGAAATCCAACTTTGTCCTGCATTACGGCACTGACGTTGCATCGGTGGCCTATACCGGGCGCGTTTTCATCGATGAGGACGCGGGAATGGTTCGCCGGCTCACGATTCAGGGAACCGGCTTGTCGAAGGACTTTGGCCTGCAAGCGCCCTCTCTTTCGCTCGACTATGGCATGGTGAAAATCGGCGAAAAGGATTATCTGCTGCCGCTTCGCTCCACATTGCAATTACGGCGGGCCAAGGTTTTTGTGCGCAACGAAACGGTTTTCCGCGGCTACCGCAAGTTTCAGGCGGAGTCGCAGATCAAGTACGACAAGTGAGAAGGACGGACCGGCACACGACTTGATTCACGGCACTGTGGACGGATTATAATAGCGGAAACTGGGGTTCAAAATGCAATTGCTGGATTCAGTGGCTTTGGCCCGCAAGCCCGCTCGAGTATCCGCTGTCTGTCTTCTGGCCGCCGGAATTAGCGCCGGTTCATTCATCCTGCTCAGAGGGGCCGCACCCCAGGAAGCGCCGGGCCTGGCAGTCATCACTCTCGATTACCCGGCTGAGGGTTCCGTCTTTCCGCCCGAAATCACGCCCCCCACCTTTCTCTGGCGCGACGCCGCAGCCAATGTTACATCGTGGACCGTCGACATCGCTTTTCGGGACGGCGCTCCCGGCATCCATGTGACTTCGGCGGGCGAGCCGATGCATATCGGAGAGATCGATCCCGAGGCTATTTCGAAAAACAACGAGCTTCCCAAGCTGACTCCGGAGCAGGCGGCCGCACATACGTGGACCCCCGATGCCGGTACCTGGGAGGCGATCAAGACACATTCCGTGGGATCGCCGGCAACCATCGCGATCACCGGGTTTAGCGACGGGGACCTCAAGCAGCCGGCCTCCAGCGGCCAAGTGAGAATCGAGACTTCCAGAGATCCAGCCGGGGCGCCGATCTTCTATCGCGACGTGCCGCTGATGCCCAATCAGGGCAACAAAGGCGTGATCGCGCCACTGGCGCCCGAGGCGATCGGGCTGATCAAATGGCGGCTGCGCTACCTGGACGAGCCGCGCAGCAGGGTGGTCATGGAGAAGATCTCGACGTGCGCCAACTGCCATTCCTTCTCCGCCGACGGCAAAACGCTGGGGCTCGACGTGGACGGCCCACAGAACGACCACGGTTTATACGCGCTGATCCCTGTGGCCAAGCAAACGGCGATTCGCACTCAGGATGTGATCAAGTGGCCTACCGTCCGCGATCCCGCCATCCCCCGGCTGAGAGCCGCTTTCATGTCGCAGGTCTCGCCGGATGGACGCTACGTTCTGTCGACGATTGACGATCGGGATGCCGCCCAGCGCGCCACGGGACGCACGCTGGAAGACAAGTATTACGTGGCCAACTTCCTGGACTACCGGTTCCTGCAAGTGTTCTATCCGACGCGCGGCACTCTGGCCTGGTACGATCGCCAGACAAATCGTTTACAGCGGCTGCCGGGCGCCGATGACCCGGGATACGTGCAAGCCGGTGGTGTCTGGAGCCCGGACGGAAAGTACATCGTGTTCATGCGGGCCGAGGCGAAAACTCCCTATCCACCGGGCGTCCCGCTTGCCCGCTACGCCAACGACCCAAACGAAACGCAGATCCAATTCGACCTTTACAGGATTCCCTTCAACGAAGGAAAGGGTGGTCAAGCGGAGCGTATCCGCGGCGCCTCCGGGAACGGGATGAGCAACAGCTTTCCGAAAATATCTCCCGATGGCCGCTGGATCGTGTTTGTCGAAGCCCGGAATGGAATGGTGATGCGGCCCGACGGCAAACTCAATATCGTGCCGTTCGAGGGCGGCGAAGCCCGGCTCATGAAGTGCAACACGCCGCTGATGAACTCGTGGCACACGTTCTCGCCTAACGGCCGCTGGATGGCCTTTTCGTCGAAGGGCCGGTCGCCGTACACGCAGTTATATCTGACGCACGTGGACGCGAACGGAAACGATACGCCGCCCATCCTGGTGGATAACACCACGGCGGCGAACCGCGCAGTGAACTTGCCGGAGTTCGCGAACATCCCCAAGGGAGGCCTGGAGAAGATCGACCCGGTGGCAAATCAATACTACAAGTTGGAGACTTCGGCCATCGAACTGATGACCAGGAATCAGTTTAGCCAGGCGATTCCGGTGTGGCGCAACGCCCTGGAGAAGGATCCCAGCGAGGGCCGGGCGCACCTCAACCTCGCCTACGCGTTGGTCCGGACCGGCCAGATTCGCGAGGCACTGGCGGAGTACCGCAAAGCTTGCGATCTCAGTCCGGAGGATCCGCTAGCGTTCGCCGAATCCGCGTTGGCGATGGCGCAGGCCGGCGAGCCCGCGGAAGCTATCTCGTATTACCGGAAATCCGTGGCATTGGATGCTTCAAACGCCGGAGTGCAGGCCGACTTGGGTGCGATCTTAACCGAGAAAGGAGAAACCGCCGAGGGACTCGAACATCTGCAGAAAGCTGTGGCCTTGAAACCCGAGTCGGCGGCTGTGCAGAATAAGCTTGCATCCGCGCTTTTGAAGATTGGCCAGACCGGCGAAGCCATTGCACACTCGGAGAAGGCCGTGGCGCTGGCGCCGGATGCCATAGAGTTTCGCTTCAGCCTGGCCGGCGCGCTGGCACAGGCGGGGCGCTTCTCCGATGCCATTGGGCAATTGCAGAAATCCATCGATATCGCCGGCGGGCGGGACTGGCGAAGTTACGACATGCTGGGCGCCGTCTACAACAAGATGGGCCGGCGGGATGAGGCGATCCAGGCCGGGCGCCGGGCGCTGGAACTGGCTCTCCCCGTCCAAGACGGGGAACAGGTCCGTAACTTGCGCGCCAAGCTGGCGAGCTACGAGCAAGCCCAGCGGCGCTAAAGATCGGCGCACCTCAGTGCCGTTTCGTCGGTGATCCGGCCTTTCCGTCGCCAGGCTCGACGACCGTGACCACGCGGTCCGCCGCTACATCGCGCAGCACCTGACGGATGCCGCTCGGCCAGGTGATTTGTATCTCCTTGGCAGCGGCACTCGCGCCGAGACCGAAATGCACGCGCGAATCGCTCGACGACGCATACCCCACGCTGGTCGTGACGTGGTTATATTGCACCGAACCGTCCGCGGCGGTCACCCGGATTTTTGCGCCAATTCCCATGTGGTTGCTTTCGGTGCCGCATAGCTTCAGCAGTATCCAGTGATTGCTATTCTGCGTGGTGTTGTGAAAAATCTTGGCTTGGCCATTCAGTACTGTGACCACCGCGTCAATGCGGCCGTCATTATCCAGATCGCCGAAGGCCACCCCGTGGTGTCCCCCGGGGACCTGGAAATCGGGCCCGGCCGTAGCGCTGACGTTCTGGAATTTGCCGCCTCGGAGATTGCGAAACACGGCATTTGGTTCCTCAAACGTTCGCGGCGAAAACAGATGCACGTTTTCGTCTACGTTCGCGCGCGCCACAAACAGGTCCTTCCAACCATCGTTGTCCAAATCGGCGATACCGTTCCCCCAACCGGACATCTCGAAGGTATCCATCCCCAGTCCTGCCGCGGCTGTCTTGACGACGAATTGTCCCTGACCCAGATTCCAGAAAAGGGGGAACGTCTGCTTTTCGATCGCCGTCATCCAGATATCGGCGAGCCCTGTGTTCCGCACATCCCGGAAATCCGCACCCATTCCCGAAAGAACGTTTCCATCCTCTCCCAGTGCCACGCCCGCGTCCAGGGCGACCTCTTCGAAGCGTTCTCCATGTATGTTGTGGAAGAGCTGATTGGCGGCGTTATCGTTGGCCACGAAGATGTCCGTGTACCCATCACCGTCGTAATCGGCAATCGCCACTCCCATGCCGCGGCCGAGGTGTGCCGCAATGCCCGTCTGGGCTGAGACGTCCGTGAACGTGCCATCGCCATTGTTGCGGTAAAGCATGTTGGGAAGCGGATCGCAGTAACGCGGATCGCAGATGATTCGAGCGCCATTCTGGCCATTGGCGAAGCAGGCCTGTTCCGTGTCCGGGTCCCAGCGGCAGTAATTCGAGACGAACAGGTCAAGCAAACCGTCGTTGTTATAGTCCAGCCACGCGGCGGCTATCGACCACATCCTTTTGCCCTTGTAGAAGCCGCCCGCCACGCCGGCCTGGACCGTCACATCGGTGAAGGTGCCGTCCCCGTTATTGTGGAACAACTGATTCCCATTGACGGTGGTTACGAACAGGTCCGGCCGCCCGTCATTATCATAGTCCCCGACGGCCACTCCGATACCGTATCCGGCGCCACCCAACCCCGATTTCTCGGTAACGTCGGTGAATGTAAGGTTCCCGTTGTTGTGATAGAGCCGGTTGCGGTATTGGGGACCTCGCTTAACCAGCGAGGGCATCTCGGCGCCGTTAACAAAATAGATATCCAGGTATCCATCTCCGTCGTAATCGAACAGGGCCACGCCGCCGGCCATCGTCTCCGGCTGGTGCCTCATGGGGGTCGGCGAGCTATTGGTCGTGAAGTGGACCCCTGCCCGGCCAGCGATCTCCTCGAAGGTTATTGGTCCGAGAACCGCGCCTCCCAGCGCCAAAAACGGGAAACAAACCAACATCACCTTCCAATTGAATGACAGCCGGGCCGATGAACGGCCGCGCAGGTGGAGCAAGATCCTCAATTTCGACCAGTATACACCGGTCGTGGCTTGCGCCACGAGGTTGGTGATCGCAGGATGGCGGCCAGGGGGTGGTTTGAGTTCTTACCCGAAATGCCGAACCGGTGCAAGGCCGGCACCCCGAGGCGATCCTGCTGGACCTTCGTCTTTTCGAATTCCATCTTTTCTCTCTCGGCGTCCGCCTTACGCCCCGCCTCGCGGTAGGCTTCCGCGAGGAAGAAGTGCGCACTTGCGCTGGAGGGCATCTGCCGGACGGCAGCCTCCAGTTCGGAAATGGCGGCGGTGGCATTATTGGCGTCCAGATTGGCACGCCCCAAATTGAGGTGACAGAGCCAGCGGTATTTGACGGGCACGGCCTTCATGCCCGCTTGCACAGTTTCGATAGCCTTCTCCGGCGCGCCCTGGCGGATCTGAATGGACGCGATCACCAGCATCGCCGGCCAGTGCTTCGGGTTGTTTTGCACTTCTCTTTGGAACTCAGCCAGCGCTGCTGTTATATCGGTTTCCATCAGGAAGAGGCCATAAGCGTAGTGCACGCCAGGCTCGGTGGGATACTGCATCAGCAATTGCCGGTAGCCGGCCGCAGCTCGGTCGGGATGCTGGGTGGCGAAAGACCAGGCGGCCTTGCCCGCCAGATCCACCACCGCGCGCCGCTGCGGCGAAAGCTGGCCCATGTCGTCCGGGCTGGCCAACGCGCAAAGGCCCATTTCTTCCTCCACCGGCGGGGGTTCGTCAGGATACCTGGTAAGTGGCTGCAACTGGGCGAGAGCTTCATCGAACGCCGACGACAAGATCAGAACCTGCGCGGCACGCACGCGCACGGCGGTTTCAAACTGGATGTTACCGCCGAGACCCAGGTCCTCGCCTTTGCGGATATCGGCCAGCGCCTGGTCCGGATCGTCGAGCTGGGACTCGCTCAGCCCCAAAAGAGCCCACCCGTTCGCAAATATCGGCGCCAACCCGAGTCCCTTCCGCAGAGCGTCGGTGGCCTCGGCATAGCGGCCCGCCTGATAAAAGGCGCCTCCCAGGTAGAGCCAGCCCTCCGGCCAGTCCGGACGCATCGCCAGCGCCTGCTTGTACAATTGGATAGCCTCCTCAGGACGTTTGTCCAGGGCAGCCTGCGCGCGCCGCGATAAATCCTCGAATTGCTCTTTGGAGGGCGTTTGCGCGCGAAGCCAAGGCGCTGTCAGCAGCACCAGGACCAGGAGCAGTGGAGCAGATGACTTCGTTGTGCACGCTCTCAACTCAAGCCGACGATGGTGACCCCGGACCTGCCCCACAAGTGGTCGACTCCACATACGCTATACCGATACGATATCGCAATTCCGCTGTCGCGGCCGGCGCTGCTTGCGCGCAATCCTCCAGTGCTGAATGACTCTTCACGACGCTGTTGCGGGGCGGCCGGGAACCTGAGCTGTGGGGCAGGCTTCATTCAGTTTGCGGCGGCCTTCAGAGGGACTTGCAAAATTCACTACCGGGACCGCTCCCCTACGGTCGCGCAAGCAAGCGGTTTCGGGTAGTTTTGCAAGTCCCTATTTAGTCCGCCCCCGCGAACGATGCCAGGCGCTCAACAAAAAAGGGGGCGGCTGAGCCGCCCCCCTTTGGATTGGTTGATTGAAATTCCAAGCCTCGCGGACGAAGCTTAGAACATGAACTTCACCGCGAACTCGATCACGCGGGGCACTTCGTTCTTGTACAACGGGGAACCCGTGGTGGTCGTTTGGAGGTTGGTTTGACTCAAACCGCACGGCGCCGGTGCGTTGCCGCAGGAGCTTGCGGCTGAAGTGGAGAAGTTCAAGTTCAGGTCCGAAGCGCCGCCCTGACCGAACTGCCACAGCGCATGGTTCAGGAAATTGAACGCCGACATCCGGAACTCCACCTTGTGGTGCTCCTTGAAGGTGAAGTCCTTGTAAATCGCCAGGTCGCTGTTGAAGAAAGCCGGCCCCTTGATGTACGGCCAGATGATATCCCCGTTCTTTCCGCCCGTGGGAGGCGCGAAACAACTCGGGTTGAAGTATTGGCCGGACTTCAGACCGTGGCGCGGATCGCAAGTCAGTAAGGGCTCAGTGGCGGCAAAGGCATTCGTGCCCAGGTAGTCCGCCGGTTGCATGTTAGCTGGCCACGCGACATTGAGATCCCCGCTGCTGTTGGGCTGAATCGGCGCACCGCTCTGCCACTGTGTGATTCCCGAAAGGACCCAGCCGTTGGTCAGCCCGCCCAGGAATCGATCTGCGCCGCCCTTGCCCTTCACTGCATTGGGTAGGTTGATCACGTAAGCTGCGTTGAAGATCTGCGAGTGGTCGAAAGACAACACACCGTAGTTGTGGGCGCAGTCGTACGGGTACATGGAATTGCCGTCGCTGCCGTTGTTGGAACTCTGACCGTCGCGGCAGCCCAGGTTCTTGGAGAAAGTATAGTTCGTCGTGAAGGTGAAGCGCCCCGACTGCTTCTGCCACGTGGCGATGAACGCGTTGTAGTTGGAGTAGCTGAGGTGGCCGACCAAGCCGATGGACGCGTAGTTATGGTACGGGTTCCAGTCGAGGCTGGTATTCTCCCCGGAGAAGTTACTGGGTAGAATGCCCTGCTGGTATTGGTTCTGGCCGGTTATGGGATCGGTCCCGAAGAACGCGCCCAGCGGGACGACATCGACACTGCCCGGATTTGTGGTACCGCCGGAGCTCAGAAGATCGCGCGACCTGTTGCCTGCATACTGGAATTCGGCAACCGATCGCCAGGGCGCGCGCTGCGAGATCGTGATATTGTAGGTCCACGTGTTAGGCGTGTTCGCGTCGCCCATGGTGAGCGCCGAAAGTGCGCTGCCAATTCCAGGGACGCCTGACGCGTTGCTGAATTGTGAGAAGGAAGTGAGGCCTACGCAGCAGGCGCCGGTATTGACGCCTACGCTTTCGAGGCCGAGGGGCTGGTTGTAACCGGCGCTGGCATTGTTATAGGCAACCTGGAACCGGAACAGGCCGGCGCCACCGCGTATCACGGTTTTGCCATCGCCGAAAATGTCCCATGCGAAGCCGAACCGCGGCTCGATAAAGAGCGTTTTACTGGGGAAGCCCGTTAAGGGGATGGCGGAATCGATGGAATGCCATTCCACCCCCGTCCAGGCGCCCGCCGACGAAGTGTTGTTATAGGTGGCGGGATCCCAAACAGATACGCCGAACTTATCGTTCGGGACCCAATTGCCCATGTGCTCGAACCGGAGGCCGCCGGTCAGCGTTAGCCTGCGGCTGGCCTTCCACTGGTCGTTGAGGAAGAACGAGATCTGGTGATACTTCATGTCCTGCACGGCTTCGGCGTTGTCCTGGTTGAAGCCGTCCGAGCGGGCCGTGAGATAGTCAGCCAGGTAGTTACCGGCGGTAATGGAGGACGCCCCCCAAGGATCGAAATTG
>JBEKYE010000069.1:0-15210 GCA_049511275.1 Bryobacteraceae bacterium
GCTTGAACGGCGGCGCTCTGGGCGCGGACAACCCTACGTTTCACGCGTCGGTTGGCTGGGACTGGATCCCCACCATTCGCGGCCGCGATACCGGCATCTGGGCCGCCGTGCACCTGGAAACCGCCGGCGCCGTCACCATCGAAGATCCTTTCGTCGGCACGGTGCTGCCGCTGCCCGACATTTCCCGCGCTGAGGTCACCGTGGAAGCCGTTCTGCGCAACTCCACGGACGCTCCGGTTTCGGGCGCCTTGCGCGGCCGTTTCGGCGACCTGCCTTTTGAAACCGCCGTCACGCTCGACCCGCATTCGGCGAAAAGCGTGAAGGTGCCGGCGCTGCACCTGGAACATCCCAAGCTGTGGTGGCCCAACGGCTATGGCGATCCCAATCTCTATGCCGTCCAACTGGTGTTCGAAACCGCGGACCACCAGGTTTCCGATACCAGCGAATTTCACGCCGGCGTCCGCCAGTTCAACTACACCGATACCGCGCCGCTGAAGATCTGGATCAACGGACGCCGCTTCATTGCCCGCGGCGGCAACTGGGGCTTCGGCGAATCCATGCTGCGATACCGCGCGCGCGAATATGATACCGCCGTGCGTTACCACCGCGATATGAACTTCACCATGATCCGCAACTGGGTGGGGCAGACTGGCGATGACGCCTTCTTCGAAGCCTGCGACCGCTTCGGCATCGTGGTGTGGCAGGACTTTTGGCTGGCCAATCCCGTGGATGGTCCGAATCCCGATGACAACGGGATGTTCCTGCGCAACGCCCGCGATTTCGTCGCGCGCATCCGGCATCACGCTTCCCTTGGGCTATACTGCGGCCGCAACGAGGGCAATCCCCCCGACGTGTTGGAAGAGGGGCTGCGCAGCATCCTCGCGGACCTCCATCCCGATCTGCATTACATCCCCAGCTCCGCCGACGTGGTGGTCAGCGGCCACGGGCCTTACCGCGCCCAGTCGCAGAAATCCTATTTCGAGCAGCGTGCCACGCCCATGCTGCACAGCGAAATGGGCATGCCCAACATCGTCACTTTCGACAGCCTGCGGCAGATGATGCCCGAGTCGGCGATGTGGCCCCAGGGCGACATGTGGGGCCTGCACGATTTTTCCCTGAACGGCGCGCAGGGCGGCGCCAGTTTCCGCGACATGATCGATAAGGGTTACGGCGGCGCGGCCAACGCCCAGGAGTGGGTCACGCTGGCGCAATTCGTGAACTACAACGGTTACCGCGCCATGTTCGAAGCGCAGAGCAAGAACCGCATGGGCCTGCTCATCTGGATGAGCCATCCCTGCTGGCCGTCTTTCGTGTGGCAGACCTACGATTACTATTTCGAGCCCACCGCGGCGTACTTCGGCGCCAGGAAAGCCTCCGAGCCGTTGCACATCCAGTGGAACCCGGCCGCCGAATCGGTGGAGGTAGTGAACTATAGCGCGGGCGCCGCCTCCGGGCTCACGGCGCACGCGGAAATCCTGAATCTGGATGGGTCGCGCCAATGGGAAAAGAGTGCCGCCGTGGAGAGCGCCGAAGACAGCACCGTGGCGCCCATCCGCATGGAGTACCCCGCGGGCTTGAGCGCCGTTCATTTTATCCGTCTGGTGCTTTCGCGCGGCGCCGAGACCATCTCCGAAAACTTCTACTGGCGCGGCCTGGAAGAAGGCGACTATCGCGCGCTCCGCAATCTGCCAAAGGTGAAACTGGAAGTTGTCACGCGGACCGAGCGCCGCGGCGATACCTGGGTGCTGACCACCGAGCTGCGGAATCCTTCCGCCACGCCCGCCCTGATGGTGCGCCTGAAAGCCGTTCGCGCGACAACCGGCGATCGCATTCTCCCCGCCATCTACAGCGACAACTACGTTTCGCTCATGCCCGGTGAGCGCCGCACCATCCTCACCGAACTCTTGCAGGCCGATACGCGCGGAGAAAGGCCGGTCATCGACACCAGCGGCTTCAACGTGTCGCAGTGACCGGTTCGAGCTACACTTTGCCTATGAGCAATATCGACCAGGTATTTGAACAGATCAAAGTGGCCGGCAAGGATCTCGTCGACAAGGTCGGCGAGCTGATCCACGAAGGCAACGTGCGCCGCCTGATTATCAAGGATGAGCACGGCCATACGCTGGTCGAGGTTCCGGTCACGGTGGCGACCATCGGGGTGATCATAGCCCCCATCCTGGCGGTGGCCGGGGCGCTCGCCGCCGCGGTGAAGGTCTGCACCATCGAAGTCGAGCGGGACAGCCCTCCCGCCGATTCCACAAAGAAGGAGTAATTTATGCCGGGTTCGCCGAAGCCCGGGGCGGGGGGCGCTTTCGCCTGCCAACCGCCGCCTTCGCTCACCCGTCCAGGTTGCCCTTCAGCCCCAATTCTTCCGCGCGCGCCTGCATGGCCTTCACGCAGAAATCGATGTGCTCGTCGAGCGGCACGCCCAACTCCTGCGCGCCGTCCACAATGTCCTGCCGGTTTACGGAACGGGCGAAGGCCTTGTCCTTCATCTTTTTCCTGACCGATGGCGCGTCCACTTCGAACACGCTGCGGTGCGGCTTCACGTAGGAGATGGCGGTGATGAAGCCGGCCAGTTCGTCGCAGGCGAACAGCGTTCTCTCAAGCGCCGATAACCGCGCCACCTCGGTGTGATTGGCGTGCGAGAGGATGGCGCGCCGCATCTCTTCGTCGACGCCGCGCTCGGCCAGGATGGGCGAGCCTTTGATCGGGTGCCCGTCCAGGGTGGGATGAATCTCCCAATCGAAATCGTGCAGCAGCGCCGTGATGCCCCAGCGCTGTTCGTCCTCGCCGAACTTGCGGGCGTATGCCGCTACGCACGCCTCGACAGCCATCGCGTGGTTGCGGAGCCCGTCGGATTTCGTGAATTCGCAGAGGATATTCCAGGCCGTTTCGCGATCGATCATTCTGCTTATGATATACCGGCGTCTCCCCACGCGGCGTGGCGCGCCGCGCGGAATCGCTCGCGGTCGCGCTTGGCGATGCGTACGGTTTCCAGGCCTTCCGGTGTGCAGGTTTCGAGCACAATCAGGCCCGGCTGCTGGCGCGGCCGGCGCACAATGCGCGATGCCGCCGGCTCCGCGGCGCGGCGCGCCAGCGCCACGTAGCTGAACTTCTCGTCTTCGTAGCCCAGATCGCCGCCCTTGAGCCGGCGATGGAGCGACGAACGCTCTACGCGCGCGGCGAAGTGGCACCAGTCCGGCTCAATCACCGGGCAGGCGCCGCCGCCAGGGCACGGCGCGACCATGTGCGCGCCGCCTTCCAGCAACTCGTCCCGCACTTTGCGGATGAGCCCGAATCCATGCGGTGTGCCGGGCTCGATCACTACCAGGCACACGCGCGCCGCCTGCCACAGCCGCGCCGCTGCGGCCGCTCCGCATTCGCTCAGCGAGTAGCAGGCCATCACCAGGTCGTGCGGCGCGAGCGTTCCCATGTGGGCCACATCGCCGGCCAGCACGGTTGCGCCGGGAAGCCACTGGCGCGCGGCCTCCGCCGGCGCCGCCTGCCGTTCGACCAGCGTGATGGCGGCTTCCGGAAAATGCTCTCGCGCGGCCAGTGCAGCCGCGCCCGTGCCGGCGCCCGCATCCAGCACGCTCTCCACCGGCCCGATGCGGGCCCGCACTTCCCGCAACACCGCGTTCGCGGCGGCGTAGGTGGCCGGCATGCGTGTCACCAGGTAAGCCGCCACGCTTTCGCCTTTGGCCAGCGGCAGCGGACGGCCCGCGCGATAGGCTTCGGATTGCGCCGCCGCCGCGCGTTTCAGGGCAGGGAAGCCGGCCGCTTCCGCATGCTCCCGGATGATCCGCTGAACGTTGGCCGGCAATTGCACACTTCATCGTACCGCCGGAACTTCTTTTGAGACGCGGTGTCTACTTCGATGGAGGTTGACCCCGATGTCAACAGCCGGACCTCTCGACTGATTCCCGAAACAATGAGACCGAAATGCGCTTTCGGGCGCCGGGGGGCTACGTGTGTCCCAACCGATTGAAAGGAGCGACAGCCATGTTCGAACAGGCTACTCTTGCGTCCGGCCCCGCCGGCAAGCGGGTCTGGACTACTTTTCTGGGTGTCACAACCCAGGTGGTGCTGGTGATCGGCGCGGTTCTGGTGCCAATGATCTGGCCGCAGATCATGCCGCGCGCGCAGTTGCTGGCGACCTTCCTGCCGCCCGTGCCGCCCGGCCCGCCTCCCAAGGGCGATCTGGCCAAACAGCGCACCGCCGCCCGCGTGGTGCCGCGCGCCGAGTATCGCGGCTTCATCGCGCCTGCCCACATCCCTGCCAGAGTGGAGCTGATCGACGATGCGCCCGCCGCGAATTATGTCATGGGCGTTCCCAACGGCGATGCGCGCGGATTGCAGCCGGGAATCGAGGGTGCGTTCTTCCGCGATCTGCCGGTCAATGCGGCGCGCATTGAGCCGCCGGCCGTGCCGGTTGTGGCGCCGCCCAAACCAGCCTCGCCGGCTGAGGAGCCAAAGCGCTACCGCCAGGGCGGCCAGGTCCAACTGGGCCGCTTGATCCGCAAAGTTGAGCCGGTCTACCCGGAGATCGCCAGGACTGCGCGCCTCTCCGGCGCCGTGCAGTTGGAAGCGGTGGTGGGAACGGATGGCCGGGTGCGTGAAGTGAAGGTGCTGGGCGGAAGCCCGCTGCTGGCGCGGCCCGCGGTGGAGGCCGTCTTGCAGTGGGTCTACGAGCCTTCGCGCCTGAACGGAGAACGGATTGAAATCATCGCGAACATTGCGGTGACGTTCAAGCTGAACTAGCGCTTTCGACCGATTGGTTTGGTGCCTGACCGCGATCGCTGTACTCGCTCTTACAGCTCCGAGACGAGCCACGACCGTAAGGGAGTGGTTTCCCGGAAGGAACAGCATCAGCCCGCGATCGCTGTACTCGCGCTCACAGCTCCGAGACGAGCCACGACCGTGAGGGAGTGGTTTCCCGGAAGGAACAACATCAGCCGGTCAGAGCACAAGCGCTTTTGACCGATTGTTTTGGTGCTCGTCGGCCTCCGCTCCCTTACGGTCGCGGCTCGCTGCGGAGGTGTGACCGAGTGGCCTGGTTACTTCATGGACAGGAATTCGCTCACGTTCTCGCGCAGCAGTTGCGGGAAACTCTTGTCGAGATAGGAGCGGATGGAAACGTAGCACTCGTCGCACTGGTTGTAGCGCGTGAATTCGGCGATCATGCGGCCGCGGTCTTCCAGCGCGTACCGCTGGAACTGCATGGAGCATGGTTGCAGCGCGCCATCGGCGGTCACCACCAGGAAGCGCAGCCCCGCCTGGCACCCGGGCGTTCCCTTGTTGGCGAAATACCGCCGCGTGGCCTCGAGCGTGGTGGGCGCGTTGACGATCCAGTTGGTGGAATCGCGGCGCGCCTCCACGCCGTCCAGATGCTCATTCAGCGTGGCCAGTTGTTCGGGCGTCTCCAGGAAGTAATCGCGGCAGCCCGTGCGCCGCGCCGAGTATGCGCTGTAGCACAGGTTCACGCCCCACTCGCGGGCCTTGTCGGCAATGGCCGTGATCTCGCCGACATTCTCGGTGGTGATGCAACTGTTGAGCACGATGTCGTCGCGCCCCAGTTTGGCGAGGCGCGGGACCAGGTCTTCCAGGTGCCGGTAGAGCCCGGGGCAGGCGCGGAAATCGTCGTGGCGCTCGTCGGGGAAATCCAGGCTCACGGAAAACTGGTCGATGCCCGCATCGGCCAGCGCCAGGTACTTCTCGGCGGTCATCAGCGACCAGTTGGAAACCAGGATGGTATAGGGAACGCCCGCGCCGTTCTTGATGGCGCGCACGATCTCCACCACATCGTCGCGCAGCAGCGGCTCGCCGCCCGAAATCTGCACCACGCACGGCCGCAGCGATTCCATGTAGCGGCGGAAATCGGCCGGCTTGAGGTTGCGCGATTCGTCGCGCGGGCCGCCGTGGTCGCAGTGCTGGCACCAGCACGTGCAGGCGTCCGTCACTTCAAACGAGACTACGATGGGGCGTTCGGCGAGCCAGTTCAGCGACCCCCGTCCGATGATCCTCAATGAGTCGAGCAGTGGAACCTTGCGCAAAACACAATGCTAGCATGTGGCGCGCTATTCTCGAAGCATGCCGGGCGATCGCGGCTTCATCCAGATTCTCGACGCCGCGCTGGCCGAATCGGCTCGCCGGAGCGGCGCGTGGCTGGTGTGCAAGCTCGGCTGCACCGAGTGCTGCATCGGCCCGTTTCCCATCACCCAACTCGACGCCGTGCGCCTGCGCGAGGGGCTGTCCGGGTTGCAGCACAGCGACCCGGCCCGCGCCGCCCGCATTCTGCAGCGCTCGCGCGAAGCTGTCGCGCGCGGCGATCAGGGCGATGAGGATGCCTGCCCGGTGCTCGATCCGGAAACCGGCGCTTGCGATCTGTATGCCGCCCGGCCCGTCACCTGCCGCACGTTCGGACCGCCGGTGCGCTGGGGCGCCGAGCCACTGGGCATCTGCGAGTTAAACTTTCAGGGCGCCACGGAGGAAGAAATCGCGGCCTGCGAAGTCGCGCTCGACGTGCGGGAGATGGAAGCCGGCCTGCTCGACAGCCTGGAGCGCGCGACCGGTGCGTCCGGCGAAACCTCGGTGGCCTCTGCGCTGCTCAATACCCCGGATCGTTCCCCGGCTTCCACTTGATGTTGCAGCCGATGCTGGGCCGCTGCGCGGCGCTCACCGCGCGTCCGGCCAGCACCGCGTCGATGGCCGCGCGCAGGTCGCTGCCGGTCACCGGAACGTCGTTTTTCGGACGGCTGCTGTCCATTTGCCCGCGGTAGGCCAGTTTGCGCCCCGCATCGAACAGGAAGAAATCCGGCGTGCAGGCGGCGCGGTAGGCTGCGGCGGCGGCCTGCGATTCGTCGTAGCAATAGGGGAACGCAAAGCCCAGTTCCGCCGCCTGCGCGCGCAGACCATCCGGCGAGTCTTCCGGATACTGCGCCACGTCGTTCGAAGAGATCGCCACCATCCGCAGACCGGAGCCGGCATACTCCTGCAACAATTTCGCCAGCCCGGCCTGTACGTGTTTCACGTACGGACAGTGCGGGCACAGGAACATCACCAGCAGGCCTTTGCCGCCGGCCAAGGTATCGAGCGTGATGGTCTTGCCGGACACGGCATCCGGCAGCGAAAAAGCGGGAGCGCTGGTTCCCAGCGCGAGCATAGTGGATTCCACAGCGGCCATGACTTCACGATATCAGAGTCCGCTACGGGTCCTCTTCCACCATCGTCTTCAGGCGGGCCAGCGCGTTGTCCCACCGCTCGGAGATACTTTCCAGAAACGCGCGCGCCTGCTCCACCTGCTGGCGATCGAGCGACCAGCGCCGCTCCCGCCCAAGCCGCGCTCCGCGCGCCAGACCGGCGCCTTCCAGCACGTGCAGGTGTTTGGTGACGGCCTGACGCGTGATCTCGCTGCCCGCGGACAGCTCCGTGATGGACGCGGGCCGGCCTTGCGCCAGCCGCAGCACGATGCGCAGACGCGTCTCATCGCCCAGCGCCGCGAACAGCGTTGCCGAGGCTTTGGTGCGCGGATTGGCGCGTCGTTTCATGAGTCAGGCATCGTGTCCGCGACTGGCCGGGCTGCGCCCGGCTGCACCGATTGCCAATCGGTGCGCAGGATACCATCCCGCCCCACCTTATTTGGCATCGCCGAAATACCGTTCGAGGGCCGCCATTTGATATTTCCAACCGGCTTCGTTCTCTCCCAACACCATGGCAATGCGGCTCGGGAAAAGCTGGTCGAATCCCGATTCCGTCACCGTGACCAGCGTGCCGCCCTCGGCCTCTTCCAGCCGGAAGACTACCAGAGTCATGGGTTCCCTGGAGAGATCTTCGCCGGGTATGACGTTGGCCGGATGCCACCGCCAGGAGAAGGTGTGCTCGGCGGCCATCTCCACAATGTCAACGAAGAACTCCATCTTGTAATACGGGCCCGGGTGCGTCGAGATCAGGCGCACGCTGGCGCCGGGCCGGAAGGCGGCCTCGGTAGTTTCGGTTGAGAACCACTTGCAGAATTGCCGGATGTCGGTAATCGCATGCCACACGCGCGACCGCGGGGCGCGGATCAAAGTCTTGCGTTCGATCTGGTTCATTTGAGATGGTGCTACAAGCAACCTCCAGGTTGCATAATAACGCGGGGGAGGATGAAATGCAACCAAAAAGTTGCATGGGGCCAAACGGGGACAGCTATCCAATTCCAAAGACGGAAATTGGTAGCAGTCCCCGTTTTGCAGACTATCCCGTTACGGCTACTGAAATCACCGGCGGCAAGTGTTCCGCCAGCGCGCTCCAGCTTTCGCCGCCGTCGGCGGTGTAGTAGACCTGGCCGCCGGTGGTGCCCACGTACACGCCCGCGGGCGAACGGTCGTCGGATGCCATGGCTTCGCGCAGCACCAGCAGGTGCGCGTTGCGCTGCGGCAGGCCGCGCGTCAGCAACTTCCAGGTTTTGCCGCCGTCGCGGCTGCGCGCCACGCGGAACCTGCCCTCGGGGGTGCAGCGGTACTCGGCCCCTTCGATAGGCACCGTGAACAGCGTTTCCCGCTCGGCCGCAGGCACGGCCATCCCAAAGCCGAAACGCGTCGGCAGGCCGCGAGAGATGTCGGTCCACTTCTTGCCGTCGAAACGGCCCTTGTACAGGCCGCAGTGGTTTTGCTGGTAGAGGCGCTCGGGATCGCGCGGATGTGCCAGCAAATGGTGCACGCATTGTCCCACCTCGGGGAATTTCTCCGGTTGGAAATCGGTGCGCACACCCTGGTTGAAGGGCTCCCAGGTGGCGCCGGCATCGCGCGAGCGGAACGCGCCGGCCGCCGAGATCGCGACCACCATCCGCCCCTTGCCCAGGCATTGGATGGAATGCAGGCACATGCCGCCGGCGCCGGGGTTCCAGCGGCTGCGCGTCGGGTGCGCGGTCAGCGATGTCACCTCGGTCCATGTCCGCCCCCAGTCCGTGCTGCGGAACAGCACGCCCGGGTCGCCTCCCGCATACACCACGCCCGGTTCATCGGCCGCGCCGGGCTCGACGCGCCAAACACGCGCCAGCGAAGTATTGGGCAGGCATTGGATCTGCAGCCCTTCTTCCGAGAGCTGCCAGTCCTTGCCGCCATTGGTGCTGGCGTGGATGTGCGCCCCGAACCACGGACTGTTTACGGCGGCGTAGAAGCGCTCCGGCGAGCGCTGGTCCTGCGCCACGTGATTGACTTCCAGGCCGCGGAAGAACGGGCCTTCCACGCTCCAGGTTTTGCGGTTCCGGGAACGGAATACAAACGCCCCCTTCCGGGTCCCGGCCCAGACGGCGACGGTAGCAGGTTTTGGCATAAGAAATGATGATAAGGCAAAAAACGATGGACGGGTGAAAGGAAATTGCAGGCTGGATGCGACGGTTCATGCTCCCCTTCGACAATTACCTAATTGCCTATTGTATTAGGACCGGAAACCTGATAACTTGCCTTGGATCATTCTGGTGGTGGTCATCCGAAACGGATACACCAGGGAGGGACCATGAAAAAGGCGCCGGTTCAAGACAGCAATCGATACTACCGGGACGCTCTGCTCGAAAAACGGGAAGAGGTCTTGGCGGGGTTGGGCGTGAAGTTCGACACGCTGGCCAAGATGGGGCGTCTGGCCGAGGAAGACCAGGCGCAACTCACCCACGACGAATACGTCTCCCTGCAATTCAACAGCCTGGATTACGGGCAACTCCGGCTGGTGGAGGAAGCTCTCGACCGTCTGGAAGCCGGCGATTACGGCACTTGCCTTGCCTGCGAGGAGCCCATCCCGGAAAAGCGCCTGCGCGCCCTGCCGTGGGCCCGCTATTGCATTCCATGCCAGGAATCGGCCGTGCTCAACGGGGACCCGGAGCAGGACGAGGCCCGCATGCGCCAACCGGTTCTCGCGAAGTAACGCGGACAGGCCTATCACGCTTAATTCCGGTAGACTGAGACCAAGGGAGGGCTTAGTATGACCCCGCACAAATCAGTCACCGGAACGGCGCTGTTAGCGGTTGCCTTCTGCGCCGCCGTTACTCTCGGTATCCGCGCTCAATCGCAGACCGAGGAGAAGGACCCGCTTGTTTTCGACGTCGCGTCGGTGAAGCCGAGCGCAGGCTGCCCGCCCGCGTGCGGCCTGGTCCGGCAGATGCCCGGAGGCCAGACGTACCACGCCGAAGGCGCGCCGCTACGCGTGCTCATGACGGTCGCCTACACCGTCACCGACCGGCAGATTTCCGGCGGCCCGTCCTGGATGAACACGGACCGGTTCGATATCGAGGCGAAAGCCGCGCGTCCCCGCACCCCCGATGAGCTCCATGTGATGCTGCAGCATCTGCTGGAGGAGCGTTTCCAGTTGAAGGTGCGGCGCGAGGCGCACCAGGAACCGGTGTGGGCCCTGGTAGTCGATAAGGGCGGTTCCAAGATGCCGGTGCACGACCCCGCGGATCTGGATCATCCGCCGATGGGCCTGCAGGCGGTCCGGGGGAGTGACGGCAGCGTGTGCGGCGGCCTTGCCGGCCACAACGTGACCATGGACTATCTGGCCTTCATGTTATCGCGCACCATGGATCGTAAAGTGATCGACAGGACCGGCCTGCCCGCCCGCTATGACGTGAATTTGCAATTCCTGCCGGACGCCGCGCGGTCAGCCGCGCCGGACGGCGGCGGGCCGGTCATCAGTCCGGATTGCGCCGATCTTGCCTCCGCGCTGCCCAAACAGCTTGGATTGAGACTGGAATCAGCCAAGGGCCCAGTGGAGTTTCTGGTGGTCGAGCACGCCGAAAAGCCCACCGGAAATTGATCGATAGAACTTGTAGCGCCGGCGGTCTATGCCGCCGGTCTATGGCTTTAGCGCGCACAAGAACACCGGCGGCAAAGACCGCCGGCGCTACAAAATCAACTACTTAGACGTGCGCGTCGATCATCTTCTGAACGTCGGATTTGGCGATGGCGCCGACGCGCTGCTCCACCACCTGGCCGCCTTTGAACAACAGCAGCGTGGGGATGCCGCGCACGTTGTAGCGCCCGGCGGTGTTGTTGTTGGAGTCCACATCGACCTTGCCAACTTTGATCTTGCCGGCGTATTCGGATGCCACCACGTCGATGGTCGGCGCCATCATCCTGCAGGGGCCGCACCACTCGGCCCAAAAGTCCACCAGAACCGGAAGGTCCGACCGCAACACGTCCTGGTCGAAACTCGCGTCGGTAAAGGTTAGTGTGTTCTGACCTGCCATTTGATCTCCTAAATAATTAGAATCGGATTGCGTGAAAAAGAT
Source organism: Bryobacteraceae bacterium (assembly GCA_049511275.1). Classification (GTDB taxonomy): domain Bacteria; phylum Acidobacteriota; class Terriglobia; order Bryobacterales; family Bryobacteraceae; genus PALSA-129. The sequence continues at coordinate 11,264 of JBEKYE010000069.1, forward strand.
TCAGGCCTCGCTCGCAAGCCGCTGGTACAACGCCGAATAACCGGCCGCCGAGGCCTTCCAGGAAAAGTCCTTTTGCATGCCCCGGCGCATCATTTCCCGCCACAGGGTCGGGTTGGAAAACGCCTCGGCCGCGGCCAGGACCGCGCCCAGCAGGGCCTGCCCGGTATACTCCGCGAACTTGAACCCGGTACTCTCATCGATGGTATCATCCAGGCCGCCGGTGGCGCGGACCACGGGCACCGTGCCGTAGCGCAGGCTGTAGATCTGGTTCAGGCCACAGGGCTCGTAGCGGCTGGGCATGAGGAAGAGATCGGCGCCCGCCTCGATGCGGTGGGCCAGCCCGTCGTCGTAGCCCACGCGGAGAGCGATGCGGTCGGGATGGTCGGCGGCCATTTGCTGGAAGAAGGCCTCGTATTCCGGGTCGCCGGAGCCCAGGGCGGCGATGTAGATGTCCGCGGCGGCGATCTCGGCGGCCACTTCCGCCAGGATGTCGGCGCCCTTTTGCCGGGTGAAACGGGAGACGATGCCGATCAGCGGCCGGGCGAGCGCCGCTTCGGGCAGCCCGAACTCCGCCAACAGCGCGCGTTTGCAGGCTTCCTTCCCGCTGAGATCGTCAGCGCTGAAGGGCGCCGGAATCAGGGGATCGTGGCGCGGGTCCCATGCGCTGTAATCGACGCCGTTGAGGATGCCGGTCAGGGCGTCCGAGCGCGCCCGCAGCGCTCCATCCAGGCCAAAGCCGTATTCCGGCGTCTGGATCTCGCGGGCATAAGTGGGGCTGACGGTGGTTAACGCGTCGGCAAAGGAGATGCCGCCCTTGATGTAGCTGACGCGCCCGAAGAATTCCAGGCCGTCGGGCCGGAAGACGGCGGGATCGAGTCCCGCTTCGGCCAACGCCGTCGGAGGAAACAGTCCCTGGTAACCCAGGTTGTGGATGGTGAAGACGGTCTTCGACCCCAGGAACGTCGGGTCGGTGGAAAAGGAGCTTCGCAGCAGGGCCGGCACCAGGCCCGCCTGCCAGTCGTGGCAGTGAAAGATGTCGGTGCGGTAGAGCAGGCGCGCCACCGCCAGCGCGGCGCGCGCGAAGACCGCGAAGCGGATGTGGTTATCGGGGTAGTCCACGCCCGATTCGCCATAGAAGCCTTTGCGGTCGTAAAGCGGCGGGCAATCCACCAGGTAAAGCGGAAAGGCGGTGGAGGCGGCCTGGTAGATGGCCACCACATGGCGGGCCGGCCCCAGGTAAATGGGAATCTGGTCGTAGACGCGGCGCGCGCCCTTGAGATCGATGGAGCCGTAGCGCGGAATCACCACCGCGGCCTGGTCGCCGGTTTCGGCGAGCGCGACGGGCAACGCTCCGACCACGTCGGCCAGCCCGCCCGTCTTGGCCAGCGGCGCGGCTTCCGAAGATACCATCAGCACCCGGGCCACATGGGAATTGTAGCAAGCACGCAGTCGGAATAAGGAACGCCAGCAGGCCGACGAGGGCGTCGGCCGCGGACCAGGGGGTCCGCCCCCCAGCGTACCAGCGGCGGTCGGCCCCACGCCCCCAATGCTATGATCTCCTCAGCACCGTGCAGCGCGAAGAGATCCTGGCCCAGCTTCGTGAAAGGATTGTCAGGTTCGCGGCATCCCACTATGCGGGAGATGCCGCCGAAGACCTGGCCCAGGAGGTGCTCATGCTGCTGCATGAAAAATACGCGCACCTCGACCGGGTGGAAGATCTGCTGCCGTTATCGCTCCAGATTGTGCGTTATAAAATCATGAGCCATCGCCGCAAAGCCGCCCGCCGCGGCGAATACAGCCAGGTCTCGATCACCGATATCCCGCTGCCCGACCTGGATGCCAACCCGGCCGATCAAATGGAGCGCCGGGAGATGCTGGATCGCCTGGCCCGCGCCATTCCGCAGTTGGGGGAACGCTGCCGCGAGCTGATGCGCCTTAAACTGCAAGGGAAGACGTTTGCCGAAATCCAGAAGGCCATGCAGGCCGCGGCCATCAACACCGTCTACACCTGGGACCACCGCTGCCGCAAGAGCCTGCTGGAGCTGATGGGCGGAGACTGGGAGCGGCAGCCATGAGCCGGGAAGAAATCCAAAAGCTGCTGGGCGGATACGCCACCAACACTCTGACGGCGGAAGAGCAGCAGGCGCTGTTTGCCGCCGCGCTGGAGGATCAGGAACTCTTCGATGCACTGGGGCGCGAGCAATCCCTGCGCGACCTGTTGCGCGATCCCGCGGCCCGCGGGCACCTTTTGGCGGCGCTCGATGGACCTGCGCCGGCGCCGTGGTTCCGCCGCTGGTGGAAACCGCTTCCGGCGGCCGCGGTGGCGACGGCGCTGGCGACGGTGGCGATTGTGGCGATCGTCGCGGTCCGCCGTCATTCGCCCGCTGCGCCGCCGGCCACGGTTGCCAAGCTGGAGCCGTCGGTGCCTTCACCGGTTGCCGCTTTGCCATCGCCTGTGCCGGCGCCCGCGCCGGCCCTTGCGCCAGCAGGACGGCTGCCGTCGCGTGCCGATGCCGTGGTGGCCAAGGCGAAAAAACTGCCTCCCGCCAGCATGCCGATGGCCCCGGCCCCAGCGCCGCCCGTACCATTGCCGCCAAAGGATGTCGCGCCAAAAGAGAGGGGGGAATTCGCGGTTTCAGCGGGCACCCAGATGGTGCGGGTTCAAGCCAGCGCAGCCGCAGCCGTGCCGCAGGCTGTATCCCTCGATAAGACCGCGGAGCTTCGGAATCTACCTGCCGCGCCGCACAACGCGGTGACCACCGGCGCAATCGCCGAGGCAAAGGCCACCGCCGCATCCCCGGACGCCCGCATGCTGTTTTACGGCACTTTGTTCGGGGGTGGTGGCGGCGGACGTGCTGGCGCCGTTGGTGGAATCGCTTCGGGCGCCGCCGGAATCCGCCCGCTAGCGAAAACGGCTACTGCCGCGCCTGCCGTTCATCTGGGCATTCAATACCGCATCTTGCGGAAGACCGACAGCGGCGACTTTGTCGAGGCGGATGCCGCCGCCACGGGCTTGGTCGCGGCCGGCACTACCTTCAAGCTCCAGATCACGGCCAACGACAGCGGCTATGTGCGGATCCTTCAGGAAGCGCCGGACGGCGCCTGGCGCGAAATCGTGAACCGCGGCGTGGAGCGCATGCAACCCATCGAGACCGAGCCCATCGAGCTCGATCAACCGGGACGCGTGAAATTCTACCTGGCCTTCGGACGGCAACCGCTGCCGCCGTCAAACGTCGCCCAACCGGACGATGACATCGTGGTCGACCGCGGCCGCGTGGTTACCGTCGCCGGCCGCGCCGCCGCCGCCCGGCAGCTTTCGTTCCACATCACACTGACGGTCCAGTGACCACTCCACTCACGGCTTCCAAAAACAGGCGCGCCACGCGCGGCGCGTCGAACTGTTCCACCCACTGCGCGCCCGCCCGGCCCAAATCCGCGCGCTTCGCGGGCGATCGGTAGAGATCCTCAATCGCCGCCGCCAGCGCCTCGGGGATATCGGGCTCTACCAGCAAGCCGTGCGGCACCACTTCGGGAATGGCCGCGGCGCGCGAGGCCACAATGGCTTTGCCCGCGGCCATGGCCTCCAGCAGCACGATGCCGAAGCCTTCCTGAACGCTGGGCAGGCAGAAGAGATCGCAGGCGCGATACTCGTCCACCAGTTGGGGGCGGGAAACGTCGCCCAGCCAGGCGACCGCGCCGCGCAATTTGAGACCGGCCGCGAGCGATTGCCAGGCGGCCGCGCACGGGCCATTGCCCACGATCCGCAGCTCCAGGTCTGGAATGCGCGTTGCCAGGGCGGCTGCCGCGCGCAATAGCACGTCCACGCGCTTGCGCCGGTAAAACCGGCCGGCAAACAGGAGCCTGAAACTGTCGTGCGGCCGGCCGCCGGCTTCCGCCCGGAGCCTGCGCCATTCCGCCAGATCGATTAACTCCGGCACTACCGCGGG
>JBEKYE010000070.1:0-15124 GCA_049511275.1 Bryobacteraceae bacterium
GTAAATAGGCCACGCACCAAGGAATGTTGAGGGCCGAACCGGTGGAGAAGTGGGGAGACGGCGCGCCGGACCCAACGCATCGGCAAGGGCTGAAAGAGGGTGTTGACCGCGGCGCTGCAGATTCCCGAAATTCGCCACGCTTCGACAAAATCCACTGCACCGCCACATCGTTCGACGTGGCATCCATGCCGTGACAAGGAACCTACGAAGCTCTGCATCAGGCGCCGCGAGCCGCGGTCCAGAGGTGCTCCGCCAAAGTCGTCGGTCCAGGCAACGCGTAGCTCCGACAACGCCCTTCGCGGGGGCAGGGTGAGGGGCGGCGTACCCGGCTCGCTGATGACCGGCAGCACAAGTTCAAGATCTTCAATTGACCTTGCGATCGGGCCAAAAGACGCGAGCTCAAACAATGCTTCGCAGCCAGGTGGCGTCGGTTGGCGCCTTGCGCTCGCGACATGGACATGCCCTTTGGCCGCGATTCGACCCGCCGTTGCTTTGAGACCGTACACACCACAGAAGTGCGCCGGAATCCGAATTGAGCCGCCGATGTCACTACCCAATTCAAGAAATGACAAACCGGCAGATATAGCCGCGCCCGCCCCGCCGGAACTGCCACCTGGTGTCCTCCGCAGATCCCACGGGTTGTTCGTGCGACCGAATAGGGCGTTGTTCGTCTGGAGGCCATTTGTCAAGGTCGGCAGATTGGTCTTACCGAGAATGATTGCACCCGCTTCGCGCAGCCGAGCCACGGGTGTCGCGTCTTCGACTGGGACACGGCCACGGAACGGTCGATAGCCGCTAGTAGTACGGAGTCCTGCAGTGTCAAACGAGTCCTTGAGGGTGATGGGAACCCCGTGAAGCGGTCCCCACGTCTTCCCGGCTGCGAGGGCACGGTCAGCCTCGCGCGCGCGGCAGCGCGCGTTGTCGGCGTCGAGCGTGACGATTGCATTCAATGCCGGGTTGAACTTCTCGATGCGATCAAGTTGCGCTTCGACAATTTCAGTTGCGGACAGGTGACCTGTTCGAATAGCACGGGCCACTTCTGACGCCGTGAGTAGCGCCGAAACACCACCATTCTCCATAACTACTCCTCGTTCAGTTTGAACGACGCCCCAAGCCACAGTGAACCTCGGCGCATGCGCCTGACAGCGGCTATTCCCGTCACTACCGAGCCTTGATTGTAGCTGCCTCGGCGCGGGGCGGCCAGGCCCTTCGGCGTTTGGCCGTCCGGAGGAACGCCGGATAAGGTCCCTGCGATCTGACTTAGCCGGAGGCCGTTTTCCGCGTATCTCAGCAGGCGCCGTGCAGATGGCCGGAGAGGCCCCATGTCGGACTTGTGCCACTGGCGGATCAGAAATGGCGATCCGGGAATCCTGACCACACAGCCCACAGTGACTCGGGGACAATCGCCCGGACGATTGGGTTGGCAGGTATGGCTGAACACTCGCCTCTTCTTACATCCATCGCGGAAGCTGTCTCAAGAGGTTGTTCAGACTGTCTTCCGTAGTGGCTGCCCCATTGGCTCACCGTCTTTTACTGCACCTGCTTAAGATCGTCCAATTCAACTACTATGGTAGGTTCCCAGACCCTATGAGACGGTCCGCGATCAAGTATTTGAGCAGTCTGCCGCTTCTCTTGTATGCGCACATTGCAGCGGCCAATCAAGGCTCACGTGCCTCGTTCGTGACCGCCCCCGCACAGCCGTTGATGGATGACCGGGTCAGCATCTCAGTGTCAGGGCTACCACCGAACCGGTTGATTGCCGTCAAGGCCAAGTCGAAGGCGCAGGACCAGCACTGGTGGCGGAGCGAGGCCATTTTCAACACCGGGCCACACGGTGCGATTGACCTTCAGACGCAAGCTCCGGTTTCCGGCGCCTACCGGGGCGTAGACGGAATGGGACTCTTCTGGTCGATGAAGCCCGACGCGGATGCGAAGAGCGGGGATCGTGCGTTCTTCGCGATCACGGACTGGTTCCAGCCCATCGTTGCCGAAATTGAGGTCGCCGATGCAGGCCAGCCGCTCGGGTCGCTAGTGATTGAACGCCGCTTTGCCAAGCCGGGAATTCGCTGTGGCGTAATCGCAGAGGATGGGATTGACGGCGTCTTATGCGATCCGGGAGATGGCCACCGGCATCCGGGCGTCATAGTTCTTGGCGGTTCCGAGGGAGGAGCCGGTCTGATCGACGCGACCGTGCTCTTGGCGTCCCGCGGGTTTACATCTATGTCTCTGGGATATTTCGGCGCCAAGGGCCTCCCGCCAACGCTTCAGAACATCCCGATTGATTACTTCGGAAAAGCGCTCGATTGGATGCGCACACGCCCCGAGACAGATTCGCATTTTGTTGCAGCGTTTGGTGTATCTCGGGGTGCGGAAGCGGCTCTGCAGTTCGCCGCGACGTACTCCAATGTGTCGGCCGTTGTTGCACGATCCCCAAGCTATGTTCGATGGGAAGGCGCTACAGCGAGGCAACTTCCCGGGAGACCGGTCTGGACCTGGCGAGGCAAGCCGCTGACCTACATTCCCATCCGCATCCCTTGGTGGTTTGCTATGCAGTATTTGTGGGATGCTGTAGCGGGAGATCCGGTGCGGCAGACTCCGCTGTTCCTGCATGATTTGAAAACCTTCGGCGATACGGCCAGTGCCGAGATCCCGGTCGAAAGCATTCACGGGCCTGTTTTGCTACTGTCGGGAAAAGACGATCAGATATGGCCGTCGTCCATGATGGCCACCCGGCTGATGGAAAGGCTCCGGCGGCACGGGCACCCCTACGCAGATCAACATCTGTCCTACGACGGAGCCGGTCATTGGATTCCCTGCGAGTATCTCCCAACTGCGGGAGAGAGGCAAAAGATGAAGCTCATGATTGGGGGCACATCCGAAAGTACAGCTCTGGCGCAGGCCGATAGCTGGCCGAAGATTCTGCGGTTCCTGATCAACGCCTCCGTGGAGCAGACAAAGAGTCCTTAACGCACCTGCACCAAACCAAGCCCCGCCATCCGGAAGGCATGGAATCTTGTGTTGAAGATTGCCGGTCTTTAAGGCGGGAGCATCGCTCCGGGCGAGTAGCCGGCTACTCGAAAGCTGGCCCCAAACGGCGATCTAGGAAGCGTGCACCGACTGCGGGCCGATTAGTACCGGGGAGGTGTGCGTCGTTTTGCGGATGATATTCAGAATCGCGTGCACTCGGCTGCGCCTTCGGCAAGACGCCAGCCCCGCGCGCCGTTGTTGCGTTTCGGCCGCTCTAGCAACCCAGGATGGAGTCATAGACAATGCACGCGATTCGGCGTAGTCTGATCTTGGGGTGGTTGCGAACCTAAAGGAGGCGTGCGTGCGTGCAATAGGGAGCTCATGGCGAACAGAGGGAGGCCGTCTCATCTGCCGGTGGCCCGAAGCCAAGCAGATGCAGGTTCCGTACAACCCGCCTTGGATGCAGGATGTCTCCAAAAGCAGTCCCCACAACGAAAGTGTTTCACCGTTAGTTCTTGAGTTGGATTTCAATAGGCTCAGTGTGTTTGCTGGGAGAGGATGGTTCGAGCGCTCGTTGGGAGGATTCACCTCGCGGCCAGTGGCTTCGCGAAACCGCGCCTCCACCAGCGCTTGACGCGGCGCCCGGGCCCGGAGAAGCGAGGCCGGCCGGCTGCGTGTTGAGCCGCGATCATTCGCCCGCCCGGCGGTCGGAATCATCGGACGCCTGGGCTTCCGCACGGCCCATCCTCCGCTCCAGAGCCGCAGCCGGGGTGATGCGACAACGGGCAGAGATGAACCTTTCCGCGGCGAAAGCACTACGGGCGCCCAACTGGCACTCCGCCGGGAGAGCCGCTACCCCCTCCGAAAGTAGCGGCTCACAACCCGGTGGGGTTACGGTCCGGACCCTGGTGTTGGCGAGACCGCTTGAGAAGACGGCTGAAGGCTCGGACCGATTTGCCGGAAGGAACGTGTGCGAACACATGCAGGGCGGAATTCGCACAGAGGTGTCCATGCAATGAAGATCGCACCGGCTTGGTTACGCGCCCGTGAAAACGCCATAAAGATTCGGCGCGCCGTCCGCCTGCCGGGACAGGCCGAGGAGTTGTGGCGGCACTTCTCCTGGATTTCTCCGGCAGATCCTCACCGCCGCCAGAGTTGAAGCCAAATGGGGCCTATGACATCCCGCTTCCGGTCCGCCTTCGTTGAAACCTGTGGAGAAATTGTGAATTCACGCAACTGAAGTCTGGCTCTAACGAAACCGTAAACCTGCCTTGCTATTCTGTCCCTTCTTAATTCACCCTTGGAGGTCTGCATATGCGTTTCGCGTCTAAAGCTATCTCTTTGCTGCTACTGTCTTTCGCGGTAGCCGGCCCTGTGCCGTTGCGCGCTCAACAATTGCTTGGCACCATCGTCGGCACGGTGACCGATTCGAGCGGCGCGGCGGTTGTGGGCGTGCTGGTCACCGTCAAGGACCAGGACACGAACTTACAGGTCAAGGCGGTCTCATCGGCCAATGGTTCGTACCAGGCTCCCAACCTGCCGATTGGCAGCTACAGCGTGACTTTCAGCAAGGACGGATTTAAGACCGAATCCCACACGTCGATTCTGGTGCAGGGCGACCGCACCACGACGGTCGACGGGAAGATGGAAGTGGGAGCGGTGGCAACCACGGTGGAAGTTACGGCGACGCCGCTGATGAACCAGACCGACACCACTACCGGGTACGTGCTGGATTCGGAGACGATCATCAACTCGCCCCTCGGCACGGGGAGTTTTACGCAACTCGCCATTATGAGCCCGGGTCTGAGCGCCGACTTCCTGAATGGCTCCGGCAGCAATGCCGGTCTGGGCAACCAGGCCATCTGGGCCAACGGACAGCGCGATTCCAGCAATAGCTTTTCCATCAACGGAGCCAGCGCCGACAACCTGTTCAACGGGAAATCCACCAGCGGGGTAGCCTCCACCCGGTTTACGCTGAACACCGGCGAGACCTTCCAGTCCGATAACAGCGTACAGACCAGCGGTTCGGTGTACGATGCGATCGGGCAGGGCCTGCCGACTCCGGCTCCCGAGTTCATGCAGGAACTGCGCGTCAACGCGGGAGGGTATGACGTGTCGCAGGGCGGTAAGTCAGGAGCGCAGATCGAGACCATCACGCGCTCGGGAACCAACAGCCTGCACGGCCAGCTCTACGACCACCTGGAAAACACCATATTCAATGCGGCTCCGTTCTTCCGCAATGCCAGCCCGGCCTACACCGCCAACAACAAACGTCCCGCCTTGCATTACGACCGTTATGGCGCCGACCTCGGCGGGGCAGTAATTAAGAACAAGGTCTTTTACTTTGTAGGCTACCAGGGGATCCATGACAGTGATGCGCTGGCCGGCCAGAGCACCCTTACCGTGCCGCTCGGTTTGACCAGCGACCGCAGCGCAACGGGCTTGGCCGCCATGGCGCTGTCATCTTTCGGAGTTACCATAGCTCCCAGCTCCATCAGTCAGGCGGCCCTCAATTTGTTCAACGCCAAGGTAGGCGGCCAGTATATGATTCCCACTCCTTTTACCAACAGTGCGGCCACGCTGAAGAGTTTCGGTTACGATGCCAACCTAAGCGGGCCGTCGACCTTCCAGGAGAGACAGGGTGTAGGCGATGTGGATTACCTGGTGAACGACCGGGAACGGATTGCCGTCAAAGCCTTTTATCAGGACAACCCCACCTCCAGCCCATTCGGCTCCGCGGTGCTGGGTTTTCCGAAGGTGACCAAGGCCGGAGCGCCCACGCTGACAGTCTCCAGCACCACTATCCTGAGCCCGCATATGACCTGGGAAAACCGTGCCGGCGCGGTGCGCCAGTACACATACACCACAACGCAGCAGCCTTTCAATCCCGAGACCCTCGGCATCGATGCCTTCGGCAGCACGAGCTTTCCGGCAATCGAGGTCGCGCATTCCGATGAGACCGGCGGCGTGAACGGCAAGAGCCTCACCATCGGCAACAACAACAACCTGGCGAATGGAGGAACGTACCAGAACAACTTCGAAGGCTCCAGCACCTTGAGCTGGGTGATCGGCCGGCACACCATCCGCGTGGGCGCGAACTGGACGCATTCGCAACTGAACATCCTCGACAACGAGGGCAGCATCGGGTTCTTCGAGTTTCCGGATTGGCCCACTTTGATGACCAACGGGCCGGTGGAAACCGGCGGAAAGTACTTCGCCGGAACCACCAACCGGTATTACCGCGCCGACCAGGTGGGCGCCTTCATTCAGGACAACTTCAAGCTGGCATCCAACCTGAGCCTGACCTTGGGGGTACGCTACGATTTCGACGGCCCGCTTTCGGAAAAGTACGGCAACCTTACGAATTTCAACTCGAATCTGTACCAATACAACGCCTCCACCGATACTGTGGTGAACAGCGGGATTGTGGTGGCCGGGAATAACGCCGTGCTCGGCACGAAGGGCACCTCAGACTCGACCTTGACCGGACGGCAATGGAACATAGCGCCACGCATCGGCGTGGCCTGGACGCCCACGCACGTGAAGAACGTGGTGGTGCGAGCAGGGATCGGGATGTATTCCGACCGCGGCGAATACTTCTCAGAGTTTTCTCCGGCGGCCGGCAGCGGGTTCAACGGACCGTTCGGAGTGACCCTGGCGCCGCCTTTCGTGCAACAAGTCGGCACCACCGCGTCCGGCACGCTTGCCGAGCCTTTCGCCGGAACCACCCTGCCGCCCCCGGTGACCAACGTGGCCTCACTCACAGCACTGCTGCCCAACAACGCTAAACTCTCAACCGGGACGACACCGTACCTGTTTGGCGGCTACGACGCCGCCAACACGCTGCCGTACAGTGTCAACTGGACCTTCGATCTGCAATGGCAACCCACCAACACCATGACCATGAGCCTCGGCTACGTGGGCAATCACAATAGTCACCAGGTGCTGCCGATTCCCTTCAACCAGCCGGGCATCGCCACCGCTTCCAATCCCATCAATGGCCAGACGGACTCGTATGGGTTCAACGTGGTGCCGGTGGAGACGCTGAAGACCTACGACGGCGGCAACACCGATTTGCGCACCCCGTTCCTGGGCTTCTCCGATAACTCCGTACTCTACGAGGCGGAAGGCATCTCCAACTACAATGCCCTGCAAGTCGGGCTGCGCCAGCGGCTCAGCCACGGGCTGCAAATTACCGCCGCCTTTACCTACTCGCACACGCTCGACGAGCAAAGCAACCTAGGCCTGTTCTTCGAGGGAAACAACCCCCTGAATGTGCGCTCCTCTTACGGAACATCCACTTATGACCGGCCGCATGTCGCCGTGGCGCAAGTCCTTTACCAGATTCCCAACGCGGCTCCAGACAGCAGGCTGCTGGGCAAGCTGGCAAATGGATGGGCACTCAGCGGAATCACCAGCTTCCAAAGCGGACTGCCGTACGACATCTATGATTACTCCGGTTCGGTGGGCGGATTGTATTACAGCAGCTTCGTGGAGTTGGTCAACCCCGAACTGCCGCTCGGCCCGGGCGTCACGGTCAGCCAGGCCAAGCTGCAGGGCACCACCGGCATCAACCCCAGTAATCCCCTGGTGAACTCGGCGGACTTTTACGTCCCGACGATAGCCGGGGGAACCGACGGCGTGCCGGTTGGAGATAACGTGGAAACCGTCTTCGGCAACACCGCGCGCAACCTGTTCCGTTCTCCATTCCAGAAGCGGCTGGATCTTTCGGTCATCAAGGCGGTTCGCATCCACGAGCGATTTACACTCCGCTTTCAGGCCGACGCGTTCAACCTCACCAACACTCCGAGCTTCGACGCGCCCAACAACGATCTCAGCCTGTACTCGGTGAGCAAGGGTGTGCCGACGATCAAGACCATTGCTTCGCAAACCACGTTCGGCGTGATCCAGAACACCATCGGCAGCCCCCGTTTCATGCAAATGTCGCTGAGCCTGCTGTTCTGATTCCGCGAGGGGTCCACGCCATGCACGCGATGGGACTTCCTTGAGCCAGGTACTGAATCACTGGATGTCCTGGAACTATCGTGAAACGCTGTCCCGGCTCGCGACGCCCGCGGCTGCGTAATATGATGGATCCTGCATGGCCGAAAAGGATAGGTGCCGGTCCGGCTGAGTGGCATTCGAAGATGGCCGGGAAACGGGTTTCGGCTAAGACCCATCCGAGGAGCGCTTTTGGCCAGGGCTCCGGTCGGAGCAAGACTCCGCGCAACGGAAGCAAAAATGAAACCGGTGAAGTACAAGCGTATCGTCGTCACCAAACGAGGCCCACCCGAGAACCTCCAGATCACCGAGTGCGACCTGCGGGATCCAGCGGCAAAGGAAGTCCGTGTCAAAGTTCTGGCTTCGTGTGTCTGCCTGCCTGACGTGCAGGCGCGCTACGGACTCAGCCCATTCCCACCCAAGTTGCCCTTTGTGCCGGGCTACGCCATCGTCGGCATAGTCGATTCGGCCGGCCCCGGCTTTACGCAGGTTGCTCCAGGTGCCAAAGTGGCGGCGTATCTAATAGTCGGAGGCTATGCCGAGTATGTCTACCTTCGTGAAAACCAGATCATTCCGGTTCCTCCGTCGCTTAATCCGGCCGAAGCAGTCCCTCTGGTGTTGAACTACGTCGTAGCCTACCAGGCATTGCACCGATGCGCGAGAGTCAAAGCGGGTGACAAGGTGCTCATCATCGGCGCGAGCGGCGGGTGCGGGACGGCGTTCTTGCAGCTCGGCAGGCTCGCCGGCCTCACGATGTATGGGATCGCTTCCAAGAGCAAACACGCAATTCTGACCGAAAACGGGGCAACACCGATAGACTATCGCACCGAAGATTTCGTGGAAGTGATTCGTCGAGCCGAGCCGGGTGGACTCGACGCGGTCTTCGACGGCGTGGGCGGCGATTACGTCGAAAGCGCCTTCTCTTTGTTGCGTCGGGGCGGCGTGCTGGTGGGGTACGGCAATCCCTTGAGCATGCGCGGCTTGCTGCGTGCTCTCGCCAAAATACTCGTGCTCAACCTGCTACCCAACGGCAAGAAGTTCAAGCCCTACGGAGCATCAGGGTTCCTGCCCTTCAACCGAAAGGCGTTTCAGGAGGATTGGGCGGTGCTCTTCCGGCTGCTCCAGGAGGGCAAGATTCGGCCGGTCATCAGCGGCGAGTTTCCAATACTCGAAGCGGCGCGGGCCAATGTGCTCCTCGAAAGCGGCCAGGTGGTTGGCAATCTCGTCCTGGTGGCGCCGGAATTGCTGGAGGCGAGTAGGACAATATAGACCCGTTGTCAGCAGCTAGCCGTCTGCCACCCGGGCAGGCGTTAAAGACGGTGCCGCCGGACATATCAAAAGCCGAGTTTGACGCCAAATTGAATCTGCCGCGGCGGAAGCTGGTTTTGCACAATGCCGAACGTAGGGTCGTTGACGACGCGGCCGATCAGATTAAAATTCGGGTGGTTCGCCAGGTTGAAGACTTCGCCGCGAAATTGCAGCGTGGCTCGTTCGCGGATGCGGAACGTCCGCGCGATGGTGGCATCCAGGTTGGAAAGGCCCGCGCCGATCATGGTGTTGCGCCCGACGTTCCCAAACGACGCGATCGGCTGCACAAACGCCGCGGTGTTGAACCATTCCGAAGTGGAGTGCACATTGGAAGGCAGATTCGGATCCACCGGCCGGCCGTCCGCGCCCAGCACATAGTTAGGCCGCACCAAAATGCCGCCGCTGCCACCGCCGATGTTGATTGGGTCGCCCTTGTAATTGATGGTGTAGGGGTAGCCGGTCTGCAGTTGCAGAATCCCGGAAACCTGCCAGCCGCCCAGAATCGCCCGGCCAGCGCCTTGGTTGAGCATACGGTGGCCGTGGCCGAACGGCAGATCGTAAACGGCCGTGGTCACCCAACGGAACTTGGCATTGAAATAGGCCAGGCCGCGATCCGCCGCCAGATCGAATGAGTTCTGCGGCGGAGAGTTCTCGTCGCCGGTGATGCCGCCATCGTTGCGGTATTGCGGAGCGTTCGAAATCGCCTTCGAGAACGTGAAGGCGCTCAGCAGCGAAAAACCGTGGTAGAAGCGGCGTTCCAGTCTGGCAGTGAGTGCGTGATAATTGCTCTGCGCGGAGTGAGGGAAATAGTTGATGGTGGTCACCGGAACCGTGGTGCTGGTTTCGGGGAATCCCAGCGCGGAAACCACTGCCGGCGCCAGCGTAAGCCCGAAATAGGGCCGCTTGACCGCCGTACCCGGCATCGAATTGTTGACTTGCACATTCTGCTCCAGGTGAATTCCATCGGTTCCCAGGTATCCCACTTCCAGCACCAGTTGCGGCGCCAGCGTGCGCTGAATATTGAAGCTCCATTGCGGCGAATAGGGTGTGCCCTGATGCAGATCGAGCGCCGCGGCGGTAATCGACTGGAGGCCCACAATGGCGGACGTGAACACGTTCAAACCTGGATTTTGGGGCACGTAGGCATTGAACGTCAGGGTCTGCGCGTAGGTAGTGAGCAGCGACTGCGCCAGCTTGAGCAGCGTGTTCGCGTCCTGCGTGCCGTAATAGATGCCCGCGCCCGCGCGAATCACGGTCTTCGGCCCCAACGCCCACGCCAGCCCCACGCGCGGGCTGAGATTATGCCAATTGGTATAAGCGCATCCCTGGGGATATTCATCCTTCCCGCAGACGAAGAGCTTGGGGCTGTAAACGCCCTGCTCACTGGCGGCGAAGATGGCTTGGGGCGATGGCGCCGTGCTGAAATCGATGCTCGCCATCTGGTTGCGAATGTCGTACATGGGCGGCGACACTTCATATCGCAGCCCCGCGTTGACGGTGAGAGTCGGCGTCAGGCGGAAGTCGTCCTGCACGAAGCCCGCGTAGATGTGCTGGTGGCCATCCATGCGATTCGGGCCAAGCGTGCGTACGGCCGCTTCCGGCAATCCGAGCAGTGCTGTGGCCAGCGCATCGCCGCTATGGTCGCCGGACTTGGGCGCCGCGCCGGTCGCATCGGTGTAACCGTTCGTGAAAGTCAGCGACCCCAGTCTCAAGTGTGGAAACGCCGGCCGCAATCACCACCTGCTCCGAAACCGCGCCCACCGCCAGCGGCACATCGAATTGTGACGACTGCGCCACGTGCAACTGGATCGCGGAATCTTCCAAGGCCTTGAAGCCGGCAGCGGTCACGCGAATGGTGTATTCGCCTGCATCCAGCAGATCGAAACGATATTCCCCGTTGGATTCGCTCTTGGTCTCGCGCACGGCGCCCGTGGCTGCACGAGTCAGCCGGATTTCAGCGCCAGGCCCCCAAGGCCGGAAGGGTCGAGGACCCTCCCCGCCAGCGAGGCGGTTTCGTTTTGAGCCAACAGAGGCACCGAGAGAGCCAACAGGAAGAAGAGTCGCATAAACTTTCAGCGATGCTATCAGCGAGGCGTGAATATCAGATTACAGACGGGATACGAATCGGTTGCAAGCTTGAGATTCACACGCATCTGGTTCGGTCGTGGTCGTGAAAACTTCAACATGGATCAGTGCCCCCTTCCACCGCACGACATTCTCCTGTAATGCAGGTCGATTAGAATTGTGGGCAAGGTCCCTGCATATGAAACGTTCGCGAATGATTCTGCTACTGGCCCTGCTGTCGGCCATCGGCCTGGCTGTGGCGGCGAAGCGCGGCCTGGAGCGCCGGCTGCCCAACGTCACCGATTCCACGGGCGCGGTTACGCTGCCCAACGGGTGGCGTATTACACCGGCGGGGACGCACATTCAATTGCCAGGCGATCTGCCGATGAAAATGCAGGTGGCCGCCGGCAGTTCGCAATTGCTGGTGAACACCGGCGGATATCACGACCACAGTCTCAACGTAATCGACACCGCGAGCCGCAAGCTTGCGGCAACCCTGGACGTCGCCAAGACCTGGGACGGCATGGCCTTCGACGCGGCCTCCGGTGTGGTTTACCTTTCCGGCGGCGGCAAGGCGAAGAACAGTTTCGCGCAGGCCCTGGCGCGGCTGGGCATCACGGGGCTGATACGCGACTCCATCGACAAGCCGATTCTGCGGGTGCGCTACGCGGATGGCAAGTTGGCGCCGATGCAGCCGCTGCAGATCGCGGGGTTGGAGGAAAACGACCGCTTCATTTCCGGAGTGACGCTGGGGCCGGACGGCGTGCTGTACGTGCTGAACATCCAGACCGACACGCTCTACCGGCTGGCGGGCGCGGATTTCACCGAGCAGACATCGGCAAAGACCGGCTACCGGCCATACTGCGCGGTTCTTTCGCCGAACGGGCGAACGCTGGCGGTGTCGAACTGGGGCGATCGGTCGGTGAGCCTGCTCGAACCGGGATCTCTGCACGAGACGAAGCGGATCGCGGTGGGCAGCCATCCCAACGAAATGGTGTGGGGCGCGGACGGCCGCCTGTACGTCGCGAATTCGGGTTCGAACGAAATCAGCGTAATCACGGGCGAGGCGGTGACGGAGACGATCCGCACGTCGCTCGATCCGCGGGCGCCGGTGGGCTCGACGCCGGATGCGCTGGCGCTCTCTCCGGACGGGCGCCGGCTGTTCGTGGCCAACGCCGACAACAATAATGTGGCCGTGATCGACGTGAGCAACCGCAAGGAATCGCGCGTGACCGGCTTCATTCCGACGGGCTGGTATCCGACGGCTGTGGCGGTCTCGCCCGACGGCCGGCAACTTTACGTGGGAACCGGCAAGGGTATGGGATTCCGCAACAACTACCCGGCTGTAACGCAGTACCAAAAGAAGGCACCCGACCCGAAGATGCCCTACGACTATATCGCGGGGATATTGAGCGGGCACGTTTCGATTGTGGACCTGCCGGATGCCAAACAACTCGCGGCTTTTACCAAGCTGGCGATGAGCAACGTGCCGGTGCCTGGCCAGTATGTGGACGAGGCGCAGGCTGCCAGGCTGCGACGCGAAGTCTTTCCCAAGATCCGCCACGTGCTGTACATCATCCGCGAGAACCGCACCTACGACCAGGTGCTGGGGGACCTGGGCGCCGGCAACGGCGATCCCAAACTGGTGCTGTTCGGGGAGAACATCACGCCCAACGCGCACGCGCTGGCGCGCCGCTTCGTGACGCTGGATAACCTGTACTGCGACGGGGAGGTTTCGGAGGACGGCCACCAGTGGTCCGATGCCGCCTACGCCACCGATTTCACGGAGAAGGCATGGACGAACAGTTACAGCGACCGCAATGAGCCCTCAGCGGACGAGCGGCTGGAATCGTCGCCGGCGGGATATTTGTGGGACTCTTGCGCCCGGCACAACCTGACGTTCCGGACCTATGGCGAGATGGCCAGTTTCCGGTCGTCGCCGGATTCCGCGCCCCAGGTGAAAGCAGTGGGATCGCTGGCGGGCCACGTTTCGCTCGAGTGGTTGCAGGCCGGGCGCCGGGACACTGAGAAAGCGACGGTCTTCATCAAGGAGCTAAGTGAGGCCGAAAAGACCGGCGAGTGGCCGAACTTCATGGTCATGTCGCTGGGCGAGGACCATACCTCCGGGCTCTCGCCGGGGGCCTTTTCGCCGACCGCGCAAGTGGGCAGCAACGATCAGGCGTTGGGGCGGATGGTGGAGGCCATCAGCCGCAGCCGGTTCTGGAAGGAAACCGCCATCTTCGTGATCGAGGACGACGCGCAGAACGGGCCCGACCATGTCGACGCGCACCGAACGGTGGGCCTGGTGGTGTCGCCCTGGATCAGGCGCGGCGCGGTGGACAGCACGATGTACACGACGTCATCGTTCGTCAGGACCATCGAGCTGATTCTAGGGCTGCCGCCGATGACCCAGTTCGACACGGCGGCGACGCCCCTGTATGCGTCGTTCACTACGGACGCGGCCCTGGACCCCATTTCATCCATCGAGCCCAGGACCGACCTGACGATGCGGAACCCTCGAACGGGGGCCGGGGCCATCGCCTCTATGAAGCTGGATTTTTCGGGCTATGATCGCGCCGACCCCGACGAACTGAACCAAATCCTATGGAACGCGTTACGGCCGGGCGAGCCGATGCCGGCGCCAGTGCGCAGCCACCTGCGGTAGCCCGGGGTCTGGGCGGCCGGGCCGGTGTTACCGTTAGCCCTGTTGCCGAGCTGACCAAGTCGGTTAGAGGGGACGACGCTTGAGTCCAAGGCCCCTGGGCGCGCATCTACCTGGGCATGACGGAATTCACCCTGGCCGAGGCCATTCCGTTCTCACTCGCACTCCGGGAGTCATGGGGGCATCCGTCAGTGGGCTATCCACGCCTGCCGCTGGAAGCTGCATCTGCATCACGTTTCACGAGCAAGATGGTGACATCATCCTCGTTGAGCTCCGGGTCGACCAACGATTTCAGAATAGACATCGTCCTGCCTGAACTGTCGGCCAAAGCATCGCGCAAACGGTTTTCGGCATTCTCGCCGGAAATGGAATCGGTAAGCCCATCCGTGAAAACCAGGAGGCCGCCACCAGGCGGAAGAAGAGTTGTACGAGCTTCATATGCCGCCCCGGGAAATAATCCGAGCGGCATGCCGGTAGCTTCCAGCGCTATTGCAGATCCGGAACCGAAAACAAGCGGGGCGTTGTGGCCGGCGTTCACGTAGGTCAATTCTCCCGAATCGCGACTCAGCACGATGAACACTGCCGTCGCAAAGCGATCGCTTGGTGTATAGCGGCATAGGTGCCTGTTGATCTGCCGAGCCAACGCCAGGGGATCCGCCTCAAAACTCGCGCCGCTTCGAACCAGGGCCTGTATGTTCGCCGCCAGCAGCGCCGCCGGCATGCCTTTTCCGGATACATCCGCCACCGCTAAAAGCGTTCGCTTGCCCGCGAGCTCAATGACGTCAAAGTAGTCGCCGCCCACCTCACGAAAGGGCTGATAGAACGTCTCCAGCTGGTAGCCCGGCAACTCGTCCAGTTTTCCGGGTTGAAGGGTCCGCTGGATCTGTCGTGCGGCAATCTGGTCGGCTTCCAGTTGGGTCTTTCGGAAGAACTCCGAAGTCAGCATCCCGTTCATCAACCCGGCGCCGAGGAGGTAAATCAGAAACGCAATTCCATAGAGAAGGATTCCATGCGGCCATATCACCGGCCACACCAGGGACCGCGAGAGAATGCAATAGATGGCGTACCCCTGCAGCAGATATCCGGCCCATGTGATGACGCGTTTGGACGTGGGCATCTCGC
>JBEKYE010000071.1:0-15075 GCA_049511275.1 Bryobacteraceae bacterium
TACTTCTCCTGTTCGTTCCCCTGCTGCTGGTCTCGCAGCAGGCCGTCGAGCGGGTAGACCTGAACGTAATGCACAAAATCAAGACCGCGGAGTTGGGCGGCGGGGGCGGGTTCGGCGGAGGCGGCGGGGGCCGCGGCGGCGCCGGGCGTGGCGCTCCGATCATGGAAACCATGTACAACCTCTCCGACCGCTACGGGCCGCGGCTCACCAATTCGCCGCAATTCCGCGCGGCCGGCGATTGGGCAGTCCGCCAGCTCAAGGAATGGGGGTTGAGCAACGTCCACCTGGAACCGTGGTCGACGAAATCCGAAGGGCGGGGCGGCGGGGGCCGGGGCAATGCCGGACCTTCCTCCATCCCCAGTTGGCAGCTCACCGGTTACAGCGGAGCGATGGTCGAGCCCACTTACATGCCGATCATCGGCTACCCGCAGGCATGGAGCGGGCCGACCGACGGGTTGGCGACCGGCGAAGCCGTCATGATTCAGCTTCAAACACCAGCCGATTTGGATACCTGGCACGGGAAACTGAAAGGCAAAATCGTGCTCACGACGGCCGGGCCGCTCGATCTGCCCTTCCCCACCACGGCCATGGGGCATCGCTATACGGATGAAGAACTGCTGGCGCTGATCCCCGAGCAGTTCCCCACCGGCGGCGCCGCGGCTGGGCGCGGCGGACGCGGCGGACGCGGCGGCAACGGCCCGACTCTGACCCCGGAACAACAGCAGGCCTTTACGGAACGCATGCGCACCTACTACCAGGATGAAGGCGTCCTGCTGACCATTACGGCTTCCGCGCGCGGCGAAAGCGGCGTGGTTTTCGCCAGCAATGGCGCCCCGCGCACTGGCGATCCCACCAAGAACCTGCCGCAGGTGGCCATCACGGCGGAGAATTACAACCGCATCGTGCGGCTGCTGCAGCACGAAGTTCCGGTGAAGCTCTCCTTCGACATCAAGGTGCAGTTCGACACCAGTATCACCGACGCCTTCAACGTGATCGCGGAAATCCCCGGCTCCACCAAGCCCAATGAGCTGGTGATGGTGGGCGGCCACTTCGATTCCTGGCACATGGGCACTGGCGCCACCGATAACGGCGCGGGCGCCTGCGTGGCCATGGAAGTGATGCGCATCTTGAAATCGCTCAACCTCAAAATGGATCGCACCGTTCGCATGGCTCTCTGGGGCGGCGAAGAAGAAGGTCTGCTGGGGTCCGCGGCTTATGTGAAGGACCACTTCGCCGACCGGACCACCATGAAGACGACGGCCGAGCATGACGGCTTCGCCGGCTACTTCAACATCGACAACGGCACCGGACGCATTCGCGGAATCTATCTGCAAGGCAACGAAATGGTCCGGCCGATCTTCGAGCAGTGGTTTGCCGCGCTGAAGGACGTGACCCCCGGATACATCACCATTCGCAATACCGGCGGCACGGATCACCAGTCGTTTGACGCAGTGGGGCTGCCCGGATTCCAGTTCATTCAGGATCCGATGGACTACGATACGCGCACCCACCATTCCAATATGGATGTGTACGAACGCATCCAGCAGGGCGACATGGAGCAGATGGCGATTGTGGAAGCCGCATTCGTGTACAACGCTGCGACGCGGCCGGAGAAACTGCCGCGCAAGGATCTGCCGGCTCCGCCGCCGGCGGGCGGACGCGGGGGCCGTGGAGGCGGAGGCGGAAACTAGAATAGTTTGAAGCCGCCGATGAACACGGATGAACGCAGATCGAAGACAATCTTCTGATCGGCGTTCATCGGTGTGAATCGGCGGCCCAAATTGTCTTTTCCAACTACAGGAAAGCCCTCAGACGCGTCAGCCCTTCGTTGAGAATCGCCGGCGCCGTCAGCAGACTCACAATCAGGAAGGCTTCGGTTTCAAAATCGTAGAAGAAGCCGGGCTGCACCAGGACGTCCTCGCGCTCCAGCAACTCCAAAGCCCATTCCTCTTCGGTCCGAGTCTTCGGCACCTGGATGGTGATGTACCAGCCGCCTTCCACCGCCAGAATATTCCCCGCCGACCCGGCCAGAGCCTCGCGGGCGGACGCCAGGTTTTCCGCGCAGCGCTCCCGGATCTGTCTCTGGATGTCGTCTCCCGCCTTCAGCAGACGCGCGGCGGCGCATTGCACCGGTGTGCTCACCGAAAGGTAGGTGTCGGCGATCCACTCCAACTTTTCGAAGGCTTCGCGTTGCAAGTGCTCCGGGCCGCTGGCTACAATCCAACCCAGCTTCATTTGCGGCAGTCCGGCGATCTTGGAAAGCCCGCTCATCGAGAAAGCCAGGCACTCCTCCACGCCGGCCAGCGTCCCGGCGCGGGTCGCATCGGGAGCGAACGCGTAATCGGAAAAGACCTCGTCGGAAACCAGGGCGATGCGCCGCGCCACGCACAGCCGCGCCAGCGCTTCCAGTTCATGGCGCTTCACGTAGGAGCCGGTGGGATTGTTGGGATTCACCAGCACCACGGCGCGCGTGCGATCCGTGATGGCTCCGCCGAGAGCCTCCAGGTCGATGCTCCAGGCGCTGTGGTAGACCAGCGGGTACTGGCGGGGCTCGACCGATTCCATGCGGGCCAGAAATTCAAACAGCGGATACGACGGGCGCGGCACCAACACGTGGTCGCCGGGATTGGCCAGCAGCTTGAACAGGTAGGCATAAGCCTCGCTGGTGCTGGCCGTGAGGAGGATTCGGGAGATGTCCACACTCTGCCCGCGCGCAAGGTAGTAAGATGCCACCGCCTGGCGGGCATCGGCGGCGCCGGCGGGCGCGGGCTCATAGAGCAGCGCGCGCGGATCTTCGAAGGCGTTGAGAATTTCCGCCGGGTAAGCGAGCGAGGCGCGCGTGGGATTGGATTCCGTCAGATCCAGAACGCGGGCGCCGGCGCGACGCCTGGCGGCCAGGAGTTGGGTGATGCGGTTGGGCTGAAGATCCCAACGGAAGCGCGAAGAAAACATCCCGCTCAGTGTCGCAGTTCCGCGGCAGTATAGTAAAGGTCGCGATCCAGCACCATCTCGACCGAGGTGCCGCGGGGCAGCACGACATCCTGGTTCTTGGAGAGCAGCACGGCGGCCAGTCCGGCCGCGGCGCCGACACCCAGTCCGGTGACGGGGTGGCCCGCGGCGCCGCCCACAATGACGCCGCCCACCGATCCGATGCCAACCCCGGTGGCCGCCTTGTGGGGATCTTTGCCGGTGTCACCGCTGATCTTGCCTTCATCGGAATCCACCTTGCCCTTGGACGCGTCGGCGGATGTCAGGCGTGCGCGGAAGTCGCGCGTCACGCCGTTGGGCAGCGTCAGCGAATCGAAGAGCAGGTACAACTCGCCTTTGCTGGACAGGCGGCCAGCCGGCTTGGTCTTGGTGACGGTACCCTGCACATAGCTGCCGCGGGGTATCACGACGCGCCCGTCCTGCGCGACCGGCACGGCGGTTTGCAGGTAGACGCGGTCGCCTTCCTTGGAGTTCCTGGTGCTGATGCTGCTGGTGAGAGAGAGCAGAATGTGCGTGCCGGCGGGAATCGTAAAATCCAGCAGGGCCGGTGGAGCGGCGGGCCGCGTGGCCAGCACCGGTTGCTCCGCTGGGCTTGGCTTCGGAGCTGCGGCTAGGGCCGCGGGACCGGCCGGCGGAGGCGCGCCGGCGGCCACTGCGAAGTGGCCGTAAACCATGCGACCCTCCGCCTGGATGGCGCCGCGCGAGATCTGGCGCTGAATGGTCAATTGCCGGCGGTCGCGCGAGAGAGTCCAGCGGTCCATAACGGCGTAGTTTTGGAGACCCGATACCAGGGTGTTAATGAGCAGCGCGTCACCTTCCCACTTGGCCACGCTGTTCATGGATTCGGCGCCGATCCGGTATTGGCTTTCGCCGCCGTTCAAAAAATAAGTCCACTGAATGGAAGCGCCACGGGCGTCAATGGCGGTGCAGTGGATCTGCGTACTCTGCTCCACTTCCAGGAATTCGTAGGTTTCAACCGGGAGCGCGCGCAAGTCGCTCGCGTTGCGGTCAAGATCCCATCTTCCGGAAAAATCGCGATCGCCGTCGGCCGCGCAAAGCTGTGCAACAACGCCGAGCGCGAGTAACGCGGTAATTACCAGCCGGGCGATCCGTAACATAGCGATGCCAACTCTTCCCGCAGATCCTTAAAGAAGATCTTAGCACCTGGGTCTAATACGGTTGGTATTACAACATTTTGGTTGCCCCATGCCGCTCAGTGGGACAGACGATCGGTTTGTGTCGTCTGTCAGTCGCGTGGCCTGGAGAAGCCTGACCACAATAAGGCGATGGCCTGTCCCACCGACCCTTGACAACGGGGTGTGTAAGAATTCAAGATATAAGTGTCTGAATATATTTACTTAAATTTACTTCAGACCTTGGAGGGTGTCATGGCCGCGATCACGGCCCAATCTGCATTGTCGCAGGAGGAACAGACCTTCGCCGACCGTACGATTGTGGCGCACTCCGGCCAGCCCGGAGCGCTCTTGGGAATTCTGCAGCAGATTCAGGAACATCATCCGCACAAGTACCTTACCGCCGAAATCCTGGAATACGTGGCCGAAAGGGCCGACATTCCGCTGGCCCGCATTTACAGCGTGGCGACGTTCTTCGCGCAGTTCAATCTTGACCCGCAGGGCGAGCACAGCATCTGCATCTGCCGCGGAACGGCTTGTCACACTCACGGCTCGCGAAGCCTTTTGCAACGCTTGCGCCACGAGCTGGGGCTGCCCGACGACGACACCGAACAGACCTGCGTGACTACACCGGACGGCCGCTTTTCGGTGCGCGTGGTGGCCTGTTTCGGCCAGTGCGCGCTGGCGCCCGTGATGGAAGTGGACCACGCCATCTTCGGCCACGTGAATGAACAGACGCTCGAGCGCGAACTGCAGCATCTGGGGAGGACGAAGTGATTCGCATCCAGGACATCGCCACGTTCAGCGCGGTGCGGGAGGCCGGCATGGCGAAACTGCTTTCCGCACGGCCCAGAATCGGCGTTGGAATGGGAACCTGCGGCGCGGGCAATGGCGCCGAGGGCGTCTATCAGTCCTTTGCCGAGCTGATCGATCGCCAGGGCCGCGACGTCAAGCTGGCCTCGGTGGGATGCTTCGGCTTTTGCGCCCAGGAGCCGCTGGTGAATGTTCGCATCCCCGGCCGGCCGCTGGTGATTCTGCGGCGGGTTGACGCGAGCGACGCGCAACGGATTCTCGACGACACCGCAGCCGGCCGGGTGACGGAGGACCTGGCGCTCTGCAAGATCGAGGAATGGGACCACCTCACCGCCCACCTGTTATACGGCAGCGGCTATCCGAAGATTCCCTCCTGGCAGGAGATTCCCTTCTTCAAGCCGCAAAAAAAGATTGTTCTGCGAAACTGCGGGCTGATCAGCCCCGACGATATCGAAGAGTACATCGCGGTGGGCGGCTATCAATCGCTTTACAAAGTGCTGATCGACGCCCACCCGGAAATGGTGATCGAGCAGCTCAAAGCTTCGAAACTGCGCGGCCGCGGCGGCGCGGGCTTCCTCACCGGGCTCAAATGGGAATTTCTCCGCAAGGCGGTTGCAGACCGGAAGTTCGTCATCTGCAACGCCGATGAAGGCGACCCCGGCGCTTACATGAACCGTAACGAAATCGAGAGTGACCCGCACTCGCTGCTGGAAGGCATGATCATCGGCGGCTACGTGATGGGTGCGGGCGAGGGCATCATCTATGTGCGCGCCGAATATCCGCTGGCCGTGCACCGGCTGAACCGCGCCATCGAACAGGCTCGCCAGTCCGGCGTCCTGGGGGACAACATCTTCGGACGCGGCTTCAAGTTCGATATCCGCCTGGTGGAAGGCGCCGGCGCCTTCGTGTGCGGCGAAGAAACCGCGCTCATCGCATCGCTCGAAGACTACGCCGGCCGGCCCCGCCCGCGGCCGCCGTTCCCGGCGCAAAAAGGACTCTGGGAGGCGCCCACCAACATCAACAACGTCGAAACCTGGTTCAACGTGGCGCCGATCGTCTCCAAGGGCCCCGCCTGGTTCAGTGAGACCGGCAGCGCCAAGAGCGCGGGCACCAAGGTCTTCTCGCTGGTGGGCAAGATCACCAACACCGGCCTGGTCGAGGTGCCCATGGGCACGCCGCTTAAGACGTTCATTTACGATGTGGGCGAAGGCGGCCCCGGCGGCAAGCACATCAAGGCCGTGCAGACCGGCGGCCCTTCGGGCGGCTGCATTCCCCAGGAAATGTTCGACACCGCGGTGGATTACGAAACGCTGGCGCAACTCGGCTCCATCATGGGGTCGGGCGGCATCGTGGTGATGGACGAAGACAACTGCATGGTGGATGTGGCCCGCTACTTCATCCAATTCACGCATGCCGAATCGTGCGGCAAGTGCGTGCCGTGCCGCGTGGGGCTCGACAAGTCGCTGCGGATTCTGAATTCCTTCACGCGCGGCCGGGCCACCGAAACCGACCTGGACCGGCTGGACGAGATGGGCCGGATGATCCGCGACACCTCGTTGTGCGGCCTGGGACAGAGCGCGCCCAATCCGCTGCTCACCACCATGCGGCACTTCCGCCAGGAATTCGAGGATCACATCCGCGCCAAGCGCTGCCGCGCGGGGGTGTGCGAAGAACTGGCGCTCTCCCCCTGCGAGAACAGTTGCCCGCTGCACATGAATATTCCGCGGTACCTCCAGCTCTATCAGGAAGGCCGCCTGGAAGACGCCTTCGAAGCGGTGGTGCTGGACAATCCGCTGCCGGCTTCCACCGGCCGCGTCTGCCAGCATCCCTGCGAGAACCGCTGCCGGCGCCGCTCGCTCGACGAATCTGTGAACATGCGCGAAGTCCACCGCTGCATTGCGGACGCGATCTACCAGTCCGACCGGTTCGATGCGCTGGTGGAGCGCATCGCCGCGCGCAAACTCCCGCCCACCGATCGAAAAGTAGCCGTGGTGGGCGGAGGCCCCAGCGGCCTGGCGGCGGCATTCTATCTGACGCTGCTGGGACATGAAGTGACGGTCTACGAATCCAATGCGGAGCCCGGCGGAATGCTGCGCTACGCGCTTCCCGAATACCGCTTGCCGCGCCACGTGGTGCGTCGCGAAGTGGAGTTGATCGGCCGTATCGGCGTGAAGTTCCAATGCGGCGTGACGGTGGGCAGCGACATCGCTCTCAACGATCTGGACAACCGGTACAACGCCGTTTTCCTGGCTATCGGCACCTGGAAGGAATCCTGGGTCTATCTGCCCGGAACGGAGCTGAAAGGCGTGTTGCCGGCGCTCCTTTTCCTGGAAGCCGTGGCCAAGGAAGGGCCCGTGCAATTGGGCCACAAGGTCGCCGTAATCGGCGGCGGCAACGCGGCCGTCGATTCGGCGCGCACCGCGTTGCGCATGGGCGCGGAGGTCACCGTGATCTATCGCCGCGAGCGCAAAGACATGCCGGCCATCCGGGAAGATACCGACGCCGCCCAACAGGAAGGCGCCAAATTCCAGTTCCTGGCTACGCCGCACCGCATCGTGGGCGACGAAGCGGGCAACGTCAAGGCCATCGAACTGGTCAAGACCAAACTCGGCGAGTTCGACTCTTCGGGCCGCCGCCGCCCGGTGCCGACCGAGGAAATCATCCGTATCCACTGCGACACCGTCATCCTGGCGGTGGGCGAGGTGGTCGACCCCGACTTCGCCCGCGCTTCCGGTCTGCGCATCAAAGAGGATGGCACCCTGGAAGTGGATCGCTATACCCTGGAAACCAGCCGCGCCAAGTTCTACGCGGGTGGCGACCTGATCAGCGGCGCATCCAACGTTTGCAATGCCATGGGCTACGGCAAGAAGGCCGCGCGCACTATCGACAAGCGCCTCATGGGCTCGGGGCGATGGGAAAGCATTGGAGCCCAGTTCACATATAGCAACCTCGCTCCGCAACAGCCCAGCGAAAGCCCGCGGCACCAGGCTGGCGAACTCCCATCCGCGGAATGCGCCGGAAGCTTCGTCGAAGCCACCATCGGGCTTTCCGCCGAAGACGCCCTGGACGAAGCCGGCCGCTGTTTGCGGTGCGATATCAAGGATCACCATTAGTCGGTTAGGAGACCTCGCTTGCCTGACAAGATCTCAATTCGAATCGACGGCGAATATGTCGCCGCCCGTGAAGGCCAGACGATTCTCGAAGTGGCGCGAGCCGGCGGCAAATACATCCCCACGCTCTGCTGGCTGGAGAACATTTCGCCGGCGGGGGCGTGCCGCCTGTGCATCGTGGAAGTGTCCGGCGTCAACCGCCTGTTGCCGGCCTGCACCACTCCGGTGCAGGATGGCATGAGCGTCACCACCAATTCGGAAAAACTCAAACACTACCGGCGCATCGCGCTGGAGTTCCTGTTCTCGGAACGGAACCACATGTGCGCGGTGTGCGTTTCCAACAACCACTGCGAGTTGCAGTCCCTCGCGCAGCGCCTGGGCGTCACCAGCGTGCGGTATCCTTACGCGTTTCCCAAGCTGGCCGTGGACGTCTCGCACCCGCGCTGGGTGCTGGATCACAACCGCTGCATTCTCTGTACACGCTGCGTGCGGGTTTGCGCCGAAGTGGAGGGCGCCAACGTTTGGGACATCGCCCGGCGCGGCATTCATTCCATGGTGGTGTGCGGCATGAACTGGCCATGGGGCAAGTCCAGGAATTGCACCAACTGTGGCAAGTGCGTGCAGGTTTGCCCCACCGGCGCGCTAGCCGAGAAAGGTTGCGCGGTGGAGGAGATGGTCAAGCAGGGCGACCGGGTGACCCGCCTGGCCGGAAAGCGCGGAGGCCACTCATGAGCCTGAAAAAGATCCGGCTCGCCACGGTGTGGCTGGACGGCTGTTCCGGATGCCACATGTCGCTGCTCGATATGGACGAAGCGATTCTCGCCGTGGCCAAGAAAGCCGAGGTGGTCTACGGCCCGCTGGTGGATGCGCAGGAGTTTCCCAAGGCCGTCGACGTCACCCTGGTGGAAGGCGCAGTCAGTTCTCAGGACGATCTGGAAAAAATCCGCGCCATCCGGCAGCGCAGCAAACTGGTGGTGGCGCTGGGCGATTGCGCGGTTACCGGCAACGTTCCCGCCATGCGCAACCCGCTGCTCACGCGTAAGATGCTGGAACGCATTTACGTCGAGGGCGTGCAGCAAACTCCGGGCGTGCCTCACGATGGGGTTCCGCCGTTGCTCCGTATGGCTGTGCCGTTGCACGAGGTGGTGAAGGTGGATCTCGAAGTCCCCGGCTGCCCGCCGCCCGCCCAGTCGATTCTCTTGGTGCTGAACGAACTGCTCGAAGGGCGCATACCCGACCTGAGTTCCAAGGTGAAGTTTGGCTAAGCAGGAATTCTTATGAAAAAGATCACCATCGACCCGGTCACGCGCATCGAGGGCCATGCCAAAATCGACATCTACCTGGATGACGCCGGCCGCGTCGCCGATACGCATTTCCATGTCACGCAGGTCCGCGGATTCGAAAAATTTACCGAGGGGCGCCCCTATTACGAGATGCCGTCGATCACCGCTCGCATCTGCGGCATCTGTCCGGTGAGCCACCTGCTGGCTTCCGCCAAGGCCTGCGACGCCATCATGACCGTGGTGCCTCCCCCGGCCGGCATGAAACTGCGCGAACTGGCTCACTGCGCGCAGTTCGTGCAATCCCACGCGCTTAGTTTTTTCCATTTATCGGCGCCCGACTTCCTGTTGGGCTTCGACTCCGACCCGGCGCGGCGCAACCTGTTCGGGTTGATCGAGGAGAATCCCGACGCCGCCAGAAGCGGCGTCGCGCTCCGCAAGTTCGGACAGGAGATCATCGAGGGCCTTGCCAGGGAGCGCATCCACTCGTCGTGGATCGTTCCCGGCGGGGTCAACGCGCCGCTGGCCGCCGAAGTGCGCGATCGCACTTTGGCCGGCTTGCCGGCCGCCCGCGCCTCGGCCTTGCGCACACTCGAGTTCTTCAAAGGCATCCTGGACCGCTTCGACCAGGAGATCGCCAGCTTCGGCACCGCCCCCACGATGTACGCGGGTCTGTTGGACGATGGCGCCGGCCTCCAGTGGTACGACGGTCTGCTGCAATTTAAGGACGCCGGCGGCAAGATTGTAGCCACCGACATCCGCGCGCGCGATTACGCTCAGTTTATTGGCGAGGCCGCGCTCAAGGATTCGTACCTCAAGGCGCCTTACTTCAAACCCGTCGGTTATCCCGCCGGCGTTTACCGCGTGGGGCCGCTGGCCCGCCTCAACGTGGCCGATGCCTGCAACACTCCCGAGGCCGACCGCGAACTGGCCGAGTTCCGCCAGCGCTGCGGCGCGCCGGCCCACAGCGCGTTCCACTACCACTACGCGCGCCTGATCGAGCTGCTGCACGCGTTGGAAAAGATCGAGCTGCTGCTGAGCGACCCGGACATCCTCAATCCGCACGTGCGCTCTCACGCCGCGGTGAATTGCCTGGAAGGCGTCGGCATGATCGAAGCGCCGCGCGGGGTGCTGATCCATCATTACAAGGTGGACGAAACCGGCGCCGTCAAATGGGTCAACCTGATTGTCGCCACCGGCCACAACAACCTGGCCCTCAACGCCGGCGTGGCGCAAGTAGCCAGGCGCTTCGTGGACGGCACGCAACTCAAAGAGGGCATGCTGAACCGCGTCTCGGCGGTGGTGCGCGCCTACGATCCCTGCCTGAGCTGTTCCACCCATGCCGGTGGCACGCTGGGCATGGTGGTGAGACTGATCGGGCCGGATGGCGGCCTGCTGGATGAGATAGCTGGATAAGATAGAGAGTTGACTCTCTCCATCCCTCTCATCGATTTCCAAAACGTCACCGTGCGGCGCGGCGGGCGCGTGGTGCTGGAGGGCGTCACGCTCGCCATCGCGCAAGGCGAGCACGCCGCCATTCTGGGCCCCAATGGCTCCGGCAAATCCACCTTCATTAAACTGATTACGCGCGAGCTCTACCCCTCCATCAAGCCCGAGCCGTGGCGGCTGCGCATCCTGGGCCGCGACCGCTGGCACATTTTCGATCTCCGCCATCACCTGGGGATCGTCTCCAACGACTGGGTGCAGATGTGCACGCGCGATTATTCCGGCTACGAGATTGTGCTTTCGGGCTTTTTCGGCAGCGTGGGCATCTGGCCGAACCACCAGGTGACGCCGCAGATGGAAGAGAAGGCGCATGCCATCCTGGATCTGCTGGAGATCTCCCACCTGGCCGCGCGCAACACCAACGAGATGTCGAGCGGCGAAGCGCGGCGCATCCTCATGGGCCGCGCGCTGGTCCACGACCCGCAAGCCCTGATCCTGGACGAGCCGACTTCCAGCCTGGACCTCCACGCCACCCACGAACTGCGCGAGGTTTTCCGCAAACTGGCGCGCGCCGGAATCAGCCTTCTGATGGTAACGCACCACCTGCCCGACATCATCCCCGAGATCGGGCGCGTGGTGGCGATCCGCGACGGCCGCATTTATCGCGACGGACCCAAGGAGCAGGTGCTGAACGCGGCCACGCTGTCGGCGGTCTTCGGGCTGCCCGTGGAAGTGGTGCTGCGCGCGGGCTACTACCACGTGTTATGACTCCGGCAGGCGCCGCTGCTCGTCGCGGCCGAGGCTCGCCCTTACCGCGGCCATGGATCCGCGCAAGTACGCTAAACTGGGACTTTCGAAGGCGGAATTCGTTGAATCGGTTAGTTCTTTCAGCCATTCTGGCGATAGGCCTGTCGGCTCGTGCTACCCCCGCCGAACAGGGACAACTCGACGCCAGCCAGACGCTTTTCACGGTGATGGCCGCCATCAACGCCGCCGGATACGACGCCGCTGTCTCTTCGCCCGGTAACAACCCGCTTCGCGCCGCCATTCGCGCGGAACTTGCCAAACGCAATATTCCTTCTCTGGCCGCCCTGAAGCTGTTTTTTGAGCAGCACCATCGGACCAACGATACCGCCGAGCTCAGCCAGTACATCTCCTTCGCGCTCACCGCCGGCGGCCCGCCGGATTTCGCCGTCAAAATGCGCGACGTGGACATTCCGCCGGATGTCACTGGGCTGCTCGCTCTCTCGCCCCTGCTGGCGGCGTTTTATAAGGAAGCCGGCATCCAGGAACTATGGACCGGCGCGCAGCCCGCCATCGATCGGATGATCGCGCCCTATCACGCGCCCGTGAGCGAAGCCGTTCTCCAGATCAACGCTTACCTGCGGCAGCAGACCACCGGTGTTCGCGGCCGTCACTTTCAGATCTTCGTGGAGCCGCTGGCCGCGCCCAACCAGGTTCATTCGCGTAGCTACGGCAACGAATACACCATCGTGGTGACGCCATCGGCTGAGCCGCGCATCGCCGAAATCCGCCAGGCCTACCTGTACTACCTGTTGGATCCGCTGGCCACCCGCAATGAAGAGATTCTGAACCGCAAGAAGCCGCTGGCGGAACATGCCCAGCGTGCCCGCATGCTGGGCGACGCATACAAACAGGATTTCCTTTTGCTCACCACGGGATCGCTGGTGCGCGCCGTCCAGGCCCGCCTGGATCGCAAACCGCAGGCCGTCCAGGACGCGTTGCGCGAAGGCTATATTCTGGCTCCTTACTTTTTCGAGGCCCTGCCGGCTTACGAAAAGCAGGAGCTGACCATGGCGCTCTACTATACCAGCATGGTGCAGGCCATCGACCTTTATAAAGAGGACGCGCGCCTGACCTCGGTGCAGTTCAACAAGCCCGAAGCGGCCCCGCCTGCCGCGCCCGCTCCGCCGCCTCCACCCGCCAGGCCGCCGGCGGTCGAAACACTCCAGAGCGCCGAGCAATTGCTTAAAGACCGGGAATTGGAAAAGGCCGAGAAGCTCTTCCAGCAGGCCATTCAGCAGGCCATGAAAAAGTCGGAGCAGGCCGCCGGGTATTACGGACTGGCACGCATCGCGCTGGCGCAGGACAATCCGGACGACGCCGAAACGCTGCTGCAACAAACGTTGGAACTGGAGCCCGAGGCGTCCATCCGCGCTTGGGCTTTGGTTTACCTGGGAAAACTAAGATTGGAAGTGGGCGAGCGCGAAAAGGCGGCCATCTGCTTCCAGGATGCTTTGAAAGTGGAAGGCGCCACCGACCTGGCGCGCGCCGAGGCGCAAAAAGGCCTGCAACAGATTTCGAAGTAATTAGGAAACTTAAGGAGTCTTGCAATGAAACGTATAATTCTCACCGGTATCCTGGCTTTGGCGACCGGTTTCGCGGCCCTGGCTGCTCCCCAGGCAGCACCGGCCCAACCCAAGGGGCCCGCACCGAAGTCGGCGGCGGAAGGCAAGGCAATGATGGCATTGCAGTCGGCCGCGCAAAGCAATAACCCCGATGCGATCATCAAAGCCGCCAACGATCTGCTCACGCAATTCGCCGATAGCGATTACAAAGAGTTCGCTCTCAGGATTGAGGCCAAAGCCTACCAGACGAAGGGCGACGCCGAACACGCCCAAGTCTATGCCCAGGAGGCGCTGCAGGTGGA
This sequence comes from Bryobacteraceae bacterium, assembly GCA_049511275.1. Lineage (GTDB taxonomy): Bacteria > Acidobacteriota > Terriglobia > Bryobacterales > Bryobacteraceae > PALSA-129. The sequence continues at coordinate 13,442 of JBEKYE010000071.1, forward strand.
CCCCAAAGACTACTCAATGACGTTGGTGTTGGGTGAAGTCATCGCCCTCCACATCGGCGACCACGACCTCGATCGACAGGAGAAGCTCACAAACGCCGCCAAGGATTTCAACGACACCATCGAGTTGGTGAAAGCCGCCTCCAAGCCGAATCCGCAACTCCCCGACGCCCAGTGGGCCGAGTACCAGAAATACACCATCGCCGAGGCTCACAATGGCCTCGGCATGCTGGCCATGGTGCGTAAGGACTGGGATGCCGCCATCACCGAATTCAAGGCTGCCGTGGATGGCGACCCGCAAGACGCCTACAACACCCGCCTGGCCTCGGTTTACCTGTCGTCCGGCAAGTACGACGAGGCGATCGCCATCTGCGACCAGCTGCTGGCGAAACCCGACCTGCATCCGCAGATCAAGAGCGTGGTCACCAGCATTAAGAACGCCGCCGTTGCGGCCAAGGGCAAAAAGTAGTACCGCTCCCTTTCATGCGCGCGGAGCTCGAATCGCTGGAATCCAGGATCAACTACCGGTTCTCAGATCCGGAATTGCTGCGCCGCGCGCTCACTCACAGCTCCGCCGCCAACGAAGCACAGGGAGGCACGGGCTCTCCGCAGAACGATAACGAACAGTTGGAATTCTTGGGCGATTCGATCCTCGGGTTTCTCATTTCCGAAGCCCTGGTCCGCCGCTACTCCGAATCTCGCGAAGGCGAGCTCTCCCAGCTCAAGGCCCACCTGGTGAGCGCCGCCCACCTGCACGGGGTAGCGCGGCGGCTGGATCTCGGGAGCTATCTCGAGTTGGGCCGCAGCGAGGAAATGAGCGGCGGCCGAGCCAAGAAAACGCTGCTGGTGGATGGTCTGGAAGCCCTCATCGCGGCCATCTACCTGGACGGCGGCGCGGAAGCCGTCCGCGTTTTCGTCGCCGCGCACGTGCTGGATGCGCCATTCTCCGGCGACGAGGATGCGGGCACCGACATCCAGCCCGCCATCACCAACTTCAAGAGCGCACTCCAGGAACTGGCCCAGGCCCGCCAACTTCCAGCGCCGCGCTACACCGTCGTGCGCGAACGCGGCCCCGAGCACTCCAAGACGTTCACCATCGAAGTGCGGGTGGGCAAAGACTGGATGGGCCAGGCTGATGGCCGGACCAAGAAGGTGGCCGCCCAACGAGCCGCCCGCGGAGTCTTCGAGCGAATGGCGCAGGACGCGCCGCCGGCCCCGGAAGCCGCCGCCGGAGCCGGTCCCGCCGAACCGGCCGGTTCGTGAAGTCCGCCTCTCGGAGTTGCGGAACCATGTGCGATGCGTTACAAATAGCTCATCGAACGGTTGGGTTTACCAGCGGAGAGGGTGATCTCCGCCTACAGGAATTCCAAGGTTCTGGTCACCGGAGGACTGGGTTTCATTGGCAGTAACCTGGCTCTGCGGCTGGCGCGGGCTGGCGCCCGCGTCACCGTGGTGGACTCTGCCGTGCCGGGCTGCGGGGCGAATCGGCATAACATCGCGGCCGCCGGCGGTGATGTCCGCGTCATCATTGCGGACATTGCCGACGCTGCGTGTTTCGCCGCCGATATCCGCGGCTGCTCCGTCATTTTCAACCTGGCCGGCGAGGTCAGCCACATCCACAGCATGCGCCAGCCCTG
>JBEKYE010000072.1:0-14797 GCA_049511275.1 Bryobacteraceae bacterium
GGCAGTCCAAACACGGCGTCTTCACCAACCGGCCCGAGACGCTGACGAATGATTTCTTCGTCAACCTGCTCGACATGGGTACGAAGTGGGAGGCCTCCTCTACCGAAGGCGTATTTGAGGGGAGCGATCGCGCGACAGGCAAAGTCAAGTGGACCGGCACCCGTGTCGACCTTGTATTCGGTTCGAACTCCCAGCTCCGAGCAATCGCGGAAGTCTATGCATGTGTCGACTCGAAGGCGGCGTTTGTGAAGGACTTCGTGGCTGCGTGGAACAAGGTGATGAACCTGGATCGCTACGACCTTGCCTGAGATCGGCGGAAAAGAGAGCTGTCAACTTCGCCGCGGCAAGCTGCCGATAGCTCAATGCGAGCCAATCTCCAACCGCCCATGAGCCAACAGCCTGCAAGAGCGACAATGGGAGAGTGAAGTCCTTTCGCAAAGAATTGTGGTTTGAGGTCCCCGGACGGCGAGCGTTCCTCAACATCACACGGGAGGTGGAAGACTGCCTCCGGGAAAGCGGCGTCAAAGAAGGTTTGGTGCTGATCAACGCCATGCACATCACGGCTTCCGTTTTCATCAACGACGATGAACCGGGCCTGCACGCGGATTACGAGAAATGGCTCGAAAGGCTCGCGCCCCACGAGCCTACCTCGCAGTACCGGCACAACCGCACCGGCGAAGACAATGCGGACGCGCACCTGAAGCGGCAGGTGATGGGACGCGAAGTGGTGGTCGCCGTCACCGGCGGCAAGCTCGACTTCGGACCGTGGGAGCAGATCTTCTACGGCGAGTTTGACGGCGGGCGCAAGAAACGCGCGTTGATCAAAATCATCGGAGAATAGCCGGACATCGCCGAATCGCCGGCCTCGCACCCGGCGTTCTCCAGCGGCTGTGGGCAAGCGGCAACTTCGTGTCCACCGGTGATAAAACAGGCGCTTCAACGAGCATTCGTGTCTGATGGTTACTTCAACCGCAGGAACCGTGCCGCATTGTTGTACAAAATGTCGCGCTTCTGCTCCGGCGTCAAATACGTCGCGCCCTCAATCACTCCAATCGACGCCGCCATCAGCTTCGGCCAGATCATCTGATCCGTACCAAACATCACTCGGTCCTCGAACCCCGCCTCCACAATCCGTTGAATGTACCCGTGAACTTCCTTCAACGGGTAACTCCAAATCAGCCCTGCCACATCCACGTACACATGCGAATTCGCCTGCAGCAGCGTCAGCAGATTGTCGATCATCGGATACCCCGCATGCATGATCCACAACCGCAGTTTCGGATGCCGTGCCAGCACCTCCTCGAGGAGCAGAGGATTGCCCATCGACCCACGGAACTTCGGCATCGCCACATTCGCCCGGCCGGACCCGCCCGTGCCCATGTGTATGCCCACGGGAATGTCCAATTCCTCCGCTAGGGCGAAGTACGGGTCCACGCTCATATCGCTCGGCGATATGCCTTGATACTGCAACCCCACTTCGCCCATCACCTGCATCCCGCCCTTGGTGAAGGCTGCCCGCATGTCGTCCAATGAAACAAACTTCGTGCCTCCCATGGCCGCGTCGAACGACGTGCCGGTGATGATTCGCCCTGGCGGAGCCGCATCCTTCCACTTCTGCACTTCTTTAAGATCGCCCATCACCACGGCCGTCACGTTCAGCTCCTCATATTGAGCGAGCATTGACTTCATGTACTCATCCGGTGTCTTGGCTGGTTCCAGTTGCAGAGTGCAGTTCTGCTTCGCCCATCCCATCGGACCTTCTGTCGATTTCGGATCCGAAGCGAGGAATTGCGGATTGAATGGGCACATTGGACCAACGCCTGGGAACCCACCCAAAGTGTGCACATGAACGTCGATAACCGGCGGCCGCTTGTCACCCGGAGCGGTCTGCGCCTGCGCAAGGAGCGATGCGGCCAAAGCAACAAACACGGGTGTTTTCATGGAGCTTATTATTTCACTTTCCTGGTTCCGAAAACGGCGTTTTGCACCCGTCGAGGCACGAACGCCGGAGGATTGCGTCGGCACACACGCGAAATCCAGCCCTCCACGCGTCAGAGCGTGCGCCAATCGAGCGCAAAAATCTCCATCGAGCCGCGGTTGCGGGTCATTACTGGCTCGTCATCCGGGGCAAGGGACAGCGATGAACCATAAAACCCGGTCAGGCTGGTCTCTTTGAGATCGACCACCCGTTCGACTTTGTGATCCGCGACGCGGACGCGCATAACGGCAGGATTGTTGGTGCTCTGGATGTAATAGACAGCCCGGCTGTCGTGCGACCAGCAGGGAAAGCTGAACGTCCCCTTTGCCAGATCTTCCCACCGCCCGGTTGCGAAGCGGAAAACCGCCAGCCGGGTTGAATCCAGATTCAGGGCGGCGATGGAGCGGCCATCCGCCGACCAACGGGGAGAAAAGAAATCATCCGAGCCCGGCACGTCGGTCACGTTGCCGGTTTCCAGGTCGAGCACGTGAATGTTGGGGGCGGTCGGACGGCCCGGTGTACCCGACGCGCCGCCAAAGCATATCTTCTTGCCGTCCGGAGACCAGCCGCCGTCCGAATTCACCTGGTTGAGGTCCGGCAGCAGCAACTGGGATTGGCCCCCGCTGGCCGGCACGCGGTAGATTCTCGGCAGCTGGCCGGCAGCGGCAGCCGAGTATAGGATTTGCGTTCCATCCGGCGACCAGCGGGGAAGCGCGGCGAAAGAGTTCGGCGCCGTCTGAGTCAGTTGCAGGCGCTCGCTGCGGTCGGGCTTAGATCGCCATAGGGCGCCGTCTGGGTAAGTCACATAGGCGATCCACTGTCCGTCCGGGGAAAACGTCGCGAAATCCGCGGAGACTTCGCCAAGCAACGGCACGAATTGGCCGCTGCGCGTGTCGAACCGATTCACTTCGCCGCGCGGCGCGACTCCAACCGCGAACAGGCGCTGAGAGTCCTTGGCGGGCAATGCATCGACAAACCTAACAGCGCCGCTGGTGATCTGAACCGGCTGCGGACGTGACCGCCACGCCAGCCGGCGCGGCTCCGCCATCGCCCAGATTTGTCCCTGCCTGTAGAAAATGAAATATCTTCCATCCGGCGTCCATCGGCCACAGCAGTCGTCGGAGGGGGCCCCGGTAAAAAGAGGATGCGCTCCGCCGCGCTCCACGGACGCCTCCCAAAGGGCCGACTGGTGGCGCTGCTCGTCGTATGCCGTGAATCGGATTCGCTTGCCATCCGGCGACCAAGCGGGGATCGCGATCTCCCCCGCGACACTCGCCACTTTGCGCGCCGCACTGCCATCGCTTTGGGCCACCAACAGGCCGCCATGTTCGGCATAGGCGATCCGTCCGCCGTCCTGCGACCAGGCCGCTGAAGACCCTGTCAAGTTGCCGATGCGCAGCGGAGAGCCGCCCGGAATGGGCACGTTCCACAGCGGGCCTTCCCCATAGGTGGCGATCTCCAGCGCCAGCAAGCTTGCACCGTCCGGAGCCAGGTCGAAAACCTTGAAATACGGCGACGGCATGGGCACGCGCGCCGGCTCTCCGCCGCTGACGGCCACCTGGCCAATCCAGTGCCCTGTGCCGGAGTTCCTGAAGAAGTACAGCCGTACGCCGTCCGTCCCGATAAGACCTTTCATCCCGCCGTCGTTGGTGATTTGCTTGTACGCACTCACCTTCAGGACCGGCCACGGGCGCAGCTCTGCGTTCACCCAGGCGGCACCTGCAGCCATGGCCAGCAGGGCGGCGATCCACCAGCGGCCAATCGCAATCCTGGCCCGCGCAGCCTTTTGCGCGACGCCGGCAGGCAGCCACGCAGCCGGCGCGCCGGCCGAGCTGCTATCGCGCTTGAGCCGCTTCAAATCCGCACCCATTTCGGCGGCCGATTGATAACGCAGCGTGCGATCCTTCTCCAGAGCCTTGCCAACGATTCGCTCCAGCTCGGCTGGCAACCGCGGATTCAACTGCAACAGCGGAACCGGCGCTTCCGCCAGGATCTGGTGCAAGACGACGGCCGCGACGTCTCCCGGGAACGGGCGCCGCCCACTCGCCAGCTCGTAAAGCACCACTCCAAAACTGAACAGGTCCGTGCGCACATCCAGCTCTTCCCGCCGAGCCTGTTCCGGAGACATATAGGCCGCCGTTCCCACGGTGATGCCCGGGCTAGTAAGGGAGACGTCGTTACCAGCGGCCAAGGTCGCGGTTGTGCTCATGTCCGTCGAAGCCGGCATTGGCGACGGCCGCGCCAGAGGCGTCCACGATTTCGCCAGGCCAAAGTCCAAAATCTTCACTTGTCCCGGGCTGCCGCTGGTCGCGCCGGTTACAAAAATGTTGGTCGGCTTGATGTCCCGGTGGATGATGCCCTTGGCGTGAGCCGCGGCCAGACCGTCGGCGATTTCGATCGCCAGGTCGATCATGGCTTGCGTCCGCAGGCGCCCCCGCTCGATCACCTGCTTGAGGGTGCAACCTTCGAGGAACTCCATCACCATGAACGGCCGGCCCTCGTGCTGCCCCACGTCGTGAACCACCACGATATTGGGGTGATTCAGCGCCGATGCGGCCCGTGCCTCGCGCCGGAAGCGCTCGAGCATCTCGGCCCGATGTTGCGGCGATTGCTCGTTGCCAAGGTCGCCCAGTCCCAGGCCTGCGGTGCGCAGAAACTTGATCGCCACCGGTCTTCCCAGGCGTGTGTCCAGCGCCTTGTAGACCACGCCCATTCCGCCACCGCCCAGCTCCTCCAAAATCTGGTAGTGGGAAATGGTTGTGCCCACCATTTCGCCTCCGCCGCGGGGATTTTCGCCCGCGCGCGCCTCGTCCTGCGCCACCACCCGCGCCGCAGCGTCGAGCGCTGGCGCCTCCAGGAAACCGTCGCCTCCGTCGGCTTGCGCCAGCAGCGACTCCACTTCCCGCTCCAGTTCCTCGTCTCCGGCGCACGCCTGGCGCAGGTAGCCGCTCCGGTGGGCCGCGTCCTGCTCCAGCGCCGCGTGGTACAAGCTCTCAATGTGCTGCCAGCGTTCAGATAGCAACCCGTTTCTCCTTGCCCAACTCGCGCCGCAGCCAACTCTTCGCGAACTTCCAATCGCGCATTACCGTCTCACAGGAAATCTTCAGTGTCTCCGCGGTTTCTTCCACGCTCAGACCGCCGAAAAAGCGGAGCTCCACCACTTTGCCCTTGCGGGGATCGAGCGCGGAGAGATCCTTCAGCGCGTCGTCCAGGGCCACCAGGTCCCGGCCGGGCTCTTCCGACGCCACCAGGGATTCCAGCAGATCGAGCGGCCGTGCCGCCCCGCCGCGTTTCAGGGCCTGGCGCGAGCGAGCCCACTCTACCAGGATGCGGCGCATCACGTTCGCGCAGATCGCGAAAAAGTGCGCACGGTTCTGCCAGCTCGCCTGCGTGGTATCGACCAGCCGGAGATAGGCCTCATTCACCAGCGCCGTGGTCTGCAGTGTATGGCCGCTCCGCTCGCGGGACATATACACCTGGGCCAACCGGTGCAGCTCCTGATACACCAGCGGAACCAGTTCGTCCAGCGCGCCCTGTTCTCCTTCACCCCACGCTTGGAGCAGGTGCGTGACCTGATGGGTTGACGGCTCCATAGCTCACAGCTTAAGCAGACCTGAATATCTTCAAAACTACCACATGCGCCGACCAGCCGCCATATGCCTTTCGCCAGCGCCGCGGTCTCTAAGCAGAGGACGAAGCGGCCGGGCAAGATGTTCCAATCGTGCCGAACGGAAGCCGAGTGTTTAGGCCGTAAAATCTTTTTCTCCGATGACAGTTTGTCGCGGCGTTTTGCGCATTCTAGGGTGAAGGCAACTCGAGGGTTGGCCTGAAAGCGAACATAAGGAGGTTCGTCATGAGATCGATTCGAAACAATACGCTGCTTCGCACCTTGGCACTGGGCGTTATGGCATCCAGCTTGGGCGCCGTAGTTGCCAATGCGCAGACGTTCCGCGGGACATTCTCACTGCCGGCTGAGGTCCGCTGGGGCACCGCGACCCTGCAGGCGGGCGATTACGCCTTCAGCTCGGAAGGGATGCGCACCGGCGACATGCTGCAAGTGACTCAGGGCGGAAAGGCAGTAGCCATGGTGCTGCCTCAGAGTCACGATCCGGCGGTGGCCGGCCGGGCCGTGCTGGTGATCCGTCAAGGCAAAGCTGGCTGCACCGTGAGCGAAATCCGCCTGCCGGAAGTCGGCGTGGTCCTTCGTTACGCGCCATACAAGCCCAAGCACGGAACCGCTGCCCATGAGCGCGAAGTCGCACAGGCGATTCCGATCGCTGTCATCGCTGGGTCGCGGTAAAGTGCTTCCGAGGCAAAAGGGCCAGAGCCGGGGGCCCTGGCCCTTTTCTTCTTGGGGCACGCGATTTGGCGCAATCGAGAACGCCCTCTACCAAGCCGATGGCCAGGCGTTGGCGCCCTCGATATAGACGGCTGAGCGCCTGTATGCAGCGACCAACTCAAGGAGTTCGTTCCCGCGGTAGGTTAGTAGCGCCGCTCCCCGGAGGGAAAATGCGACTCGCAGAATCAAAGGATGTCGGCTGGGTGTAGACTGAATACAACCTAGGAGCCCAAAATGGAAACTCCAGGTACTGTTTGGCAACGGAGAGGTGAAAATGAACAAGACAGGGGTTTTCTCGAGGCGGGCCATCCTCGCCTTCACGCTTCTTACCATCACAGCCAGCATCGCCACCGCGCAGACTAAAATCAGCGGCGATGGCAAGTGCGGTAAGCCCGATCAGCAGCAATCGATCGATGTCGGCGACCGCGCCGGCCACGTGCTGGCGCTCGTCAAGTTTTCTTGCACCTGGGCCACACCGCTCGAAATGGCGGGCCTGCAATCCAAGGACTACACCGGAACCGTCAGCAGCGATGTCAGCGGCGAAAAAGCGCAGGCACGCGGGTACGTGGTGATCGCCATGGATAACGGCGACAAAGCGTTCGTTCGCTTCACCGGCAGCGGCACCACCACCAAGGATGGCGCCAGTACCGGGGAAGGCACATGGTCGTACAGCGGCGGCACCGGCAAGCTGAAAGGCCTCACCGGCAAAGGCACCTACAAGAGCACCGGCAACGCCGATGGCGCCCAGGATCACGTCGAGGGTGAGTACACGCTGCCGCCTCCGCCCACGCCCAAGACTAAGAAATAACTGGCGCCGGTGGCCAGCCTCCGGTAGTGGGCTGCTTTAGTAGCCCACTACCCAGCCGTGCAAGTAGCCACCGGCGGCGAATCGGACGTCCAAGGACACTACCGATATCCAGACATCGTCCTGCTTTCCGCTCACCGTCGGGCGCTCGTAACGGATGTGGTTTCGACGCCGCTGCTACCGCACGCAGGATGGCGAGTCGAACTGGCGGCGCGCCTCGTCGTAACGGGCCTGGAAGAACGCGGAGGTTGCGGGGTTGGCCGTCGACCCGCCGGGAATGCGTTGGGCGAAGGGTTCCAGGAAGCGGCCGTACTTGCCCAGGGTGGCAATGTCGCCGATGGAGAGCGCGGTTGCGAGGCTTTGGCGAAGGAAGGGTGAGAGGATTTCGACGCGGCCTACGAACACGCGCTCGATGGCTGCGGGCGCGGGGTCGACGTCGAGGGGCAGCACGGTATCGACACTGCGGCGCGGCATCAGGTAGAAGATCCGCAAGCCTTCTTCGAACCACGAATCGCGCCAGGTCTCGATCATGGCCAGCGCTTCCTTTGGATAGAGGCCCATGTCCACCAGAGCGTTCGCCAGTTCGTGCTTAAGGCGATCGAGATCGGCGGTGAGTTCGGGCATATCGACTTGCGCCGCGCCGCTTAACTCTTGTATGGTGCGATAGCCGACCTTGCCGCCTTGGTTCTCAAATAGAATGGCCAGCGGCAGGTTGCGGTCTCCGGTGTTGCGAAGTTCTATTTTGGTGTCGTCCAACACCTTGGCCCACAGCGGCACCGGGAAATTCGCGATGCCGCGGTAGAAGAGGAGCTTTTCCGGTTGGCCCGAGACGTAGATTGGCTGAGAGTCGGTGTTGCGAGCCGCATAGTAGTGGCTGGCGCCTTCGCCGGTGGGAACACTGGCCTGAGCGCCCGGCCACACCTCCACCCGGTTCCAATCAATGTGGCCCTGACTGACGGGAGGTAACGCGGCTCCGCTCCCCAGGGGGATCTCCGGGGTTACGCGGGAGGCTTGCGGATACCATTCCGTAATCCAGCCCTGCGGGAAGTCGACGTGCACCGAAAGGGTCATCCGCTGCGAGGTGTAGAAATAGAGGATGGGTGTTTCCATGCGGACCGTGCTGGTGGTCACGGTTGGCTGCGTTCCGGTGGGCGTAGACGGCCCGCCGCACTTGATGCATCGGCTGCCGAGGTGATAGACGAAGCAGGGGAGGTCGGACGGGCCGGACAGGGGCGTCCAGGCTTGCGGACTCCCGTTCTCTCCGGCCACGGAAGTGAACGTGCCCCACTCATGGACCCGCAGGCCTTGCTGTGCGGGTGGTACGCCGTCGCCGCCGAAAATCGGGGCGGCCAGCAGAATCGCGAGAAAGGATTTCAACAACTGCATCCCAGTAACCCTCCTTGGATTGGCTATAAGATGTAGCGGCGGGGGTGAACCGTTAACCGATGAATTTCGAGTTCTTCAAAGTTAGCCATATGGCCGCCTATCGTTCCGTTTTCGGCTTCCGCTTGAGGACGCCATTTTAAGCAGCTTCTCCCGTGCTCCGAACGCAGGCTGTGCGCAACTTGGATGAAAAGCGGCAATGGGTGCACACTGACTGAGCAAGAATGCAAATCCTGGCTAGAGGAGAAGAACCATGGCCGAACCCGATCGCACCAAATACTTGCGAATCGCTTTGCTCCTCGTGGGTTTGATCTTCATTTTTGGGATCTACCCGCTCACCATCATCTGGCCGTCCGGCTGGGCGTGGCACACCGGCGGCCATTCGGATTACCTGCAGATGATTCTGGGGATTTACGCGACGCTTGGCGTATTCCTGGTAGTGGCATCCCGGAACCCCCTCGCCCACCTAAGCCTCATCTGGTTCACGGTGTGGTCCAGCGTTGTGCATGGCGCGATCATGGCGGCGCAGTCGCTAGCGAACTCCCAGCACATGGGACACCTTTGGGGCGACGTGCCGGCCCTGTTTGTTGTGGCGGAGCTCCTGACAATTCTGACGCCGCGAGGCGCGGACACGAAACCCGCCTAACCGACCTCCGTTTCGGTCTGGAACAGTTGCGTTGGGAGGTTAATGCCGCAGGTCTTGAGACGCTCGTAGAATTTCGGACGGATACCCGTTGCGCGAAAACGTCCCTGGATCCTCCCGGATTGGGTGATACCAGTTTTTTCGAAGAGAAAGATATCCTGCAGCGTGATGATGTCCTGCTCCATGCCGACCACCTCCGTGATATACGTGATGCGGCGCGATCCATCGCTGAAGCGCGAGATCTGTATGAACAGATCGACGGCCGAAGCAATCTGTTGGCGGACGGCGCGAATTCCCATATTCGCGTTGGCCATGCCAACCATGACCTCAAGCCGGCCCAGAGCGTCGCGCGGGGTGTTGGCGTGCAGCGTAGTGAGCGACCCATCGTGGCCGGTGTTCATGGCCTGCAACATGTCTAGAGCTTCCTCGCCGCGAACTTCGCCGACGATGATGCGGTCGGGGCGCATGCGCAGGGCGTTGATGACCAGTTGGCGGATGGTAATCGCACCGGTGCCTTCCACGTTGGGAGGCCGGGTCTCCATGCGCGCCACATGCGTCTGCTGCATGCGTAATTCAGCGGCGTCCTCAATCGTGATGATCCGCTCGTCTTCCGGAATGTAGGAGGAAAGGGCGTTGAGCAGCGTGGTCTTGCCGGAGCCGGTGCCTCCGCTGATCAGAATGTTCAGGCGCGCTTTGACGCAGCCTTTCAACAGTTCCAACATTCCCTCCGTCATGGTGAGTTTAGCCACGAGGTCTTCGCCCCGGAGGGCGTGGCGTCCGAAGCGGCGGATGGAAAGCAGGGGGCCGTCCACGGCAACCGGGGGAACGACAGCGTTGACGCGCGATCCGTCGGGAAGGCGGGCGTCCACCAGCGGTGACGATTCGTCGATGCGGCGGCCCACTCGCGAGACGATCTTTTCAATGATGCGGAGCAGGTGCGCGTCGTCCTTGAACTCCACCGGCGTGCGGTACAGTTTGCCCGCGCGCTCGACGTACACCAGGTGCGGCGTCGTTACCAGGATGTCCGATATCGTGGGATCCTGCAGCAGCGGCTCGATCGGGCCGAGGCCGAAGACTTCATCCAGAACCTGCTCAATGATGCGATCCTTTTCGACCAGGCTGAGGGGTGTCTTCTCTTCTTCCACGAGATTGGCGACGGCCGCCCGAACTTGGGCGCGGACGCGGTCGCCCGCCATCGAGGAGAGCACCTCCAGGTTGATCCGGTCCAGAAGTTTTTTGTGCAGAGTGAACTTCAACTCCTGGTATTCCGGAGTGGATTGCTCGCTGTTGAAGAGGCGGTTTACCCAATCGGTCTCCCGGTCTTTGTCTCTTCTCGGTACTGGAAAATCCAACACGGCTGCCATAGCGGTTTTCCTTTCTCCCAACAGAGCGAAGCGATCTTTCGCGGTTGGTCTTGGTCTCAGGGCGGGCACTTTCCGTCACCGTATCTTGCGAGCCTCAATAGGCCGCCAGAGAGGATGAGGGCCATCAGCACAGCATGCAACATGGTTGCGTTCTGCCTGTGACGCCGGCCGCCCGACGTTCCACGCGCACGAAGTTGGGGAGAAAGGATGCCGGTAAGGGCCGCGCCTCCGGACGGCTTTCGCCGGCCGGAACTTCCGGATGCGGTTCGCGCGCTGCATCCAGGAGGCTGTTCTTGAGAGCCAGGAGGGCGAGCTCAAAGCGGTCGTTGACGCCCAGTCTCTGAAAGAGCCGCGTAAGATAGACCTTGACCGTTCCCTCGCTCAAGGTCATGGCATGAGCGATCTCTTTGTTCTTAAGGCCTTGCACGAGAAGGCCCACTAACTGCCGTTCGCGTCGAGTCAGCAGGACCCGCCTGGCGGTGAGGAGCTCTTCGCGGAGGGTCTGTTCCACCCAAAGGTCGCCCGCCGCAACGATGCGCAGACACTTGATCTGAAGCTCGATCGGCAGGCTCTTGCGGAGGATGCCGCGGACTCCTAGAGTGAGCGCCTGGGAAGCGAACCCGGTGGAAACTGCATCAACCCAGAGAACCACCGGAACATCGCTCGCTGCGAGTTTCAGCTCCGACAGCACGGAGAACGTGACGGCGGCGGTCGCATCCAGAAGAACCACGCTCGGGCGGCGCGTTCGGATATGCTCCATTAAAGGACCGATGGCCGTAAAAACCCCGGAAAGCACGCAGTCATCCAGGCCAGTCACTACGGCCTCGATGCCGGCCGTGAGCATCGGTTGCTCGGAGTACAACGCCACGCTCGTCATTTTCTGATCGGCTCGAACCTGTTCCGCGGGCATTGAAGTCTCCACAGTCAGCGTACGCCAGGCGCGTGCGTACCGGTATCCGTATGCGCGCCGATTCCCGAAAAATCGTTCCCGCAGGATTCAGGGTGAGAATGCAGGGCGGCTGGGGTACCGGCCCCATTTTAAGCAGGAACGCAGCCCAGGGAGACTGCTGCCTCACACTACGTGAAATCGGGGTTTGTCGGGATACCGTTGTGTAACTCGTCTGATGCAAGCTTGACTCAGGAGCTAAGTAATCACATGCAAGTTATACCTCGACAATCCAAATGCGAGACCGACCTGGCCGGTTTGTACCGGCGCCGGGAGCGCATTGTGTCACTGATCCGGTCGCTGGAACGCTATCAGCGCATGCCGGCCCTCCTTCCACAAGGATGCTCGCGTCGGGCATCGCAGATCGTCAATTAGGGCGCACCCGTGCGGAATGAATATCGAGTCGGCCCGGTTCATCGCGCGGGTCTGATCGTGAGTGGAGGCATGTGCGCCGGGTTGGGAATCGCCATCCTGGTGGCGCTGGCGCTCCACCGGGTAAGCTACGCCAGGCTGTTGTCAGCCACCTTTCCCACTCCGCCCGCCTCGGCCGTAGGATTTGTGGCTTGCGGGCTGGCTTTGATCGGGGTCGGCTTTTGGGTTCCGCGGGTAACGTCGATGCTGGCCATGGTTAGCTTGTCGATGGCGGTCGTGCTGGCGGCCGAGCCGGTATTCGCCTTAGGTCCCAGAGTGGAAACCCTGGTAGCGGCCAACCTGGGAGCAGGAGATTGGCATGCCATGGCTCCCAACACGATGGTCGTGCTGGTGCTCGCCGCAGCGGCACTGCTGATGCGCCACCCGAACCGCTGGTTCGAGGCGCGGCTCGGGGCTGTCGCTGTTTTAGGGTCGCTCATTTTCGCGATTGGATCCGTGGCCTGCGTGGGCTACATGACGGGCGTTCCCAGCTATGCCTGGCAGTCGCGGGCCCCTATGTCCTTCCTGAGCGCGATCTGCTCCGGCGTGCTGGGGCTGGGCATCCTCCTAAGCGCTTGCCGGTATAGCGAACTCGATGAATCGGGCATTCCCCGATGGTCCAGACTAGTGGTCTGCACGGGAGCCGTCGCCATCACTGCCAGTACAGTCGTAGCATACCTCTGCAGAGACGGGCAGACGTGGAAACCGGCGGAAGCGGTCGGGCTGATACCTATGATGATCGTCAGTTGGATGCTGGCGGTGTTGGCTGTCCGGCAGGCCAGGCGTTCCGGCGCTCCCGGCTACAGCTGATTCCCGCTACGGCGCCTTCTCCCGGCGTCCGAGGGAGGCAGTGCAGCGGCTAGGTCTGGAGTCCTCGACTGCGGGCCATATAATCCCGTCAACACTCCACAATGTTATTGCGGATCGCATAGCGGACCAGTTCGGTGACGGAATGAAGGCCGAGTTTCTCCATGATGTTAGCCCTGTGGGACTCCACGGTTTTGACACTGATCTGAAGAATGTTGGCGACCTCTTTGTTGGACTTGCTTTCGGCCACCAGTTTGACGATCTGCCGCTCCCGCGGACTGAGCCGGCTGGAAGCGCCGTCCGCGGGCGCCGCGGCGGCGGCGCCGCCGAGATATCCGCCCAGCACCACCTCAGACACGCCGGAAGTGAAGTAGAGCTTGTGCCGGCGGAGTGCTTCCAGGGCCGCGATGAGGTCGTTGCCCGCATCGCGCTTGAAAATATAGCCTCGGGCGCCCGCGCCTAGCACATCGTGCACCATTTGTTCCGATTCATGCATGGATAGAATCAGAACCTCGATACCAGGGTCGCTTTTCAGAATCTCGCGGGTGGCTTCCAGGCCGTTCATATCCGGCATGGAGATGTCCATCACCACGATGTCCGGCCTGAGACTGGCGGCGGCGGCCACGGCTTCGCGGCCCGTGGAGGCTTCGCCGCACACCTCCCACTCGGAGCGGGCGTCGACTATCAGCCCGGCGACACCGCGCCTTACCACCTGATGATCATCCACCAACAATACTCGCGTTTTCTTCATACGAGTGAGCCAATGGCAGAGTTACCGTCAACTTTGCCCCGATATCGTTCGAAGTAAGTTCCAACCGGCCGCCAAGCTGCTCGGCGCGCTCGCGCATGCCCACGATGCCTATGCCAAAGCGCACGAATCCCTTGGCCTCCTTGCGCAGCGCCTTTGGAAGGCCGCGGCCCCGGTCCTGCAACACCAGCCGGACTTCATGCCGATCCCGCTCCAGCCGGACAACTGCCAACTGGCTGCCTGAATGCTTGTGAACATTCGCCAGCCCTTCCTGGACAATGCGAAAGAGAGTGGCTTCCAGCTCGCTGCCGAGCCGGCCGAAACCGGGTGGGATTTTGATCTCCACCTGGATCCCGGTCCGCTGGTTGAAACCCTGGGCGTAGCTCTGCAACGCGGTCGGGAGACCGACCTCGTCGAGCAGGGGCGGATGGAGAAGGCAGGTGACGGTTCGAATCTCCGCGGAGCAGGCTGCCGCCAACTCGTTGGCCTCGGAGAGAGCTTGCCTTTGGCGGTCCGGTTTCAGCCCGGGTTCCTGCAAACGGCTGAGACTGATCATCAAGGCAGCCAGAAGCTGTGCCGTGCTGTCGTGCAGCTCCCGGGCGATTCTCCGCCTCTCGTAATCCTGGGCGCGCAGCAGGTCTCTGGAAAGCCGGTGCAGTCTTTGATTGGACTCCTGGAGCGCTTCCTCGGTGCGCTTGAGGTCGGTGACGTCGAGCATCGCTCCGACGACCCGAGTCACCTTCCCCGAGCTATCGCGCGTGATGACGGCCCGGTCATGGACGTGGGACCATTCGCCAACGGCGCGCTCAAGCCTGTATTCCGCATCCCACGAGGTGGCCTGTCCTTCCAGCGCCTGGACAAAGTTCGTGGACACCTTTTCGCGGTCTTCGGGATGAATGCGCCAGACGCACAGTTCGGTGAACGACCCGGTCTCCGTTGCGCCGACGGAAGGTTCGTCATATGCCTTATTCCATCGCAATCCGTTGACGGGGTCGTATTCCCAGATGGCTTCGTTGGCCGCGGTCACCGCCAGGCGCAGGCGCTCTTCGCTTTCCCGGAGCGCATCGGCGGCCCGCTTGCGCTGGATGGCATAGCGCAAGGAGCGCGCCAGCAGTTTGTAGTCGGCACGGGTTTTCACCAGGTAATCCTGCGCGCCCTGGCGCACCGCTTGCGCCGCCAGTTGCTCGTCGTCGGCGCCGCTCAGCACCACCACCGGGACGGTCGGCGTCAAGGCCTGGACCCGCGACAGCGCCGCCAACCCCCGGCTGTCGGGAAGGCCGAGGTCTAGCAGGAGTATGTCGATGCCGCCAACTTCCAGACGGGCCAGGCCGCTCGAGAGAGTGTCCACCCACTCCAACCGATAGGATGGGTCC
>JBEKYE010000073.1:0-14543 GCA_049511275.1 Bryobacteraceae bacterium
GAAATCGCGCATCGGTCGTGCTCCACTTGCCTGCTGCACCATATTGCGATGAAGACCAAGCGCAAGTTGTACTGGGATCCCGTGAAAGAGCGTTTCCAGAATGACGACGAGGCCAATGCCATGCTGAGCCGGCCGCAGCGAGCGCCTTACGGGTTCCAATAGGCGACTGCTACACCACCGGCTTCTTCAAGGCGCCCGCGGCCAGGGCGATAGCGGCGGCCGTCAACACAAAGATTCCCCAACTTAACGAAAACGGACTCACGCCTTCCTCCTTGGCGATTACGCCGAATGCGTTGTTTTCATTTATATAGATCGCTATCCATGCGGCCAGAACGTAGGCCAGTGGCGCAGCGTTCAGATACCGCGCCCAGGCGGTTTGAATGAACGGGGCGGCAAAAGGCGCAGCGCTAGCGATCAGGCCAAGGATCGCAAACAGCCCGTGAGAGATTGCCGGCTGCATCAAAAGCATATCGGTAAAGTTGATCCCGATGAGGCCCCAGAATGTGTAGGACTGCGCGTACACCGCCCGGCCGGAAAGACTGGCCGCGGGGAGAAGAAACCAGGCGATCCAGAGCAGCACGGCCGCGCCGAATGCGACCTTTCCCATGCGCGCAACTAGGGCGCCGATGCCCTGCCGGGCCAGTTTGGCGGCTTCTTTGCCGTGCTCCTGCGCGGCGCTACCCAACTGATTCAAACGCTCCGGGGTGGGTTGTTGCGAGTCCACTACGGTGACGGCAGGCGGTGGAGTGTAAGCCGGTGGGGGTGCGGAAGGCGGTGACGGCCGGCTGGAGCGCGCCCCGCACTTGGTACAGAAGGCGCCCGCGACTGGCGCGCCGCAACTCTGGCAGAACATCTGTTTGCTCCCTGGGGCGCAGTTGCGCCTCAGGGTATTCTATACGTGGTTGAGCCGCCGAGGGTGTCGATTATCCCGTCCGCGCCGCCACAGGGGATCAACACCTTACGAAGCCCTCCATAGAACTTCCGAAGCATTCGCGAAGGTATTTTCGCACCTGAATCTCGTTAAACTGAGGCATGAGCGCCTTGCAAGTTGCCTCGTGGCGGGTTGCCGTCGCCGGCCGCTGGACGGCCTGCATCGCCGGGACTCTGCTGTTCCTCCTTTTCATGGCCTTCTTCTTCGGCGAGGGCCCTCCGGATCTCTCCCGCCTCACGTCTGCCGAGCGCCTGCAGTCCCTGGGTGTCGCCGCCCTGTTCCTGGGCTTGGTGATCGCCTGGAAATGGGAAGGCCTGGGCGGCCTGATCAGCGTCGCCGGCTTCACCTTTCTGGTAGCCATCAACGCCAGTCATCTCCGCATGTGGGCCCTTTGTGTTCCCGCCATCGTCGGCGCCGTGCACATCGTAGCCTGGAGCAGGCTGAGAGTGGGATCCCCCGCCGGCCTCGCCCCCTGGCGCGTGCCCCGCTTCGTCCCGATCTCTCTCGGCGCCGCCCTGGCCGTCTTTCTCCTGCTCTGCGCCAACGAGATGTTCGGCCAGCCGCCCCTGATGACCCCCACGCTTCACCCGGATAGCGGCCTTCTGGGCGCCTGGTCCGGGATTCCGGCCGGTCCCGCCAACAGCTCCATCGCGGTCGAATTCATCATCCATCCCGATGGCTCGGTGACCGGCAAGGTCGGGGACGCCACCGTCAACACGGGCCGCATTACCTACGGACGGAGCTGGTTCGGGCGGCTGCTACACATGAACTCGCCATACCGTATGACCGGCCAGCTTTCCAGCGTGGTTCGGGTTTCCGGTCAGGTTTGGGGCGAGCGCTTCACCTTGCCTATCGAACGGCGCGGCCAATTGCTCGACGGCTCCCTGTTTCTGGGCAACCAGCCCCTGCGCCTGATGCTCACCAGGCGTCACGCCGGCGGGTTCTAACGGTGATCCACCACTTCGGCCCTTTCGGGTACGACACGGAGCAGCGCCTCCTGTTCCGCGACGGCGAAATGGTGCCGATGGTGCCCAAAGCAATCGACACCTTGCATGTCCTGCTGGAGCGCCGCGGCCGCGTGGTAGAGAAAGCCGAGCTCATGAAACTGGTTTGGCCCGACACGGTTGTCGAAGACGTAGGGCTAGCCCGCAACATCTCAATCCTCCGCAAGGCTCTCGGAGACGAAGGCACGGAATCCCCCTATATCGAGACGATTCCACGCCGGGGATACCGCTTCGCGGGCGCCGAAGCGGCCGCGCCCGCCGGGCCGCCCCGCCGGCGCTGGCTGCCTTTCGCCTGCTTCGCCGCGATGGTGGCTCTGGCCGGCGTGGTCTACTGGCAATTCTATGTGCCCTCGCGGTTCCTCAAGCGCGGCCCCGGTATCGCCGGCCTGGCCGTGGTCCCCTTCGAGTCTCTCACCCCGGAGCTGAATGCCTCCGGTTTTGCTCAGGGATTCACCGACTCGCTGGTCGCCAACCTCTCGAAACTCGACGCGGTCCAGGTGGTCTCCCCCAGCACCGTCCGCCGCCACCAGTGGGTGGGCATGTCGATGGGCCTGATGGGCCGCCTGCTTGGTCTCGAGGTGCTGGTGGAAGGCTCGGTCCGCAAGGTGGGCGACAGCCTGCGCATCACCGCCCGCCTGGTAGATGTCCACACCGGCAAAGTGATCTGGTCCGACACCTACGACCGGCCAGCCGCGGACCCCGGACAGGCGGAATCCGAGGTCGCCGGGGAAGTAGCCGCGCAGGTGAGTGCGCACCTCGCCATTCAGGGGAAGTTTCCCGCCAACCGCCAGCCCCGTTAAAGGCAGGAGTCAGGCCCGCTACTCACTTCCGCGCGGCCCACGCCAGCCCGTCCGGCCCCCTGCCGGTCTTGACCTCACCGGCCACCGTCATGGTCTTCAGATCGATCACCGCAACGGCATCGCGGGAGTTCAGCGTAGTGTAGGCATGCGAGCCGTCGGGCGCCATCAGAAGGCCCTCCGAGCTGGCAGGCAGCGCGATTCTCTTGTGCTCCTTGCGAGTGGCCGCGTCCAGCACCAGCAAATCGCTGCCGCTCAAATCCGACACAAAGACGAACTTGCCGTCCGGCGTAATCTTCAGGCGGTTGGCGGATGTGGTGGACGGGATGGTCTGAACCACCTTCCTGGCGGCGACATCGATGATGGAGATGGTACTGTCCTGCGCGTTGGCTACCCAGAGTTCCTTGCCGTCGGGGGACAGGTCGAAGCCCTCGGACCCGCGGCCGACCGGAATATTGGTGATGTTCCAGTCCGGCCCACCGCGGCCACCCGGCAGAGGGCCGCCCCTGCCACCCGGACCACCGGGACCGCGTCCGGCACCAGGCCCCTGCGCCGCTCCCTGCTCGATGACGCTGACTGTGGCGGAACTGACGTTGGAGGTGAAGACCGTCTTGAGATCTTTCGAAACCACCACCATATGGGTGCGGTTCTGGCCCGTGCCCATGACCCAGTCGATCTTTTGCGTGGAGGGATCGTAACGGCCGACAACCTTCGCACCTTCGGCGGTGAAGTACAACTTGCCGCCGGCAAAGACCAGTCCGTGAGGGGCGCGCAACGCCCCCAGATCGATGGGCGCCAGCGGCTTCTGGGTGGTCAGGTCAACCACGGCGATGGTTGTGCCGCCACCATAGTTCGAAATGTATGCGGTCTTCCCGTCATCCGATACGGCGACCTCGTGCGGATCGTTTCCGACGGGCACGCGCGCGACGATCGTCAGGCGCGCCGGATCGACGATGACCAAAGTGTTTTGCTCTTTCTCAAGGACCAGCAAAGCGCTGGCAGGCGTATCCGCCGCCTGAAGGGCAGCGGCGCCGAAGCAGAGGAACGACAGGCAAATGCATGACGTGCAGACGAGCGACAGTAAACTCCGGGCTTTCATGATTTCTTTCTCCTCAGCGCCTGCGGTTCAGCCGCAGGAGAATGTTCAGAATCGCCACGAACACATTGAAGAGGCCCGCGAACAGCATCAGCGCGCCGGGGATCGGGCTGTCCGCGTCAGGGTTGTGGAGGACGTTGCTGGTGGCGTAAACCAGGATACAGACGCCGAAGATGCCGATCCCGGCCGCAATCAGCATCCCCAGCAGACCGATGTTGAGGAACGCGTTGAGCACCATCGCGGCGATGATGCTGATGGCAATCCCCAGCATCAACCCTCGCGGCGCTGAAAAGGTCCGGTTCGACGACATCACGAACACCGTGACGGCGCCAAAGACGATCAGCGTCATCAGCATCGCAATCTGAATGGTTCCGGGCGCGTAAAGGCTCGCAATGCGGAGGATCGGAGCCAGCACCAGTCCTGAAACGAACCCATCGGCCAGGAGCGCGGTGACACCCCAAACCGGATTATGGCGGGCCGCGATGGCTACACGCGGGATGAAGTTGAGCAACACCATCGCCAGGATCCAACCGATCCAGCCCGTGAAGAGATTGGCCAAGGCGTCCGATTGCGCGCCGACGTACCCGCCGCAGAGAGCGCCGGCCACACTGAGGCCAAGCAGCATGTACGTTTTCTTGATGGTCTCGGCCCGGGTCGAGCTCAGTTGAGTGGTCCCGAACAGATTGTCGATTACCGTCATGCATCGAAGGATACCACCTACGCCCCGGTGGGGGATCTCAAAATGCAAAATTGCGGCATATAATACACTCAGCATGACGAACATTCGCTGCAAAACCCTCTGGCTTGCTGCCGTTTCGGTCGCGATGTGGCTTCATTTCGACCTCGCGGCACAAGGCCGCCATCCTCGTTATATTCACGCCCGCAGCGACTTGCGGCGGTCCATCCTGCTGATGCGCATTCCCGAGGAACCGAACGTGATGCGCGACATGCAGGCGGCCTCCGGACTGGTGGAGCGCGCCATCCACGAACTGGATGTCGCGGCGAGATTTGACCGCAAGGATATTGACGACAATCCTCATATCGACACGCACATCGGCCGCGGCAGCCGTTTTCGCGAAATCCTGCGATTGCTCGGCAGCGCGCGGGACGATATCGCACACGAGGAAGACAACCCGCGAGCCGCCGAATGGCGCAACCGGGCTTTCGGCTTGATTGATGACGCCATGGCCGTGGTGCGCCGGGGTGGCTACGACAAGTTCCTTGACGAGTCGGCCCCAATGCCGCCTCCGCCGGCGGCTCATCCGCGGTACCTGAGTGCGATATCCGATCTGCGCTACGCGCGGGCCCTGCTGTGGCGGCCGGATTGGCGCGATGTCATGCGCGACCAGCGGGCCGCGGTAGAGGAAATCGACCACGCCATCGCCGAAGCCAAACGCGCGGCCATTGACGACGGCAAGAACATCGACGACCATCCGCCGGTCGATGCGCGTCTTGGCTGGGAGGGCCGGTTCCGCAAGGCGACGGAACTGCTCGATTCCGCACTGCGCGACCTCTCCTTCGAAGAAGACAATCGGGGGGCCAGGGAGTGGCGGACGGCGGCGCGGGCGAACGTTGAGCATGCCCGGGCTTTGGTGGCGAAAGCCATGCGCGATTCCTGGTGGCGCTAACCGAGACGCCGCCGGCATCGGCGAGGTCGCGGCAATCCGCCATCCAGTCAATCGGAACGAGTGTTCCGGAACGGCGGGAAGATGAAGCGGAGGGCTTGCGGGAGCGCTTCGATTTCGAGCGGCAGCGTTCCGACGGGTTCGCCGTCGAGTTCCACGGGCACCTCGGTTTCCGATTCCACGCGCACGCGGGCGGCGCGCCAATGGCGGACCTTGGGGTGTGAGTAGAGCGCGCCCGAATAAAGGATGGGCAGGTTCCGCACCACCTCGGCCAGGCTGACGCGCTCCACCACGGTAATGTCGGCGAGGCCGTCCTGGAGGTCGGCTTCGGGCGCAATCCGAATGCCGCCACCCTGGTATTGGCCGTTGGCCACCGCCGCCGTGGTGATGTCGAAAGCAGCGGGCGAGGAATCGCCGAGGCACAACCTCACCTGGAAGGACCGGCCCGATGCCAGGGCCGGAATGGCCGCGGCCAGGTAGCGGGCGCCACCCGGCACCGCGCGGCACCAGCCCCGCACTCCCATGGCGGCCACGGCGCCGAGGCCGCAGCTGGCGGCGTTGAGGAAGCAGCGCTCTGCCGCAGCGCCGCCGGGTGAACGGAACCGCGCGCGAAACGCGTCAATGCGGCGGGTGTGGCCCGCGGCGAGCGAATCCACCGCCGGCCCTAGACCTGCCAGTCCGAGCGTGCGGGCAAAGTCGCCGCCGCTTGCCAGGGGCAGCAGGCCGATCCGCGCATCGGACGATCCCATAAGGATGCCGTTGACCGCTTCGTTCAGAGTCCCGTCGCCCCCGGCGACGATCAATAGGTCGCATCCGGCGTCCGCCAGTTCGCGGGCCAGAGCCGTGGCGTGGCCCGGACCTTCGGTGAAAAAAGCCTTCACGGGGCCGAGCCGCTCCGCGAGCATGCGGGCCGCGCGAGGCCAGCGGCGGCGCGCTGCGCCGGATCCGGCACGGGGATTGACGATGACGGCGGTCACACCACGACATCCACGCCGATGGCGTCGTGATCGGACAGGGGCGCGGCCCGGCCCTCACGGAGGTCGTGGATCACGACCGGGTTTTCCACCCGCAGGCCGCGGGTGGCGAACCAGTCCAGCTTCATGGGGCAACGCCCCTGGTGGTTGCGCAACGCCCAACGGATGAAGGCGAAGCACCATTCCGGCACCCACTCGCGCAGGTTTCCGGTGGCACGCGGATCGCACACGTCGTAGCAGATGGTGTGTTCGCCCAGGCGGTTCGAGCGGTGGTACTCGAATCCGCGGTCACCCAGCAATTGAAACAGACCGCGCTCGAAGCGGCGCTCGGGGTGAAGGTAGTGGTTGCGGATGACGTGGTCCACGCCCATCATGACGCGCAACCAGAAGCCCAGAATCGCGCGGAAGGCGTGCGACGAATCGTAGGTGCTGGTGTTCCAGTCGCCGCCGAGGATCACAGGCAGGCCGGGAGCCAGGGCGTCGAGAACTTCGCGCATCTGTTCGCGGCGATGCCGCTGGGTGGACTGGGCGTCGAGGTGCACGGAAACGGCGTGGAGCGAGAGATTCGGGAAGTCGATACGGGCGGCGACGGCAGCCTGGCGGCCGAGGCGCTGCTCGCGATGAGCCATCTTGTCCACGCCATTGTCGAGCGGGATCACACGGATATCGCGTATCGGATAGCGGCTCAGGAGGGCGTTGCCGTGAAGTCCGAACGCGTTATCGCCCTCCACATGGCGCTCCACGCCGGAGCCTTTTCCCAAGGCGATGTAGCAGGGTGCGAAGACCTGGGCCATGCCCAGTTCGCGCGCCAGCACTTCGGCCACCATGCGATTGCCCGAACGCGCCATTCCGGCATCGGCTTCGGTGATGAGCAGAACGTCGCAGGTTTTCAGATAGGGGTGCGAGCGGAAGGCGTCCAGTTGCGCCTCGAACTCGGTGCCGCGCTCTATGTTCCAGGCGAGAAAGCGGTAGCGCGGGCGCGCCGGGGCTTGCAGATGGCGAAAGTCGGCGATATGCGGCGTAGCGAGAGATCGGGCAACCAGCGGAGCGATGGCGCGGAAAGCCGGGTGGACCCCCATTTCGGCGGTCGAACGGCACTGAGCCAGGGCTTCCAGGCGGGGCAGAATCTCGCGCGCGACGGCGGCGTAGAATTGCTCCTGGGGTGGGTCGTCTACTTGCATTCGAATCGGGTGCGCTCGCCTGAGATCGTACCAAACCTCGGGCCGCGGGCGACAGGCAGCTTGGGGCTGGCACGGTAGCCGGCCGGTCAACCGACCGAACCTCAATTATGTCGATCACGGCTGCGCCGAGCGGCATCCCCTCCGCCAAACGCAGTCGGCCGCGTTGCGTTGCTCCACGCCTGTATTCTTCATGGTTTCTGCTTCTGAGGATGTGCCGGGGTGACGCCGCGTCACCTTTTCTCGGCTTTTGCATCTCTGTAAACAGGAAAGAAACTCATGGAAGTATTGGCGGAATATATAGACGATTCCAGATTCCAAATCGCTGCCCGGGGTCATCGAGTGATTTGCGACCAGCCGGTTGATAACGGTGGTTCCGATGCCGGCATGTCGCCGCCGGAGTACCTATTGGCGTCGCTCGCCACCTGCGCGGCCTATTATGCGGCTCAGTACTTGAAGGCGCGCAAACTCCCCGGCCAAGACCTGAAGGTGCGAGTCAGCGCGGAAAAGGCAACGCAGCCGGCCCGCCTGGCGTCGTTCCAGATCGAAGTAGCGGTACCCGGCCTCGATGATCATCACCAGGCCGGTATTCTGCGCGCCGTGAGGTCCTGCTTGATTCACAACACCCTCCTGGGAGGACCGAGCATCGAAATCGCGGTCAATCGAGCGGTGCCCGCTCAGGTCTGACTCAAGCGTCCCCGCTACAATCAGAAGCGGGACCGGACCTTGGAACGTGAAACCGAAATCGAACTCGCGCGGCAGTTGATTGCTGGAGAACCGGAGGCCTTTGATCGTTTTGTGGAACACTTCCGGGCCAAGATCTTCCACTATAGTTGGCTGATGTGCGGTCACCGCGAAGACGCCGAGGAAGTGGCGCAGGAGACGTTGTTCAACGTATTTCAGAATTTCGACCATCTCCGCGAACCTGAGCACATCCGTCCATGGGTCTTTCGAATCGCCAAGAACGCCTGTCTGATGAAGCGCCGGAAGAGCGTTTTCGCTCCCCCGCAAGAGCTATCGCTCGAGGACTTCCTTCCGGCCATGGACCACCATGGCGGCCACCCCAAGCTGCAGATCGCCGATTGGTCCCATCTGCCCGATCATCAGCTTCTGCAGTCGGAAATGAAGCAGGTGCTCGACCGGGCCATCGGCGAGTTGCCGGAGCACTACCGGTCGGTGATTCTGCTGCGGGATGTGGAGGAACTGTCCACGCTGGAGACCGGCCAAGTGCTCGATCTGACCGCGGACGTCGTCAAGACGCGCTTGCATCGCGCGCGTCTGGGGGTTCGCCAAAAGCTGGATGAATACTTGCGTGCCGATAGCCGGCTTCCGTCCAGTCACGCATGAGGAGAATGAGATGCAGTTCGATGAGCGCACGGAGAAATGCCAGGAAGTCTTTTCGCTGCTTTCCGAGTATCTGAATCTGGAGCTGCCGCCCGAGGCCTGCCAGGAGATCGAAACTCACCTGGCCGGTTGCCCGCCTTGCATCGAATTTGCCGACAGCCTCCGCAAGACCGTAGAACTCTGCCGCAGCTACAAGCCAACCGAACTTCCCGAGCCCATCGGGAAGCAGGCCCGGGAACAACTCCTCGAGGCTTACAGAAAGATGCTCAGCGCCCGGAAAGACATTTCGCCATCGGGGTAACTGCGTCACCGCGATGGCGTGCAATCACGCTGGGTGAGAGCTAAGTATTGCCCGATCCCGGCCCGTAGTGAAGCCTGCGGACTCCGCAATACCGGAGGAAAACGCTCAGACCGGCATCACGGTACTTATCCCGGTGCAGCAGCACCGTGATCTGGCGGCGCAGGTCGAGCCACGGCACATACACGCGCCGGAGTTGGCCGGACCGGATCTCGGCGGCTACCGCCGAGCCGGACATGCAGGTAAGGCCGGCGCCCGCAACCACAGCCCGTTTTACCGCTTCGATTCCCGCAAATTCGGCTGGAACGCGGCCCAAACGGAACTTCCCCTCGATGGCGCGCTCAAAGACGGCCCGCGTGCCCGACCCTTTTTCACGCAACACCCAGGTTGCCGCGGCCAGGGCTTCGATGGTGGCCTTGCGGCCGGCCAGCGCATGATCGGGTCCGGCCACCACCACGAGCGGATCTTCCCGCCAGGGGAATGCCAACAAGGCGGCCTCTTCCGCGATCCCTTCGATCCATCCGGCGTCGCTCTCAAAGCGCAACAGAGACTCGACCACCTGCGCGGTATTTCCAATCGACACGTGGAAGCGATAGTCCGGGCGGGTACGGGCGAATCGCGAAATAATCGAAGGCAGCATATAATTGCCGGCGGTAAGACTGGCGTACAAGGCGACGTTCACAGGCTGACGGACGCCGGAGGATTCGATATCGCGAACGCGGTCGAGCACTTCGATGGCAGGCGGCAGCAGGCTGCGGCCCGCCGCGTTCAACAGCAGCCGCCTGCCGTGCCGGTCAAACAGCTTGCGCTCGAGCAGGTTTTCGAGCTCCGCCAGCGCCTGGCTGGTGGCGGCCTGCGATAGCCCCGCGCGCGCGGCGGCCGCTGTGACGGTCCGTTCCTGGCAGATGGCGGTAAACAATTCGAGCTGGCGGAGCGTGATGCGCATATTGATTCAACCGAATAAGTATATAGATATTATCCGTTTTTTTTATGTTCCGGCAAAGGCTACGCTAAGGCATGTCGAAGCTCAAGGGATCGGTGGGGCTGGCCGGCGGGGTGCTCTTGTCGCTGGTGGCGGCACTGGTGGCCTGGCGGGGCGCCAGTCTCGGCTGGAACCACGGCCTGCAACTGAGCCCGCTGACGCTGGCCATCCTGGCCGGAATGCTTGTGGGAAACACCGTCCCCTCCCGCTTCGCCGAGAGGCTGCACCCGGGCCTGCGCTTCTCGCAGCAGAAGCTCTTGCGCCTGGGCATCGTCCTGTACGGGCTCAGACTGACGTTGCACGATGTTTTCCAACTGGGACCGCGCGCCCTCGCACTGGACGTGTCGGTCATCAGTTGTGTCCTGATTGCCGGCTACTGGCTGGGGACGCGCGTGTTCGGGCTGGATGCCGACACCGCGTTGCTGGTCAGCGCCGGTAGCGGCATCTGCGGTGCGGCGGCCGTCCTGGCCACCGACCGCGTCATTGAAAGCGAGTCGCACAAAGCCAGCATCGCCGTGGCAACGGTGGTGGTTTTCGGAACGGTGGCCATGTTCGTGTATCCCCTGCTGTACCCACTGACGGGATTCACGGAGCACCAGTTCGGCATCTATACCGGCGCGACGGTGCATGAAGTCGCTCAAGTGGTGGCGGCCGGCAGGGCCGTCAGTCAGGTGACCGGCGATACGGCCGTCATCACCAAGATGCTGCGGGTATTGCTGCTGGCGCCGGCCCTGCTGCTGATCGGCCGGATCCGCCGGGGAGCAGGGGGCGAGTCCTCGCGCCAGATCGCGTTTCCGTGGTTCGTTCTGTGGTTCGGAGCGGTGATCGCCCTGCAGTCGCTGTGGGCGCCGCCGGCCGGAGTGCGTTCCGCGCTGATCGAATTGGATACGGTAATACTGGGCGGCGCGATGTTCGCGCTTGGCGTGGGCACGCGATGGAATCAGTTGTCGCGGGCCGGAACGCGCCCGCTGCTGCTGGCGGCGGTGCTGTTCGCCGGCCTGGTGGGCGGCGGGTTCCTCTTGACGCGCCTGCTGGTGCGGTAAGCCACGCGCCGCCGGCGTTACGCGGTGGTTTCCGTGGGCAGAGGGAACGCAGGTCCCAGGCGGGAACGGAGAAAATCGTTCAGCGGCTGGCGCTCGCCACGGGCGATGAACGCGGTCGCTCCGTTCCGATATAGCTCGGTCAAGGTCTCGCGAATGCGTCCGCCGTCCCAGGCCAGGGCGATCATGGTCTTTCGCAAATCCGCAAATAAGTCGACGAGCGCGGAGTACTCCTCTCCATATCGCTGGTGGAGTTCCTCGCGCAGGATTCCGGCGAGGGCGGGACAACGGCCCTCGGTGGCGACGGCGAGGGTCAGGTCGCCGCGGCTGAGGGTGGCGGGAACGGTGAAGGTGCACAATGCCGGACGATCGACGACGTTGACGAGCACACCCATCGAGGCCGCATCGCCGGCGACGCGGGCATTGACCTCTTCGTTGTCGGTCGCGCAAACGGCCACGAAAGCGCCCGCCAGGTCCGCTTTGGTGTAAGGCCTGAGGTGGAGCTGGATACGCTTCTCTTCCGCCAGTGCGGCAACGCGGTCGCAGGCGCGGGTGGCGAAGACCACCACGCGGGCCCCGGCGGCCAGAAGATCCTGAACCTTGCGGGCCGCCACCTGGCCGCCACCAATCACTACGGCCAGCCTGCCTTCGATGGCGAGATTCACCATGTAGCTCATGTGCGTAGTGTAGCCTGGGGCTCAGAATCGCTTGTTTCTCGCACACCCATGAGAGGCTTCCCCCCAACCTAATTCTGACATATAATATATCATGAAACCGGAGCAGCGCCTCCTGGTTCCAGTTGGGAGTGTTTTTCCTCATGCCCACCCTCCGCCGCAGAACGTTTCTGGCCGGCGCGGCGGCCATGGTCGCCGCGCACGCCGCCGACGCCCCATCGCCCCGCCCTGGATGCCAAACCAACGCCTGGAACCTGGACCCCGCACGCTTCGACCTGCTGCTGACAGCGTTGCGCGAAATGAAGGAACTGGAGTTTGAGGGCTTCGAGACCAATATCCGCTTCGTCCAGCCGCAACTGGAACGCGCCGCCGAGGCGCGAGCGCGGCTGGAAGCCTTCGGGCTGGAGTTCATAGCTGCCCATACCAACCTTCCCGAGTACGTAAAAGCCGGGCTGGAGAGCGCGGCGGCCGCAGTGACCAAACTGGCCGGCGAGGCGCGGCAATTCGGCGCGCGCGCCCTGGTGGTGAGCCATGCAGGCCTCTCTCCGACGGGCGAGTTTTCCGAGCAGGCCCTGGCGGCCAAGGTGCGGGCGCTGGATCTGGCGGGAAGACGCGCGGCCGATGCCGGGCTGGTGCTGGCGTACCACAACCATCAGCCGGAATTCCGCAACCGGGCGGCCGAAGAATCCGCCCTGGTGCAGCGCACAGATCCCAAACTGGTTTCGCTCATGTTCGATATCGGGCACGCCTGGCTGGCGTACCCCGAAGCGGTGGCGTTTTTCGAGGCTCATCACGACCGGGTCTACGGGCTGCACGTCCGCGACTTTCACAACCGCGTGTCCGTCCCGCTCGGCGAGGGCGAGTTCCCGCTGGCCAAATTGGCGGATGCCATCCGAAAAACCGGCTGGCACGGCTGGCTGATCGACGAAGAGGAACGCCCGGACGAGCCCGATAAGCCCGGCAAGCGCGCGACCGGCCCCTCGCGGCGTACCATGAAAGCGGTATTCGGAGTGTAGCTGTGAGCGCGGCGAAATCTATCGATCTGGCCTACGGCAAGGGGCGCCTGCCGGTTCAGGCCGCGGGCGACGTGCTGGCACCGCGCGCGGGCCGACCCGTCGCCGACGAGACTCGCGCCGTGTTGGACGCACTGGAAAATCCCATCGGCGCGCGGCCGCTCCTCGAAATCGCGCGGCCCGGCGAGCGCGTCGCCATTGTGGTGAACGACATCACGCGCCTGGCCCGGACAGACCTGCTGCTGCCCCCGATCGTCGATACGCTGAACGCGGCCGGCGTGCCGGATGCCGACATCTTCATCGTGTTCGCGCTGGGCATTCATCGCCGGCAGACCGATCCAGAGCGTCGCATGATCGTGGGCGACCGTGTTTTCCGTCGCATCCGCTCGTTCGACCACATTTCGACCGATGACCGCAGCCTGGTGGAAATCGGCACCACCAGTTTCGGCAACCGCGTGGAGATCAACCGGGAAGTGTGGGAGGCCGACCGTATCATCCTCACCGGGGAGATCATTTACCACCTGATCGCCGGCTATTCGGGAGGGCGCAAGAGCCTGGTGCCGGGGGTGGCCGGCTTCCGCACGACAACCTTCAACCACCGCATGATCTTCGATCCGAATTGCCGCGTGGGCAAACTGGACGGCAACCCGGCGCACGAAGATCTGCTGGAGGCCTGCCGTCTGGCGGAGCCGGATTTCCTCGTGAACCTGGTGCTGAACCCGCAGGGCGGGTTGATCCGCGTGGTGGCCGGCCATTACGACCTGGCGCACCGCGAAGGCTGCCGCGAAGTAGACCGTATGCTGGCGGTGGAAATCGACCGGCCGTACGACGTGGTGGTGGCTTCCGCCGGGGGCTTTCCGCTGGATATCGATCTGCGCCAGGCGCATAAGGGTCTGGAGAACGCCTGCCATGCGCTGCGCCCGGGAGGCTCCATCCTGTTCTATGCCGAATGCGCGAACGGCGCCGGCATCCAGGCGTTCGAAGATTACGTGCGCCGCTACGGCGACGAGTTCGAGATGCGGGCGGCGCTCGAACGCGAGTTCGCGGTGGGCGGACACAAGGCGTATTGGGTGGCGCGGTTGGGCCGGCTGTACGATGTCCACCTGGTTTCCGCGCTCGATCCCGAATTTGTGCGGCGCTGCCATTTTCAACCGGTCGCGCCCGCGGAACACATCGCCGCGCTGCGGCGCCTGCTGGAAAAGGCCGGCCCGGAAGCGCGCGTTGCGGTGATTCCTTACTCGGGCTTCACGCTGCCCGTCCAACGAAAACTTAGCGAGGTTGCATCCCTATGAGTACCGTGAAAGCGCAAGAGACGAGTCTGAACTATATCGGCGGCGAATGGGTCGATGCCGCGGCCCACGAAGTCGTGAAGCTGCCTTACGACGGCACTCCCGTGGGCCAGGTGCCACGCGCCGAGGTCGAAGTGGTGGAGAAAGCCGTGGCCGCCGCGCGCCAGGCGCTGGTCCCGATGCGCGAGATGGGCAACTGCGACCGCGCCGACCTGCTGCTGCGAATCGCCGGGCTGATCCAGCGCGACAACGCCGAGTACGCGCAGCTCATCTGCGACGAGACCGGCAAGCCCATCAA
>JBEKYE010000074.1:0-22050 GCA_049511275.1 Bryobacteraceae bacterium
CGTTCTGATCGACCACGTGAATGTAGCCGTTGCCGTCCCCGCCGGACGGCCCGGTCAGGTCGGGTGCGTAATACTGCAAGTCCTTGCGCTGGCTGAAGCGGAGGAATGCCGTCATGTGATCGTTGATCTGGCCGTCGACTTTGGCGTCGAACTTGTCGCCGTAATCGCGGATCAGCAGCAGCGCCTCGTCATTGTTGGAGCGGCATGAAGTCGCAAGCGCGCTACTCCCCACCGTAGAGCATCCGGAGTTATTGGTCGGCGGCAGCCCGGTGAGGACCGTGTTGGCGAACGGATTCAACGTCGCGACGGGGATCTTCGTGTTCGCGGGATAAACTACGCCGGTCAGCGGGTCGACCACGGGCACGGGTAGGATCCCCAGGCGATCGGACGCATCCGCGATGGAGTCGAAATTAAGATAGCGCTGCAATTGGCGGAAGCCTTCGTAATCGCCGAAGAAAAAGAGCCTGTTCTTGACAATTGGTCCGCCGATGGTGGCGCCGAACTGGTTGCGCTGCAACGTGGGCTTCACGAACACCGACGGGCTGAACAGGAAGCCGGTGGCGTTCAGTGCCGTGTTGCGCACGTACCAGTAGGCCGAGCCGTGAAACTCGTTGGTCCCGGATTTCATCACCGCGTTCACCACCGCGCCACCCACCCGGCCGTACTCGGCGCTGTAGTTGCTGGTGATGACTTTGAACTCGGCGATCGCGTCCGGGTTCAACTGCACCAACTGCGCGGAATAGCCCTGGTTGCTGGTCCCATAGGCATTGTTATCCAGGCCGTCCAGCAGGAAATTGTTATACGTGCTGCGCATTCCGTTGACGTTGAAAGCCCCTTCCCGCGGCGTGCCGGTGGCCGAGAAGGTGGCCGAGATCGGAGACTTGACGGCGTTGGTGCTTAACAGCGCCAGGTCCGCATAATTGCGGCCGTTGAGCGGAAGCTCCGCAATCGCGCCGGTGCTGATCACCTGGCCGTGTTCGCTCGAATCCGTGTCCAGGGCGGCGGCCACGCCCTTTACTTCCACCGATTCCGTGACGGCGCCGACCTGCATGCTGACATCCACGCGCTGGCGGGCGCCCACGTTCACGGCCACGTCCATGGTGGTGAACTTTGAGAAGCCGGCATGCTCCACGAGGATCGCGTAGCGGCCGACCTTAACGTTGAAGAAATCGTAGTTGCCATTGTCGTCGGTGCTGGTCTGCACCTTGATGGCGGTATCCTGGTTGGTCAGTGTGACGGTGGCCTTCGGCACGGCCGCGCCCGACGGGTCGTGTACCGTGCCCAGAACCTCGGCGTTTTCGAACTGAGCGAAAAGCACAGTGCCTATCAGAAAACAGCCGAGGAATAGCGTTGTCTTTAGAAGTTTGTTCACGAGTCTAACCTCCAACAGATTTTCTCAAGCAGATATTGACAGACGTTTACATCCGAATTACTGTTGTGTGACAGTTGCCAGGCTGCGCGCCCGAGCATCGCGAAATCGCCGGGCGTTCGCTCTGCGGTTCTCATGCGCCCCCTCCTCTGGTAGGCGCCGCGGCCACCAGTTGCTCCCGGCCGCCGGCGGCCCCGGGTCTCAATTTCCACGTCAGGGAGAGCAGCAGGATGCCCAGAAAAGTGGAAATCAGGATGCCGTAAAACGCGGCGTTCCATCCGTAACGTTCGGCCACGGTGCCAATGCCCTTGCCTTGGGCCGTGCGGCCCAGGTAACCGAAAAGGCCGATGAACCCCGCCGTGGTGCCTACCGCCTTCTTGGAACTGAAGTCGAGGCCCATCACCGGCAGAAGCATCACCGGGGGATAAACGAAGAACCCGATGATCCCGAACAGCGTCAGGTCCAGCCACAGCATTCCGGCCGGTGTATAGAGGATGGCGCTGAATGCCAGGAAGACGGGAACCATACAGATTACGCTTATCATGCCGCGCCGTCCGCCGGATTTGTCGGACAACCAACCCATCAGGAGGGTACTGAGCGCGCCGCCCAGTTCGTAGATGGCGGTGCTGAATCCCCCCTGTTCCAGGCTGGCGTGCTTGACCTCTTTCAGATACGTCGGGCCCCAGTCCAGCATGCTGTAGCGGGTGAGGTAGACAAAGAAGTTGGCGGCGGCGAATAGCCATATATACCGGTTCTTCAGGACGTAGTTGACCAGCAGATCGCGGGTGCCCAGTTCCTTCTCGCGGTCGCGCGTCCCTTGTGCGTTCCGAGCCGCGACTTGTCGCACGACCGTAAGGGAGCGATCTGCCGAATAGTCGTTGTGGTACTCCTCGATGGGCGGGAGGCCCACGGATTGCGGCGTATCGCGGAGCCTCGCTACCAGGTAGACCGCGCACAACACCGCCAGCACCCCGGGAACATAGAAGGCGGACCTCCATCCCCACCAGGCCGTGCAATATGCGGCGATGATCCCGGTAAGCCCGCCCCCAACATTCACGGCCAGGTTCCAGAAGGCGAAGACGGTTCCCCGCTCGCGCACGCTGTACCAGTGCCCCAGGCTTCGGCCGCAAGGCGCCCATCCCATACTCTGCGCCAGGCCGTTCAGCGTCCAAAGCGCAAGGTGCACGGGATAGCTGCTGGCGGCTCCGAAGGCGAAATTGCACAACGCCGTCATCACCAGACCGGCCGGCATGAAATAACGTGGGTTGCTGCGGTCGCTCAAGGCGCCCATGACGAACTTGCCGATTCCGTACGCGATAGCGGTGAGCGCGAGCAGGTCGCCAATCTGGCCTTTGGAGTAGTGGAGAGCCTGCCCCATCTCCTTGGATACTACCGGTAAGTTATTGCGAACAAGGTAGAAGGTGGCATAGCCGATGAAGGTGGATTCGAGGATTCTCCAACGGAATTTGGGGTACAGCTTTCGTATCTGCTCGTCTGGGAGCCTGTGAACGTGTGCAGCCGGCCGGAACAGATCGCTCAAGCGCCTCAACCTCAACTCCCCTAAGGTTTACCTGCCTCTGTACGGTCAATGGTATGACGGATCGGAATATAAGGCAAGCACTCTGTGAGCAATGTTCACGTGTGTATTCGGGCTTATGCCGGCCCTGGGACCAAACGCCAATGCGCAGTTTTTGGCTGCCCCATTGCGGGTCAGGCATTTCCGCGCCGTTTCGAAATTACTGATATTGCGTGATACTGTCGGACCGATTTCGATATTATGAAACTTGGCCATGAAACGTGGGGCATCACTCCTGGGTGCCCGGGTGCTGGACGCCGCTCACCGGAAGGCGATTCTGGCGGCATTACGGGCCACAGTCGATCAGATTGCAGCCGGTCTGCGCGGCGATTGAAGCGTCATCCGCTGGCGCGCGTCCATGGTGACAACATTGTTTCGAGGCAGAATTCGCTGGGTGCTGGTGGCATGGATGTTCGCGATCAGCGCGGTGGCTTATCTGGACCGCGTGAATATTTCGATCGCGGGCAGCTCGATCGAACGCGATTTCCATCTGACTCACGTGCAACTGGGCTGGGTATTCAGCGCCTTCGCATTGGGATACGCCCTCTTCCAGGCGCCCGGCGGACGCCTGGCGGACCGTTTCGGGCCTCGCAGGATCATCGCCCTGGGGACCATCTGGTGGGGGGTGTTCACTTCCCTCACGGCGTTTGTGCCGGCGGGCATCGCGGGAATGCTGGCGGCGCTGTTGGGAGTCCGGTTTCTGTTGGGGGTGGGTGAGGCGGTGGTTTATCCGGCATGCAATCGACTGGTGGCGTCCTGGATTCCCACGCAGGAACGCGGCCTCGCGAACGGGTGGATTTTCGCGGGCGTCGGCGCCGGCGCCGGCATCACGCCTCCACTGGTCACCTATTTGCTGGTTCACTACGGATGGCGATGGTCCTTCTGGGCGAGCGCGCTGCTGGGGCTGGCGGCGGGAGCGATTTGGCTCGGGATCGCTAGAGACCGCCCGCAGGACCATCCCTGGGTTGAGCCGGCGGAAGCCGCGCACATTCGGGCGGGCCTGCCGGAGAGGACGTCGGCGGGCGCGGCTCCGTGGCGGAACATCCTGGGCAACCGCCAGGTGCTGGCAATCGCCGGCAGCTATTTCGCCTACGGATACGCCGCCTACATTTACTTCACGTGGTTCTTCATCTACCTGAGCGGTGTGCGCGGAATGGATCTCAAGGCCAGCTCTTACTATGGAATGCTTCCTTTTATAGCGATGGCTGTGGCATCCCCGTTCGGGGGCTGGATCAGCGACCGCCTCACCAGGCGCCGCGGAAGGCGCGTGGGGCGATGCCTGTTCGCGGCCGCGGCCATGGCCCTTTCCGGGTGCTTCATCTCGCTCGCGATGCTGGCGCGGAACGCGCAACTCGCCAGCCTCATCCTGGCGGGCGGAGCCGGAGCGCTGTACCTGTCGCAGAGCTCGTTCTGGTCGGTGACCGCCGATCTGGCGGGCAGTTCGGCCGGGTCGGTCTCCGGCGTCATGAACATGGGCGGGCAGTTTGGCGCCGTGGTAACGGCTTCACTCACGCCGCTGATCGCCGCGCATTTCGGATGGCCGTCGTCGTTCCTGACGGCGACTGTCTTGTGCCTTGCGGGAGCGGCCGCCTGGCTTCTGGTAGACCCCTCCGCGAGTCTTAAGACGTGAACCGCACCCTATTTCGGCAATAGCGATAAAACGCCCTTGCTGGGGCTGGGGATGACGTGGGCCGCGATCAGGCGGCCGAGCCCTTCCACCTTGGCCTTACCCGCGTCCACCGCCGCCGTCACCGCCGCCACATCGCCTTTGATCAACACCGTGATGTATCCGCCGCCCAGCTTCTCGCGCGCCAGCACCTCGACCGCGGCGGTTTTCAACGCGGTGTCGATGGCCTCGAAGACCGCGGTGAAACCCTGGGTTTCGATGAGACCCACGGCAAAACTGGATTGATCGCTCATATCGTACTCCGGTATCTGGACGCTTGACTGCTCGATGAGGGGACTGAAGTCCGGCCCTGCCTGGTAGGCGGCGGGCGAAAACTCCGATGGACCGGGGATGACGTGCACCACGGCCGGCGTCTGCATGGCGCTGGCCGTTTCTTCGGCGGCGCGCGCGGCGGATTCGATGTCCCCGAGCCGCCCGTACAGCTTCATGCAGACGCCCGGACTGTCGTTGAGTTCGGTTTCCAGCACCCGCACGCCGGCGCATTTTTCCATGGCGTCAAGCACCACCATGGCGGGCGACCAGCCGCCGATCTCGATGAAGGCGAGGGCGTCGTTCAGAGGACACCCCGCTTTTCAAGCTCGCGCATCACTTCGAACACCACCTGTTCCACCTTGTCGGCGCCAATCTCCTGGATGCGCGGCGCGCACCCGGACGCGGGGCGGTCCACCAGCTCGAAATCGGCCAGAATGCAGTGCAGAACGGACGTGAGGGCGGTGCGGTCGGAGCGCTGGGCGCTGGTTTGGGGCTGCCGTCCGCTGCCGAAACGAAAGCCGCGCAGCTCGGCCGCGGCGCGGAATCCGTCCGGGAACTCGAACGGGTAGAGCATGGCGTCGAACAGCTCGAGGACCCGGTACTGCCATTTCATCGCCTCGCTGAAATTGCCGGCGAGCGTGAGGTCGTACATACGGCGGGTCACTTCCGGCACCGCATTGCTGGAGGCGTGGGTGCCCCCGTCGCAGCCGATCATCAGCATCGGGACCAGCACGGCGTCCCACCCGGTGAGAAACGAAAAATCGGGACGCAACGGCCGCACCGCCGCCATCATCCGCATCATGAAGGCCAGGTCGCCGGAGGAATCCTTGATGCCGATGACGCGCGGGAATTCGGCCGCCAGCCGGCGGATAATGGGCACGTCGATGGGGCTGGCAAACATCGGAATGTTGTAAAGCGTCAGGTCGATAGGCGAGTGCCGAGCGATCTCGGCGAAGTAGGCGTACACCGATTCGGGAGTCAGCTTGTAATAGTACGGCGCCACGATGGCAACCGCCCGCACGCCCAGTCCGGCATATGCCTCGCAAGCGGAAATCGTCTCCCTGACGTTGGCTTCGGCGGCGCCGGCGAGGATGGGAACGCGCCCGCCCGCTTCATCCGCCACCACTTCCACGATCCGCCGCCGCTCCTCCGGCGTGAAGCGGGTAAACTCTCCCGTGGAACCATTCGGGTAAAGCCCCTGAACGCCGCGCTCAATCAGCCAGGAAACGAAACGGCGCAGTTCCGGCTCATGGATCTGGCCCCGCTCATCGAGTGGAACCAGTAGTGGAACGAAGATTCCTTGGAGCTTCGCCAAGCCACAAGGATACACGGTAGCGCCGGTGCTCCGCACCAAACCCGGCGCTGCGAAACTGCGGTCAGGATCGCCGTCTTACGCCGGTTGGCGGCGACGCGTGATACGTTATTTCTGGAACCGTTGTGGTCATCTTTCTCAAGAGGGAAGCTTATGTCGACTGAAACCAATCCACGCAGAGACTTTTTGCGGCTTGCCGGCGCGGGCGTTACCGGCGCCGCCCTGACCGTTAAGGCGGACCAGGGCCCGGCGCACCCCGCCGCAAATTCCCCCGCGGGCCTGAACTTCGACGTCAGGACGTTCGGCGCAACCGGCGACGGAAAGACGCTCGACACCGCCGCCATCAACAAAACCATCGATGCAGCCGCGGCCGCCGGCGGCGGGACGGTGTTCTTTCCCGCGGGCAATTATCTTTCCTATTCCATCCGTCTGAAGAGCAACGTTGCGCTGCACCTGGACTCGGGCGCGACCATTATTGCGGCCGATCCGCCGGCCGAAGGCGCCCCCGGATTCGACCTCCCCGAGCCCAATCCGTGGGACATGTACCAGGATTTCGGCCACAGCCATTTCCGCAACAGCCTGATGTGGGGCGAAGAGATCGAGAACATTGCCATCGTAGGAACCGGCCGTATCTGGGGCAGGGGTTTGAGCCGCGGCGCCGGCCCAAACGGCCCGGATGCCCACGTTCCGGGCGTGGGCAACAAATCCATCGGCCTGAAGAACTGTCACAACGTCCTGCTGCGCGATTTTTCGATTCTCCACGGCGGCCACTTCGGCATTCTGGCGACGGGGGTGGACAATCTGACGATTGATAACCTGAAGATCGATACCAACCGCGACGGCATGGACGTGGATGCCTGCCGCAACGTCCGCATTTCGAATTGCTACGTGAACTCGCCCTGGGACGACGGCATTTGTTTGAAGGCCGATTACGCGCTCGGCCGCGCCAAGCAGACCGAGTACGTCACCATCACCAACTGCTATGTCAGCGGATGCTGGGAAGAAGGCAGCATGCTGGATGGCGCCTACAAGAGGTTCGGGCCGGAGCAGCGCATCCCGCACACCGGGCGCATTAAGTTCGGCACGGAATCGAACGGCGGGTTCCGCAACATCACCATCTCCAATTGCGTCTTCGAAGGCTGCCAGGGACTGGCGCTGGAGTCGGTGGACGGGGCCATTCTCGAAGACGTGACCATCACCAATATTTCCATGCGCGACATCATCAGCGCTCCCATCTTCATGCGGCTGGGCGACCGCATGCGCGGTCCCGACAACACGCCGGTGGGAACCCTGAAACGGGTGATGATCAGCAACCTGGTGTGTTCGAATTCGGTCTCCCGGCTGGGCTCGATTATCAGCGGGATTCCGGGCCACCTGGTGGAAGACGTAAAGATCAGCAACATTCAGATTCTGCACCAGGGCGGCGGAACCCGGGAAGATGCCGCCTTTCAACCGCCGGAATACGAGGATATGTATCCCGAACCCGGCATGTTTCTCGGCAACCCCCGGCCCAACAACCGCACTCCGGATGGACGCTGGCTTCCCGAGGGGCAAGGCCGCGGAGGGGCGGGAAGAGGCGCCGCAACGCCTGGAACACCTGCCGCCAGAGGCGGAGCCGCGCCCGGCCAAGCTGTAGCCGCGCCCGGTCAGGGAAGAGGTGCTCAGGGCGCCCCCGCCAACCAGCACAGCATGCCGTCACACGGGTTTTACGTGCGGCACGTTAAGGGCATTCAGTTCGACAACATTGAAATCCGAACCGATAAAGAAGACCTGCGGCCGGCTTTCGTATTGGACGACGTCCAGGACGCCGACTTCTTCCGCATCAAAGTGCCGCACGCTGACGGAGCGCCGGTGTTCGCGCTCCACAAGGTATCCGATTTTGCGGTCCACATGTGCAGCGATGTGCCGGATACGCAGTTGAAAACCATCGAAAGCAAGACCCTGTAGGACAACGCCGGCGGGAGCGGTGAGCGAACCAAAATGAAGTCCAAGAAACTGCTGGCGGGTATCCTGATGGTGGCGCCGCTTCTGGCGCAGGAAGCGGTGAAACGGCCCAAGGTATTGGGCGTGGCGCACATGGCCGTGTACGTGAAGGACCTGGACAAGGCGCGCCGGTTTTACGAGGACTTCCTGGGATTCGGCGAACCGTTCACCCTGCCCGACAAGACCGCGTCCGGCGTGCGGATCGCCTTCGTGAAGGTGAACGATTATCAGTATTTTGAAATCTTCAACGAAGCCGACCGCGGAGAAGGACAACTCAACCACATTTCCTTCTACACCGACAATGCCGGCCAGATGTACGCGTATTTGAAGTCCAGGGGCGTCGCCGTGATGTCGGACAAGGGGAGCGTGAGCAAGGGGCAGACGGGCAATAAGAATTTCAATATCCAGGATCCGGACGGGCACATCGTCGAGTTGGTCGAATACCAACCGGATAGTTGGACGGCGCGCGAAGCCGGCAAGTTTGTGCCGCTCTCGCGCATCTCGGATCACATCATGCACGTCGGGGTGCTGGTGGGCGACCTGGATCGGTCCATGAAGTTTTACGGCGACATCCTGGGCTTCCGGGAATTCTGGCGCGGCAGCCGTTCTCCGAGTGAGCTGAACTGGGTCAACATGAGAGTGCCGGACGGCGAGGACTATCTCGAGTTCATGCTGTATAGCCGGCTTCCCGCGCCCGATCGCCGGGGCACTGCGCATCACGCTTCCCTGACAATCGTCAACGCCGATCAGGCTCTCGTAGAGTTGAAGCAGCGGGCGGCGAAATCCGGCTACGACCGGGAGATCGCCATCCAGACCGGGGTCAACCGGAAACGGCAGATCAACTTGTACGACCCCGATGGGACGCGCATCGAGCTGATGGAAGCCAACACGGTGGATGGCAAGCCGGCTCCCGCTTCCACGGCGCCGCCGCCGCATCCGGGGAAGAATTGACCAGGAGCCTTCGCCCGGGATGAACCCTCGCGTGATCCGCTACGCCCAACTCGCGGCTGTTCTCGCGCTGGCTGCCTTCGCTACCGGCTGTCATGGCGCGCCGCCGCCGGCCATCGATCGCGCGATGGCATCCTGCCTGCCGCCCGATACCGTGATTCTCGGCGGTGTGGACTGCCAGCGGCTGCGCGCTTCGCCGGTGTATCCGAAACTGCCGGCTGCGGCTGCGGCGCTGCTGGAACCGCTCCGCCCGGCGACATACCTGTTGCTCGCTTCCAACGGCAGGGACTACCTGGCGATCGGCCGCGGCCCGTTCGGCCAGGCGCCGCCGGGAGCCACGCTACTGGCGCCCGATCTGGCGGCCGCCGGGTCGCCGGATGCGGTACGCGCGGCCACGGCCCGGCACCGGCGTGGCGTGACCGGTGCGGCGCTGGTGGCTCTGGCGGAAAAACTGGCGTCCGGCCGCGAGATCTGGATCGTGGCGATGGGGAACGCCACGCTGCCGGTGAGCGGCAACGCGGAAAATCTGAACCGGCTGCTGCACGCCACTGAATACGCAACGCTCGCCGTGCGCGTCACGGATGGCATCGAGGCGGAAGCCACCGGCGTATGCGGCACGGCGGAGGCGGCGCGGCGGTTGGAAGAGGAGTTGCGCGCGATGGCCTCGATAGCGGCCGCGGCGGAAGCGCGGCAGCCGGGGATTGCGGCGCAGTTGCGGGCCATCCAGGTGAGCCGTGAGGAGCGAACGGTGCGGGTGGATTTGCGCGCCGATGCGGCCGGCGTGGAGCAGTTGCTACGGCTGTTCTGAATGGCGGCGCAGGCTGACGTAGTGAGTGGTTTCAGAAGTTCGCTCACGTATCCAAAACCGCTTGCTAACGCGCGCGGCTCCGATCCGAGCCGCGACCGTAAGGGAGCGTTCTTCGTGGAATACGGGACTGCATTTATGAAACGGTGTACTCAGCCGGCAATCAAGTGTAAAGGCCCATGCGCTGTTTGACCATCTCGACGGTCGAGTTGGCGATGGGGGCGACGCGTTCGGCTCCATCGCGCAGGATGCCGGCCAGATAGGATGGGTCGGAGACGATCTGCTGGTAGCGCTGCTGGAAGGGCTCCAGGTGCGCGATGACCATGTCGGCCACCTGCTTTTTCAACTCGCCGTAGCGCAGGCCGGTGAATTGCGATTGGATCTCGTCGTCGGATGCGCCGGAAAAAGCCTGGTAGATGGCGATGAGGTTGAGAACGCCGGCGCCGGCGGTCTCGAAATCGACGGCGGGGTTGGAATCGGTGGTGGCCCGCATGATGGTCTTGCGGATTTTGTCGGGGGGATCGAGCAGCGCGACGGCGTGATTGGCGCCGCTCTCGGACTTGCTCATTTTCTGGCTGGGGTCGTCCAGGCCCATGACACGAGCGCCGACGGCGGGAAGGCTGGTGCCGGGGACCACGAAGGTGTCGCCGTATAGCGAGTTGAAGCGCTGGGCGATGTCGCGCGTGAGCTCGAGGTGCTGGGCCTGGTCTTCGCCGACCGGAACAATTCCGGCCTGGTACAGCAGGATGTCGGCGGCCATCAGGACCGGGTATTGGAGTATGCCGTCGCTGACGGATTCCTGTTTGGCGGACTTAACCTTGTATTGCGTCATGCGCTCCAGCCAGCCGACCGCGGTGACACAGGTCAGCATCCAGGCGAGCGCGGTGTGGGCTGGGATGGCGGACTGCACCATGATGGAGCAGGCCTGGGGGTCGATACCGGCGGCCAGATAGATGGCGGCGACCTCCCCAATCTTGGCGCGAAGCTGCGCCGGTTCTTGGAAAATGGTGACGGCGTGCAGGTCGACGATGCAGAAGATGCATTCGTAATCGTGCTGGATGCGGACCCAGTTTTTGAGCGCGCCGAGGTAATTCCCGATGTGGAGATTGCCGGACGGCTGCATGCCGGAGAAGACTCGTGTTTTCATGGTAAGGGGAACGGGGGTAAATCCTATCGTAAGCAATTTTGAAGTGACCGTGGAAAAGCTGGTGTACGGCGGCGATGGCCTGGCGCGCCTGGATGGGCGGGTGGTGCTGGCGCCCTACGTGTTGCCGGGCGAGCGGATCCGCGCGGAGGTGGAGCGGGAGAAGCCGGGCTTGGTGCGGGCGCGCACCCTGGAGGTGCTGGAGCGCGCCGTCGGGCGGGTGGAAGCGCGCTGCCCGGTATTCGGGCGCTGCGGCGGGTGCCACTACCAGCACGCGGACTATGGGCGGCAGGTGGCGGCCAAGGTGGCCATCCTGGCGGAGGAGTTGCGGCGCGTCGGGAAGATGGAGCCGCCGGCTCGGATCGCAACCATTGCAGGCTCTCCGTGGGGATATCGGAACCGCGTGCAGTTGCACGTGGACGGCGGGAAACTGGGCTACCGGCAGGCGCGCTCGCACCGGCTGTGCCAGGTGGCGGCGTGCCCCATCGCGTCGCCCAAAATCAACCAAACGATGGAAACCCTGAATGGGATGCTGCGGGACCCGCGATGGCCGCGGATGGTGCGGACGCTCGAGCTGTTCACCGATGAGCGGCAGGTGCAACTGAATGTGCTGGAGACCGACCGTCCCGTAGCCAGGCGGTTTTTCGACTGGTGCGGAGAGCGGATTGCCGGGTTGGTGGAGGGCGCGCTGGATTACCAAGGCCGGTTTCGCGTAAGCCGCAACTCGTTTTTCCAGGTCAATCGCTTCCTGGCGGACCGGCTGGTGGAAGCTGCGATGGAAGCGGCCGTTGGCGAAACGGCGTTCGATTTGTATGCGGGGGTGGGACTTTTCGCCCCGGCCCTGGCGCGGAAATTTCAACGGGTGACGGCGGTGGAGTCGGGTTCCGGCGCGGCGCGGGACCTGCAATACAATGCGGAACGCGCCGGGCTGGATAATCTACATGTGGTGCAAAGCACTGTGGAAGAGTTCTTGCAGGAGACGGAACGGTCCGCCGATTTTGTGCTGCTGGACCCGCCGCGCGCGGGCCTGGATAAGGCCGTGGTGCGCCGTTTGGGCGAACTCGGCGCGAAGCAGGTGGCGATGGTGGCGTGCGACCCGGCGACGCTGGCGCGGGACTTGGCCGGAATGGTGGCCGCGGGATATGCCGTGGAGCGAATGACGATGATCGACCTGTTTCCGCAGACCTATCATGTGGAAGCAGTCGTCGAGCTGAAGCGGAGCTAAGTTTCGCGCCGCGAAGAAAACGAATTACCATAAAATAT
Organism: Bryobacteraceae bacterium; assembly: GCA_049511275.1. Taxonomy (GTDB): domain Bacteria; phylum Acidobacteriota; class Terriglobia; order Bryobacterales; family Bryobacteraceae; genus PALSA-129. Next base: position 12,340 of record JBEKYE010000074.1, read on the forward strand.
AGTCCGAATGGAGCGAAGCGTGCGAAATACTCTAACCAGTCTTACGGTTCTGCTGTTTGGGTGCGTTCTGGCGGCACAGGGGCAGACCCCGGCCTTCACGAGTTCTGGGGTGTGGAACGCGGCGACGCAAGCCGCCGGGCCCATCGCGCCCGGCATGCTGGCGTTCATCAACGGCTCGAACCTCGGTAGTAGCAGATTCCTCGATTGCGCAATAGCCCCACCCGTGCCGACTACCTGCAACGGGGTTTCGGTCTTGGTGAACGGGCAATTGGCGCCGGTCTTGAACGCGGTGTCGAGCGAGCTCGAGTTCCAGGTGCCGTTCAATGTGAGCGGAAGCAGTGCCACCCTCCAGGTGACGTCGACCAACAACGGGTCAACCCTGTCTTCGGCCATTGTGAGCGTGTCAGTGGCGGCGACCGCGCCGGGGCTTTACAGCGCAAATGGGACCGGCGCCGGGACCGGATACTATTACGACGACCAGGGGGTGTTCCTGGCGAAGGTTTCCTCGCCGGTGCAACAGGGAGACATGATCGCGCTATACGGCACTGGATTCGGAGTGACCAGCCCGCTGGGCACGGCGGGAACCCGGGGACCCGAGCCGGTGGCGGCGGCCGTGGCGGCGGTGACGTTGACCGTGGGAACCGGGACGGCCGCGGTGCAGGTGGCGGGCCTGGTGCCTTACGATGCTCCGGTGCAACTCCCTCCCGGGACCGACGAGGTTGTGTTTACCGTGCCGTCCGGACTGGCCGCGGGGACCTATCCGATGGTGGTGACGGTGGGCGGTGTGAAGAGCCAGGCAGTGCAACTGATCGTGGCGGCTCAGCCCGTGGAGATCACTTCCATTTCACCGGCGACACCCGGGGTGGGCTCAAACCAGGTCGTTACGGTGAACGGCTCGGGCTTCGTGAGCGGGCTGACGGTCTCCATGAATCTCCCGGGCGCCGGTTCCACCACCATTAGCGGATCCCAAATCCAATCGGTGACGGCCACTTCGTTCCAGATGACCGCCACATTCGGCAAAATGGGCACCTATAGCATCCAGGTCACCATCCCGGCCGGCACCCAGTCGAATACCTTCGCGTTCAACGTCGGACCGGCGTTGCCGATCAGCATCACCAACGTGGAGAACGCCGCCAGTTACGTCGCCGGCATCGAGAGCGGCTCCTGGGTTTCGATCATCGGGACCAGCCTGGCGCCCGACACGCGCATCTGGCAAGCTTCGGACTTTGTGGGCTTGGGCAATGGGCTGCCGATGTCCCTCGACGGCGTGAGCGTGACCATCGACGGCAAGTCGGCGGCCGTTTACTACATCAGCCCGACGCAACTCAACGTGCAGGCGCCCACCGATTCGGCCGTCGGGACGGTGTCCGTCGCGGTCAAGAATGCAAACGCCACGGCCAGTGGTTCGGCCACGTTGCAGACCTACTCGCCCGCGTTTTTCCCATTGTACGCGGCGGGCAATCCGGCGGGCGCGCCTGTGTACGCCGCGGCCGTCCACCTCGACGGCACCATCGCGGTGCCGCCAGGCTTCTATGGCGCGGGCGTAACTACGCGGTCCGCCACTCCTGGCGAAACCCTGGAGATCTACGGCACGGGCTTCGGCCCTACCAATCCCGCCGCTCCGGCCGGCCAGCTCGTCTCGGGCGCGCCGCCTCTCACGGATCCTACCCAGCTCCAGATCCGCATCGGAGGCGTCCTCGCCACGGTTAGCTATGCGGGACTGGTGGCTCCCGGAGAGTACCAGTTCAACGTGATCGTTCCGGCGCTTCCCAATGGCAACCAGCCGATCGTCGCGAGTATTGGCGGCCTCAGCAGCCAGACGGGGATTTCGATACCGATCCAGAATTAGCAGTTAGTGGGGCAGGCCCACTGGTCTGCGCGGGTCCCCCTGGACCCGCTGTTCGCTCGAAGAACCGAGTGCTTGTCACTCCCGAAAAGCCGGCAGGGCAACGGCCCGGTGTGGCAAGAGCGCGTCAACCCCGAGCTCGTCATTTCACGACGATGTTGACCAGCTTGTCGGGCACCACCACGGTCTTGACAATCTGCTTGCCTTCGATGCCCAGCTTGATTTTTTCGTCGGCCATGGCGCGCGCGATTAGTTCGTCCTCGATCATGCCAAATGGCACGCTGATGCGGCTGCGCAGCTTGCCGTTGACTTGCACCACCACTCAGAAGGGCCATTCTCTCCAGGATTTGAGGCATCGCGGCCGCGGAGATGCCGGCCTCTTCGGCATACAGCAAGTTGACCAGCTCCATGATCGAGGCGATGCATGTGTTGAAGTGCCAGCGGGTTTCGAAGTCCTCGGTGATCTTGCGAATGGTCTGGTGAAGCTTGCGCAGCACCTTGCGGTCGGCGGCGCCCTGCGCGCCGCCCAGTCCGGCGTTGCGGGTGGTGAAGCGGTAGACGCGGCCGAGGAAGCGGTAGACGCCCTCGGCGCCCTCCCTGCGCCAATCCACTTCCTTTTCGGGCGGCGCGGCGAAGAGGACGAACATGCGCGCGGTATCGGCGCCGAGCTGATCGGCGAGCATGTCGGCGCCCACCACGTTGCCCTTGGACTTCGACATCTTGGCGCCTTCGGCGATCACCATGCCTTGGGTGAAGAGCCGGCGCGCCGGCTCGCTGTTTTGAATCAGGCCGATGTCGCGCATCATTTTGGTGAAGAAGCGCGAGTAGATGAGATGCAGGATGGCGTGCTCCACGCCGCCGATGTACTGATCGATCTCGAACCAATAGGCGACCTTGGCCGGGTCGAAGGGCATCTGGTCGTTGTGGGGGTCGCAGTAGCGATAGAAATACCAGGAGCTGTCGATGAAGGTGTCCATGGTATCGGTTTCGCGGCGAGCCGCGGCGCCGCATCGCGGGCAGGCCACGTTGACGAAATCGGGCAGGTTTTCGAGGGGCGAGCGGCCGGTGCCGGTGAGCGAGGCGCGATCGGGTAAGACCACCGGAAGCTGATCTTCGGGCACGGGCACCACCCCGCACGCCGGGCAGTGGATCACCGGGATGGGCGTCCCCCAGTAGCGCTGGCGGGAGATGCCCCAATCCTTGATGCGGAAGGTGATGGCGGCCTTGCCGAAACCCCGCTCGGCGGCGTAAGCGGCCATGCGCCGGCGGGCGTCGGCGCTCTCCAGGCCGGACCATGGCCCGCTGTTTTCGACGATGCCGTAATCGAGGAACGCCTCTTTCAAGCCGGGCTCCACGCCGAGCGTGCCATTGGCCGGACGGATGACCGGGCGGACCGCGATGGAGTATTTGCGGCAGAATTCGAAATCGCGCTCGTCGTGGGCGGGGACCGCCATGATCGCGCCGGTTCCGTATCCCATGAGAACGAAGTTGGCCACCCAGATGGGAATCTGTTCGCCGCTGTATGGATTAATGGCAAAGTGGCCGGTGAAGAAACCCTCCTTGTCGATATCCCCGGGGTCGCGGTTGGCGCGCGCGTCCACCATGGCCCTGGCGCGGACCTTGGCGGCATCGTCGAGCAGCGTTTCGTTGAGAGGATGCTCCGGCGCAAGCATCACGCAGGTGGCGCCATAGATGGTGTCGACGCGCGTGGTAAACACGCGGATTCGCTCGCCGGACGGGGCCAGGTGGAAATCGATCTCGGCGCCTTCGGAGCGGCCGATCCAGTTGCGCTGCATGGTCAGCACGCGCTCGGGCCAACCCTCTTCGAGCGAGACCATGTCGTCGAGCAACTGGTCGGCGTAATCGGTGATCTTGAGGAACCACTGTTCCAGGGCGCGTTGCTCCACGCGGGTAGTTTCGTGGCGCCAGCAGCAGCCTTCCACCACCTGTTCGTTGGCCAGCACGGTGGCGCATTCGGGACACCAGTTGACCAGGGCCTTCTTGCGGTATGCCAGGCCGCGTTCCAGCATCTTGAGGAAGAACCACTGGTTCCAGCGGTAGTATTCCGGCTCGCAGGTGGAAATCTCGCGGTCCCAATCGTAGCTGAAGCCGAAGCGCCGGTGGGTTTTCTTCATGGCCGCGATGTTCTGCCGGGTCCACTCGCGGGGCGGGGTTTGGTTGGCGATGGCGGCATTTTCGGCGGGGAGACCGAAGGCGTCCCAACCCATGGGGTGAAGCACGTTGAAGCCGCGCATCCACTTGTAGCGCGCCAGCGCGTCGCCGATCGAATAGTTGCGGATGTGCCCGATGTGCAGCGTGCCGCTCGGGTAAGGCAGCATTTCCAGTACGTAAAATTTCGGTTTCGAAGATTTTCGCTCGGCCTTGTAGAAATCGGCGTTCCGCCAGCGGTCGTGCCACTTGAGTTCGATCCGGTTATGGTCGTAGGGCTTTTCGGGCATAGTGCTGTGCTTTTGGGGGCTGAATTTCCATGGTAGCAAGCCAGACTTCTCCCGGGTGCGCGACTATGCGCCATTCAGAGCCGCGAACGTAAGTGAGCGCTTTCCGGGGCGAAGCTTGAAGTTCTTAAGACTCGAACACGATTCCGTGGTTGCGCGTGGTAGGCGCACGGAGGTATAGTCAAGCTACCTAAGTCAAAACTCTTAGGGAGGATATATGAAGAAACTGCTTGCTGTGTTTGCAATGTGCGCGGCCGTGGGAATGGCTGCGGACTGGACGGGCTACATCATCGACAAAACCTGTTCCGCTAAGAAAGAAATGTGGGGTAACGAGGCCTGCGCCAAGCGTTGCCTCGCGCGTGGCGACGCAGCGGTCCTGGTCACCGAAGACGGCACGATCTACAATGTTGCCAACCAGGATAAAGTCAAGGAATCCGCCGGCAAGAAGGTAACCATTACCGGCAAGATCGACGGCGATACCATCACCGTGGAGAAACTGGTACCGTCCAAGAATTAGTGTACTGTCCTTGAAATGGCTGGTCATTGTGAGGCGGCCAGCCCGCCTTTCAGGCGGCTCTCGCCCGCTGTCCATCTGTTTCTTGGAGGAAGCGTGGCGCTGGATTACTCCTGGTAAGCCCCCCACGTCAACTGGCTCGCGACCTGCCCTTCCCGGAAACTGGCCCACTACCGGGAGAAGCGGGACCGCGAAAGCCCGAATTTCAACGCCGCTGCCCCTTCGCGCCGCCATTCCCGCCCTGCCCGCGCAGATTCCGTTCACAACAATTTTCAACTTTCTTTCGCTGATTCCAAACCACTTCCCGCTCCCACCAGCCAATTCCCACCAGCCGCCGTGTTACGTCTGAGTGGAAAGGCAGCCCCGCATGGCCACCGACAAACAAAACGCCGCCAACCGCATCAACGCTCAGAAATCCACCGGCCCCCGTTCCGCCGCCGGCAAGATGAAATCTGCTCTCAACGCTCGCAAACACGGCTTCGCCGGCGACGCCTTCACCGTCGTCCGCCTCGAAGACCTCAACGAACTCAACCAGCTCCAGCAGGACGCCCTGGACCTCTACCACCCCGTCAATTCCCAGGAGCTTTTCGCCGTCGAGCGCATCGCCGCCTGCCAACTGTCGATGATCCGCGCCTCTCGCCTCGAGGCCGGCCTCTTCACCACCTGCCTCGACAAGGCCCTCGACCCCGAAGGCGAACCCATCCACCTCATGTCTCCCGAACTGGCCGGCGATGGCGACATCGAAATCACCCCCGTCCAGAATCGCAATTTCGCCCTCGGCGAAGGCTTCCACCGCGCCACCCAGAAGCCCCACACCTGGGCTCTGTTCCTGCGCTATCAGGCCCAGGCCGAGCGCCAATATCGCCGTGCCACCCAGGAATTCGACCGCCTCCGCGCCCTGCGCCCCGAGTTCGCCAAGGAAGAACCGGAAGAAATCCCGAACGAAGCCATTTCCCCCAGTCAACCCGAATCACCTCAACCAGATCCCGTTCTCGAAACGAACCCGCTTCCCAACCGTGTGGGGCGGACGCCCCGGTCCGCGCGCGACCCCCTGGTCGCGCTTCCCGACGCCACCGCAACTCCCGCATCCCGGACGCCCCCGCTTCCACCCGCCGGCCGCTTCGATCCCGACGCCTTCCGCTCCATCACGGGCCGCCCGACCTTTCCCGACGACCCTCAAATCGCGTAGCCATCCGAATGACCGGCGGAAGGGGGCGGCAGGAAGTCATTTTTTCCCGCACTGCGTTATGGCGCGAGAGATTTCAGGGTTTCCAGATTGCGGCGGTCGTCGCCTTCGATCTCCACGGGGGTTTCGGAAATGAAAACCTTGCCGCGCAGTCTCGGGTTCGCCAGCAGGCGGCGAAATGGCTCCCGGCCGATGTGCCCCTCGCCGATCTTGGCGTGGCGGTCCACGCGCGAGCCCAGCGGCGCCTTCGAGTCGTTGGCGTGAAAAACATGGACATGCGCCAGCTGCAACACGCGCTCCGCCCGCGCCAGAGTGGCGCGCAGGCCGGCCGCGGTGGTGATGTCGAAACCCGCTGCCAACAAATGGCAGGTGTCCAGGCAGTAACCGATCGGGAGATCGCTCCAGCCACCCGCCAGATCGCGGATGGCGCTCAGTTCCTCAAAGCGGCTGCCCACCGCGGAGCCGCTGCCGGCGGTGTTCTCCAGCAGAACGGTCACGCCGCTCCCTGCCGAGCCCGCGGCCGCGTCGCGCAGGCCTTCGGCACAGGCCCGGATTCCTTCTTCCAAGGTCCCGCCCTTGTGGCTGCCCGGGTGAACCACCAGGAACTCCGCGCCAAGAACAGCCGCGCGCTCCAGTTCCCCGCGGAAAGTCGCAATGGATTTGGCGCGAATCGCCGGGTCTCGCGAGGCCAGGTTGACCAGGTAGTTGACGTGGATCGCCAGCGGGTGGATGTCATGCCGCCGGCGGATCTCGCGGAGGGCCTTCACTTGAGCCGGGTCGGGAGCGCGGGCGCGCCACGTGCGCGGGCTGGCCGAGAAGATCTGGAGTGTATTCGCCCCGATTGCGACGGCCCGCAGCGCGGCCTTTTCGAGCGAGCCGAAAGTGTACAGATGAATACCCAGGCGCAGAGGCTCATCCTACCAGGAACAGCGCGGCCTCACAACCGGTTCGCAGGCGGGTCTTTTCCCCGCTTGACAACCGGAGCGATTCAATCATACGATTGAATCAATCGAATGATTGATACGCGGCAAAAGATCCTGGACGCGGCCGAGCGGCTGTTCGGCGAACAGGGCTACGGGGCCACCTCGCTGCGGCACATCATCGCCGAAGCGGGCGTGAACCTGGCGGCCATTCACTACCATTTCGGAACCAAGGAAGAACTGTTGGACCAGCTCATCATGCGCAAAGGCGGTCCGGTCAACGCGGAACGCCTGGCATTGCTCGATGCGCTGGAAGCCAAGGCGAAAGGCAAGGCCGTGCCGCTCGAAAAGCTGCTGGAAGCTTTTCTGGGGCCGCCCATGATGAGAGTGGGAAAGAATCCCGAGTTCGCCCGGCTGATGGGGCGCATGTATGGAGAGGGCCTCATGCCGGTGATTGTGGAACGGCACTTCCAGACGGTGGCGACACGCTTCTTGGCGGCATTGGTGCGGACTCTGCCGCACTTGACGCCGGGCGAAATGGCCCTGCGGTCGCAATTCATGGTGGGTGCGATGGCGCACATCCTGATGGGCAAGGTGCCGGACATCAAGATTATGACTGGGGCGTCGCTGCCCAAAGGCTCGCAACACGTGCTGCGGGAGCTGGTGGCGTTCCTGAGCGGCGGGCTGCGCGCGCCGGCGGCGCGCCAGCGAAGACGGAGGATTAAACAATGAAAATGGCCTGGCTGATCTTGTGGGCCGCGCCGCTCGGACTGGCGCAAGGGCCGCTGGCTTTGAGCATGAAGCGGGCGGTGGAGATGGCGATCTCGCCGGAAGGCAACACGCGGATCCAGCTCACCGGAGAAGCGCTCAAGCAGGCGCAATCGAAATCGGCGGAATCGCGGGCGGCGCTGCTGCCGGACGTGGAAGCCGCGTTCAGCGATCAGAGCCGCACCGAGAACCTGTCGGCGTTGGGACTCAGTAAGATCAGTGTGCCCATTCCGGGTTTCGAATTCCCCACGTTTGTGGGGCCGTTCACCACGGTGGATGCGCGGGTGACGGGGACGCAGAACATTTTAGACTTCAGCGCGTTGCGCATGTTCCAGGCATCCAAGGTGGGAATCTCGGCGGCAAAATCGGATGTGGACACCGCCGGCGAGCAGGTGGCCGGGCAAGTGGCGCGCGCTTACCTGGCGGCGGTGAAGGCCGATACCGACGTCGATACGGCGCAGGCCAACGTAACCCTTTCCGAAGCGGTGCTGAAGCAGGCGGAAAACCAGAAGGCCGCGGGAACCGGCACGGGGATCGAGATCACGCGGGCGAAAGTGCAACTGGCCAACGACGGGCAGCGGCTGCTGGTGGCCAGGAACGCGGATCGCACCGCGCACCTGCAGCTTCTGCGCGCCATCGGGCTGCGCCTGGATACGGAAATAGAACTGACCGACCGGATGCAATACACGCCGGTGGACGCCGTCACGCTGGAGCAGGCGCGGGCGCAGGCGCTCGCGCAGAGGCCCGAGCTGAAGGCGCAGCAGGAGCGGGAAACCACTGCGCGGCTCTCGGCCAGCGCGACCAGACTCGAGCGGCTGCCGACGGTGGCGGCGTTCGGCGATTACGGATCGAACGGGACCGCGTTGGACCATTCGCTCCCCACGCGAACGGTGGGCATTCAGGTTCGGGTGCCGCTGTTCGACGGCGGACGGCGGGATGCGCGGCGCGAGGAATCGGCGTCGCAATACCGCGCGGAGAAAGTGCGGACCAACGACTTGCGGGAGCAGATCGAGCTCGACGTGCGGCTGGCGCTGGATGAATTGCAGTCGGCCGACGACGAAGTGAAAGTGGCCAGGGATGGCCTCTCGCTGTCGGAAGACGAGCTGACGCAGGCGCGGCGGCGGTATGACGCCGGAGTGGCCATCGGCGTGGAAGTCACCGACGCGCAGACGCGCCTGGAGCGCGCGCGCGACAACCAGACGGAGGCGCTCTACTTGTATAACCTGGCGCGGCTGGATCTGGCGCAGGCCATGGGAAAAATCAGGAGCTTGCTGCAATGAAGAAGCGAATCATCATCATTATTCTGGCGCTGGCGGCGGTGGGAGTGGCGGCGTGGATCTATCACGAAAGAGGAAAGAAGCCCGACAACCGGATTGTCGTCTCGGGGAATATCGAGCTCACCGAAGTCAACATCGCGTTCAAGACGGCGGGCAAGCTTATCGAGCGCACCGTGGACGAAGGCGACGCCGTGAAAAAGGGGCAGGTGATTGCACGGCTGGACCGCGATCAACTGGTGGCGCAACGCCAGCGCGACGTCGCGGCCCTGGAATCGGCGGAATCGCAACTGGCCCAGGCCGAGACCGCGCTCGAATGGGAAAAGGCCACATTGGCCGGCGACGTCGAGCAGAAACGCGGCGACGTGGCGTCCAACGAGGCGCGGCTGGCGGAGTTGCAGAACGGCGCCCGGCCGCAAGAGAAGCTGGACGCGCAGGCTGCGGTGGACTCGGCGCAATCGGAACTGGACCGATCGAAAAAGGATTGGGACCGCGCGCAGCAGCTATTCAAGGACGACGACATCTCGGCTGCGCAGTTCGATCAATATCGCAATCGTTGGGAGAGCGCCGCGGCAGCATTGAAATCGGCCAAAGAGCGGCAGGCGCTGGTCCTGTTGGGGCCAAGGGCCGAAGTCATTCATGCCCAGCAGGCGGCGCTCGAACGTTCGCGCGGGGCGCTCAAGATGGGTGAGGCGAACACGCTCGAAATGAAGCGCCGGGAGCAGGAGCTGGCCGCGCGGAGAGCTG
>JBEKYE010000075.1:0-18340 GCA_049511275.1 Bryobacteraceae bacterium
GGAAGAGGAGGGTTTGCTGGCGCTGTTTTCGCCGGAGCTGACGGGAGGGAAGCTGAACCTGGCGGGGATGGTGAAGTTCGAGAAGAACTGCCGGCTGTTGCCGGACGACACGGCGACGCGGGCGGCGCGGCTGGGGCCGTTCCTGTACGTGTTGACGGAAAGGCTGACGGCCAAGGAAAAGCAGGCGCTGATCCAGGCGACGGAGATGCGGAAGGCGGAGCTGGATCCGTGGCAAAAGCTGGAAGCGCGGGCGAAGAAGCTGGAGTCGGCTCTGCGCGCGGCGCGGATCAAGAAGGCCTCGCAGGTGTACGCGATCCTGTCGGTGGCGGCGCCGGACGAGATCCTGTTCCAGTTGGGCCACTCGCAGTTGAAGCCGGTGCAGGAGCGGATGCGGAACTACTACCTGAAGTACCTGCCTTTGCTGCAAGAGATCACGCCGGAGGAATGGGCGACGGTGGAAGCGAAGCCGGGGACGCCGAAATACAAAAAAGCGCGCGAGGAATTCATTGCCTACCGGCTGGACCGCAGGGTGAAAAAGCCGCCGGAGCCGGAAGTGCCGCAGCCCGCGCCGGCGGGGCCGGCGCCGAGCTCGTGGACGACGCCGGAGACGGCCATGGCGCGCCGCGGCCGGCAAGGATAGGGAAAGGCCGATGGGCGCGGATCAGTACCTTGACCGCATGATGTTGTTCTCTTGCGGGCAACCGCTCCCTCACGGTCGCGGCTCGCAGCGGGGCCATTGGCGGGCAACCGCTCCCTCACGGTCGCGGCTCGCATCGGGGCCATTGGCGGGCAACCGCTCCCTCACGGTCGCGGCTCGCAGCATGAGCGATGGGTCGCACAAAGGCCTCAAATCAGGCGGTCAGAGTACTAGATGTTGCTTGAGGCGCCCACAGCGGGAGGAGTTGGCCTGTGCCAGGACCAAATGGCCCAATCGGCGAAACTAATCAGGCAGTATAGGGCTGCAATCCATATCCCGGCCAGATATCCCGCGTTTGCGACGACGTGAATCCACGCAGGCAGGAGAATGGACCTGGACTTATAGTAAACGTATCCGAAGAACAAGCCTCCAAGGAAGATACCCGGAATCAGCTGGGCGGGGGATTTGGAGGGTATATGGGGGACCGACCAAAGTGCGGCACTCGCCAGTATTGCCCACAACGCCTTGGCTTTTATCCCATCCATGAGCAGGATCAACTTGTCAATCGCGATCGCCCGGAAGACGAGTTCTTCCATGAAAGCGCCCAAGGCGCTCAAAAGGTAGCTATCGGCTGCGGATAGGACGAATTTGCCGCTGATCACGAGATAAACGTGAATGACCGCGAGCACAGCCAGCGACGCCACACCTCCGGCCTTGAATGAAAAACCGTAGTCTGCAGGCCTGCGCTGCCGCCGGATCACGGAATAGGCAACCACCCCAGCGATGGCGGCCCACAGGATCATTACCCCGAAGGCCAAGAATTGCCGGGCTTCACCCGTGAGACCGCGGACACGAAAATAGTTGCCTGGGATGCCGAGGATGGCCCAGCCGACTGTGAGGAGGAGCAGCAGCCTGTCACAACCTGCCAGCCTTCCAATGCGACTACGGATGCCGGGACTCATGCTTGCATTATCGTCGGCCGCTCCTGTTACTGTCACCGATATTCGGTGCTTCATGCGGCTTCCCGCCTGACGGCACATGGCTCAATCTCCGGAGCCGCGGATGTGACGGCTTAAGGGAACAGTATTGGTCCAGGCGCAATAAGGAAATCCGATGCCGCCCATAGAAAGTTCCGTCTTGGGGGCGGGGCGGCAATGTTAGACAATGGGCCAAACAGCCCAATGACAACCTCATAAGGGTTAAGATCCTACCTCTTCGTCTGCTCCCACCCGGTTGTGGGAGCAGGCCATGAAATTCCGGCGGAGTAGCGGCGTTCGAGCCGGCGGCCGGGACAGGGCAGGGAGACTCCATGAAGAAAATTGAAGCCATTATTCAACCGTTCAAACTGGATGAAGTGAAAACGGCGCTGGGGGCCCTGGGCGTGGACGGGATGACGATCACGGAAGTGCGCGGGCACGGGCGGCAGAAGGGACACAAGGAAGTGTACCGGGGACAAGAGTATCACGTGGACCTGCTGCCGAAGATCAAGATCGAAATGGTGGTGGCCGCGGGGTTAGCGGAGGAAGTGATTCGGGGAGTGACGGCGGCGGCGCGTACGGGGAAGATCGGGGACGGGAAGATCTTCGTGTACGAGGTGGCGGAAGCGGTGCGCATTCGCAACGACGACCGGGGCGACGCGGCGCTGTAGCGAGGGGACGGAGGGACGATGGATACCGCCGAGCGAGTCTTGCTGGAGGATGCGCTGATCTCGCTGGCGGAGCGGGCGGGCCGGGTGGACCGCGCGGTCACGGAGGCGGCGGAGGGGTTGCTGTTTCCGGCGATCCCGGCGGGGCTGGCGCTGGTGGCGGTAGGGGGATACGGCCGGCGCCAGCTCTTTCCGCATTCGGACGTGGACCTGCTGCTGCTCGCGGCGGGCGACGGGGTGGGCGGGGAGCAGCAGCAGGCGATTTCGGAGTTTCTGCAGCGGCTGTGGGACGGCGGGATGCGGGTGAGCCAGCAGGTGCGGACGCCGGAGGAATGCCTGGAAGTCCACGACCGCAATGCGGAGCTGAATATCAGCCTGCTGGACCAGCGGTTCCTGGCGGGGGACCGGGCGCTGTATGCGGGGATGGGGCAGAAGTTTCCGCGGTTCGTCGAGAGCCATCGCGAGGAGCTGATGCGGAACCTGGCGCGGCTGACGCGCGAGCGGCATGCCAAGTACGCCGCGACTTTCTACCATCTGGAGCCGAACGTCAAAGAAACGCCGGGCGGGTTGCGGGACTATCAATTCGTCCACTGGATGGAGCAACTGCGGGAAGCCAATGGGGCGCGGATGGCGCAGCCGGAGGCGCCGGCGGAGTTGCAGCAGGCCTTCCGGTTTCTGGCGCGGCTGCGGTGGTTTCTGCACCGGCAAGCGGGGCGGGACAACAACCTGCTAACGTTCGAGGCGCAGGACGCCATGGGCGGGAGCGATGCGGCGGCGTGGATGCGGGAGTACTACCGGCAGGCGCGGGCGGTTTACCGGGCAGCGGCGGGGAGGCTGGAGAATGCGGGAGCGCAATCGAGCGGGTTGTTCGCGCAATTCCGCGACTGGCGGTCGCGGCTTTCGAACGGGGATTTCGCGGTGCACCGGGAGCGAGTGCATTTCCGGTCGCAGCACGAGATGGAGCAGCGGCCGGAACTGGTGCTCGAGATGTTCGAGTTCGCGGGGCGGCACGAGCTGAAGCCCTCGGCGGAAGCGGCGCAGCAGATGGAAGCGCGGCTGAAGGGGCTGCGGGAATATTTTAAGGAGCCGCGGGCGCTGTGGGAGGCGTTGCAGCGGATCTTTTCGACCGAGCACGCGCCGGCGGCGGTGCGATGGATGCACGAGACGGGCGTGCTGACGGCGCTATTTCCGGAGCTGGAAGGGATGGAGTGCCTGGTGGTGCGGGACTTCTACCATCGCTACACGGTGGACGAGCACACGCTGGTGGCTCTGACCAACCTGTGGAAGGCCGAAGGCGGGTACGGGGACCTGCTGCGGGAAGTGGAGCAGCCGGCGCTGCTGTTGTTCGCGCTGTTGTTCCACGATGCGGGGAAAGGGCGGCCGGGCGGCGCGGAGGCGGAAGAGAGCCACGTGGCGTGGTCCTTGAGGCTGGCGGAGGAGGCGATGCGGCGGGTGAAGATGCCGGAGACGGACCGGGATACGGTGCGGTTCCTGATCGGCCACCACCTGGAGCTTTCGGCGGCGATGCGGGGGCGGGACCTGGCGGACCCGCGGTCGATGGAGGAAGTGGCGCACCAGGTGGGAACGGTGGAGCGGCTCAAAGCGCTGACCCTGGTGACATACGCGGACATCACGGCCATGACAGCCTGGCGGGCGGAGCAGTTATGGCGGCTGTACCTCAAGGTGCACCACGAGCTGACGCGGGAACTGGAGACGGAACGGATTGCGGGGGCGCCGGTGGAACTGCTGGATGGATTCCCGATGCGGTACCTGCGGACACATACGGAAGAGCAGATTGCGGAACACGTGGCGCTGGAAGAGCGGAGCCGCGGGCGCGGGCTGGCGGTGGAGATCCGGCGGCGGGAATCGACGTGGCAGTTGACGGCGATGGCACAGGACCGGATGGGGCTGTTCGCGGTGCTGGCGGGGACGCTGGCGGGATTCGGCATGAACATTCTGCGAGCGGAGGCTTTTTCCAACCGGCGGGGCCTGGTGCTGGACACGCTGGTGTTTGAGGATCCGAACCGGACGCTGGAGTTGAATCCGACGGAAGTGGACCGGCTGCGGGTGACGGTGGAGCGGGCGCTCGGGGGGAAACTGGACGTGCGGGACCTGTTACGGAACCGGCCGAAGCCGCCGAGCCGCAAGCAGCGGGTGGGGACGCGGGTACGGTTCGACGGGGAAGCGGGGAGTTCGGCGACGCTGGTGGAGATTGTGGCGGCGGACCGGCCGGGGCTGCTGTACGATCTGGCGTCGGCGATTTCGGCGCAGGGCGGGAATATCGAAGTGGTGCTGACGGACACGCGGGCGCACCAGGCGATCGACGTGTTCTACGTGACGGTGGGGGGAAGGAAGCTGACGGGGGAGCAGGAAGCAGCCATGGGCGAGGCGCTGCGGCGGGCGTGCGGGGAGTAGGACGGCTGCGTGGCGTGAGGCAGGACTCGCGACGTGTATAGAAGACCGCCCCATCGGGTCCCGGCGCACAAGAAACCGGCGGCAAGACCGAGGGCACGAGTGCTTTGACCGGCTGATGTTGCTCTTGTCCGGGAAACCACTCCCTCACGGTCGTGGCTCGCATCGGAGACCGCATGATGTTGTTCTCTTGCGGGCAACCGCTCCCTCACGGTCGCGGCTCGCATCGGGGCCATTGGCATGAGCGATGGGCCGCACAAAGGCATCAAATCAGGCGGTCAGAGTCCTAGCAGTTGGTCTTAACGGCGCCTAAAAATGTCCAGACTCCACCTGGGACGAAACGGCTATTGAAACTTGCCGAGGGCCAAGTTTGAGCCGGCACCGGCGATGAGGGCGGGTGGTGTGCGGCCAGCGCGGGGCGAGGCGCCCTGACGCTGCTCGGCGGACTGGGCAACGGTGCGGAATTCGTGCTGCGCCATCTGAATGGCGGCGCAGTTGCCGAAGGCGCGCATGATGCGGCCGGAAACGATCAGTTGCAGGGGGGCGCTGTTGTGCAGGAGCACGGGCCAGGAGATGGAGAGCTCGACGTTGAGGCCGGGCGGCAGGGGGCGGCCGGCATCGAAGAGGATGCCACCGCTCGAGAGATTGACGCTGGCGCCGGATCCACTGTCGAGAAGGCGCTGGCGGCGGATCAGTTTCCACCGCAACTCCAACTTCAGATCATAGCGGCGGTCGACGCGACGATCGCCGGAGATCCCTTCCATGGCTTTGAGTTGTTCGTCCCACTGGTCGATCGATGGCATTGCGTGTCCTTGATCCTCTAACGCAAGCCCATTATGGAAGAGACACATACCCAAGGACAGTCATGGCGGTACCTTATGGGTACTTGCGGTGCTAAGGGAACGGCTGAAGGGGCATCCCGATGATGGCGGAAGAGACGGCTCCTGCTATTCTTTATAGACAGCGAAGGAGTGCGGAAAGGCCGTGAGAGTAACTGGTTGGGGTGTCCTATGGTGCCTGGGAGCCGCCTGGCTTCCGGCGCAGAATCTGAGTGAATTCCAAAGGAAGGTGACCGAGTTCACGCTGCCGAACGGGCTGCACTTCATTCTGATGGAGCGGCACGATGCGGCGGTGATCGCGTTTCACACGTATGTGAAAGCGGGGTCGGTGGACGATCCGGTTGGGCAGACGGGATTGGCGAACCTGGTCTCGCGCGCGATGATGAAGGGCACCGAGACGCTGGGGACGCGAGGATGGGAAGGGGAAAAGAAGGCGCTGGACGCCGCGGAACAGGCGTACGAGCGGTTGCAGGCGGAACGCAACAAGGGTTTGAGGGCGGACGCCGGCAAGGCTGGAGTGCTGGACACGCAATGGCGGATGGTGCTCGAAGTGGCGCAAACGTGGGTGGATCCGAATGCGTATGTGCGGGCGATTGAGGACAGCGGAGGGACGGAGCTGAGCCTGAAACCGCTGCCGGACGCGACGGAGTACGGCTACACGCTGCCTTCGAACAAGGCGGAGTTGTGGTTTCTGCTGGAATCGCAGCGGCTGACGCACCCGGTGTTCCGGGAATTCTATAGAGATCGCGACCTGGTATTGCAAGAGCACCGGGCGAATGTGGAAGGGAAGGCGCTGCCGCGGGTGCAAGCGGCGCTCATGGCGACGGCATTCGAGGCGCATCCGTATCGCAATCCGCCGGATGGATGGCCGAGCGACGTGGCGAACCTGGGGGTGGCGGATGCGCAGGCTTTCTTCGCGAAATACTATGTGCCGGAGAACATGGTGATGGGGATTGTGGGCGATATCGATCCGGCGGGCGCGAGGCTGCTGGCGGACAAGTACTTTGGCGGGATTCCGGCGCGGCCGGCGCCGCCGCACCGGCACACGGAGGAACCGCCGCAGCTGGGAATGAAAACGGCGGTAGTGGGGGCAGCGCCGCAAGGGCTGATGGCGATCGGCTACAAGAGGCCGGACGAGCGCAGCCGGGACGACGCGGTATTGGACGTGATGCAAGCGCTGCTGTCGGGGAGGACGGGGATGCTGCAAGGGGAACTGGTGGAGAAGGGGATCGCGCAGATGGCGGTGGCGCAGGCGACCTTTCCGGCCGGGCGAGAGCCCAACCTGTTCGTGTTCCTGCTGGCGCCCGCGGCGGGGCACACGCTCGACGATGTGCAGAACGGTTTGAACGGAGTGCTGGGGCAGTTGCAAAACAGGCCGGTGAGCGCGGAGGCCCTGGCGCGGGCGAAGGCGCAGATCCGGGTGGGCGCGTTGCGGCGGCTCGAGAACAACGCGGACCTGGCGGCGCTGCTGCCGGCTTACTACGCGGGATACGGAGACTGGCGGAACCTGTTTCGGGAGTTGGACGATTCGAGCAAAGTGACGGTGGAGGCGGTGGAGCGAGCGGCGATTCGATATTTCACGCCGGTGAATCGCACGACGGTCTACCTGGCGGCGGAGAGCCGCGGCGAAGCGCTGCCAGGCAGGACGGGAGGCCAGCAATGAAGAAAGCCGTGGCTGGCCTGGGAATGGCGGCGGTGATGGCGATGGCGCAGATTCCACCGCCGGAGCCGGCGCGGAAGGCGGCTGCGCCGGCCCCCAAAGCGGCTGCGCCGAAGACGACCGGGGCGGCGACGGCGTCGTACAAGGATTTGAAGTATCCGCCGCCGAAGCCGATCGTGACGCCGTCGATGGAGCCGGTGACGCTGGCCAACGGGATGCGGGTGTTCCTGGTGGAGGACCACGACGCGGCGCTGATCAGCGGGATGGCGGTGGTGCGGACGGGGAACCTGTTCGATCCGAAGGACCGAGTGGGGCTGGCCGCTTTGACGGGGCAGGCGATGCGGACGGGCGGCACGCGGACGCGGACGGCGGAGCAATTGACCGTGCTGCTGGAGAACATGGCGGCGACGCTGGACTCGGGTATCGGAGAGAGTTGGGGGACGGTTTCGTTTTCGGGCCTGGAGGAGAACGCGGATGCGCTGCTGAGAGCGTTCCAGGAAGTGCTTACGGAGCCGGAGTTCCGCCAGGACAAGGTGGAGCAGGCCAGGCAGCAATTGCGCGCGGCCATAGCGCGAGGGAACGGGGATGCGGCGGCGGTGCTGCGGCGGGAGTTTACGAACACGGTTTACGGCAAAGACACGCCGTACGGGTGGCCGCTGGAATATGCGGGCTTGGACCGGATTACGCGCGGCGACGTGCAGAGTTTTTACCAGCGTTACTACTTTCCGAAGAACACGATGGTGGCGGTGTGGGGAGATTTCGACGCGGTGCAGATGCAAGCCAAGATCGCGAAACTGTTTGCCGGCTGGACGGCGGAGCAAGCGCCGGTGGCGGAATTCCCGAAAGTGAGCGGCGTGGCGGCGGCGGGGACGTTCCTGGCGAAGAACAGCGAGCCGACGCTGACGCAATTCGCGATGGGAGCGCTGGGCGGGGAAAGCCGGGACGGGGATTTCGCGGCGCTGGAAGTGATGGGGGAAGTGCTGGGCGGCGGGGCAGCGAGCCGGCTGGGACGGCTGCTGAAGCCGGGGCCCGGCATAAGGATCGGGGCGAGCTGGGCGGCGAATTTCGACCATCCGGGGCTGTTTCAGATTTCGGGCAGCGTGCCGACGTTCGAGACGGTGAAGGCGGTGCGGCTGGCGCGGGCTGAGACGGCGGGCATGCGGTCGGCGGAAGTGAGCGAAGAGGAGTTGAAGGCGGCGAAGGAGCGGCTGCTCGACCGGCTGGCGCACGCGTTCGACAGCAAAGCGAAAGCCATCGAGCGGCTGATGACATACGAGTACTTCGGGTATCCGAAGGATTTCGCGCAGCAATACCAGAAGGCGCTGGAGGGGGTGACGCGGGCGGACGTGCTGCGGGCGGCCAAGGAGCGGGTGGACCCGGACAAGTGGACGCTGGTGGTGGTGGGAAACCCGATCACGTTCGATGAGCCGCTGGATAAGCTGGGCGCGCCGGTGACGCCGATCGACCTGAAGACGGTTGCGCCGAAACCGGCGGCGGTGCTGGCGGACGAAGCGGAGCGGCAGCGAGCGAAGGACCTTCTGGCGCGGGCGCAGGCGGCGGCGGGCGGGAGCGAAAAACTGGCGGCGGTGAAGGACTATACGCTGGAAGCGAGTTTCCAATTCGACTCGAGCGCGGGCGGGATGCAGGTGACAGAGACAGACCGGTGGATGGCGCCGAGCCATTTCCGGCAGGACAGCGCGATGCCGACGGGCAAGATTTCGGCGTATACCGATGGCGCGAGCGGATGGATTACGACGCCGCAGGGGACGGCGGCGCTGGCAGGTTTGCAATTGAAACAAGTGCAGGGCGCCGCGTTCCGGGCGTTCTTCCCGATGTTGCTGAGCGACCGGACGGTGGGGCGGGCGGTGAAGGCGGTGAACGACCGCACGGTGGAAATCAGCGACAAGAGCGGGCAGGTGGTGCGGCTGGCGACAGACCCCGAGACGGGACTGCCGGAGAGCGCGCGGTACGAGACGGCGACGGCCACGGGAGAGGTTGCGGTGACGGAGACGTACTCGGACTACCGCGAGACAGGAGGGCTGAAGCTGCCGTTCCATATCTCGATTACGGCGGGAGGGCAGAACTACGCGGAGGTGACGGTGAAGAGCTTCCAGGCGAATACGGGGCTGCAAGTGAAAGACCTGGAGAAGCGGCCATGACTATTGAGGCTCGCGGAATACGGCTACGCCCGGCGAGTCTCGTGAGGCAGGATGGCCTCCCGATGCCAATGAATCTTCCCAATTCCGGCCACCCGCATCAATGGTCCGCAGCAGGGTCCTGGCCGGCTTGTCGACGGTGGCAAGCGCCTGATCCTTCGAGAGAAGAGCGGGACGAGGGCGTCCCGCGCAGACCAGGGGGTCTGCCCCACAATTATGTCGAATCCCAGCTTTGCGAAAACTAAGTGGCACGGTTGGCAACCGGCGCCGAGCGGCCAGTTGCAGACACCGCAAGGCGGGTTGCCAACCCGCCCCACAGGCCGGCGCCTTTCGTCACCGTATCTTGCCAGGGGCGCACGATGGCTGGCGGGGTGGCTGGCGGTGTCGGCGGCGGCGTGGGGCGCGGAGACTGCGGCGGAACGCGGGAAGCGGGTGGTGTACGAGGGCCTGGCAGCGCTGGGCGGGGATGCGTTCGCGCGCATGAACGACCGGGTGGAATCGGGGCGGGCGTATAGCTTCTACCGGTCGCAGATTAGCGGCCTGTCCATCGCGACGATCTACACGCGGTACCTGGCGCCGACGCCGGGAGCGCCGGCGGTGCGGGAGCGGGAAGCGTTCGGCTTGCACGAAGACAGCGCGGTGCTGCTGACGGAGACGGGGGCGTGGGAAGTGACGTTTCGCGGGGCGCGGCCGTTCGACGACAAGCGCTACGCGACCTACCAGGACAGCACGCTGCGGAACGTCCTTTACATATTGCGGCAGCGTCTGAAAGAGCCGGGGCTGGAGTTTTATTGGCGCGGGGCGGATTTTTTCGAAAACCGGCCAGTGGAGATGGTGGACATCACGGACGCGCGCAACGAGACGGTGACGGTGTATTTCGACCAGTTGACCAAGCTGCCGACGCGGCAAACCTTCCGGCGGCGCAACGAAGAGTTCAAGGACTTCGACACGGAAGTGACCCTGTTCGGACTGTACCGGGACGTGGGCGGCGGGGTGAAGTGGCCCTGCAACATCCGGCGCGAGCGGAACGGGGAGAAGATCTTCGAAATGTTCTCGGACGATGTGAAGATCAACCGGAACCTGAAAGACAATCTGTTTGAGCTGCCGGGAAATATCAAAGTGCTGCAGAAGGGGAAGTAGGGCGACGGAAGCCTGAGCAGGGGAGGGCCGCGCCGCGCCGGAACGCTGACTCGTTGCGAGGGTTTCGTGGTTTCGTAGCCTCTCCCCGAATTGCGCGAATTACGCTACCAGTGGAAGGGTTCGACGGTAAGATGGCGGCCGTCGGTTAAAACGGTGATGAGGCCCTGGCGATCGGTGCGGAAGACTTCCGTGTGACGGCCGGCCAGACGGTCAAGCACGTCATGGTTGGGGTGGCCATAACTGTTGTCGAGGCCGGCGGAGATCAGCGCGAAGGCGGGGTGGGCGGCATCCAGGAAATCGTCGGTGGAGGAAGTCCGACTGCCATGGTGGGCCACCTTGAGGACGTCGGTGACGGGGATCTCGTTGGCGGCGAGCATCCGGCGCTCGATGGGGCGCTCGACGTCGCCGGTGAGCAGGAACGAGCGGGCGCCGTAGCGGACGCGGAGGACCAGGGAGTCGTTGTTGTGCGGAGTGTCGACGGGGATGTAATCGGGGAGCGGGGCGAGGACGTCGAATTCGGCGCCGCCGAAAGTGAAGTGAGCGGGGGCGGTGAAAGGGACGATCCGGACGCCGTTGCGGGCGGCGCGATCGCGCAGAGCGAGCCAGGCGGGGTTTGAGGAAGTGGCGCCGGTCCACAACTGGCGCGGATGAAAATCGGACACCAGGGCGGGAAGGCCGCCGATGTGATCTTCGTGGGCGTGGGTGAGAGCCACGGCGTCGAGGGTCGAGATGCCGCGATCCCAGAGATAGGGGGCGACCACGTCTTCGCCGATATCGAGCTGGGAGTGGGGCTGGTGGCCGAAGGCGGGAATGCCGCCGCCATCGACGAGCAGGCGTTTCCCATCGGGCAGAACGAGCAGGATGCTATCGCCCTGACCGACATCGATGACGCTCATTTCCAACTGGCCGCGATGCAGCCCGGGTGGAAACGGGTGCCAGACCAGGAGCGCGAGAAAGGCTGCGACGGCGGCGCCCGAAGCGGCGCGGGACCAACGGCCCCGCGCGAGAGCGAAGGCCAGCAGCGCGGCTGAAAAAGCGATGCCGAGCCATACGGGCGGGGTGGGGATGCGCCAGTTGGGTTCGATGGCGGCGTGCCAGCCGACGATCACGCGGGAGAGCCAGAGCAGCCAGCCGCCGAGCGCGGCAACCCAGGTCCAGCCGGTGGCGACGGCCACGAAGCCGACGGGGACGAGGAGTCCCATGATGGGGACGGCGAAGGCGTTGGCAGAGAGGCCGGAGAGGCCGAGGCGGTGGAAGTAGACCACCATGGGGAGCGCGAGGCCGAGTTGAATCACGGCGGAGACCACGGCCACTTCATAGAAGAAGAGCGCCAGGCGGGCGGGGACGGTCACCAGCAGAGTGGCGGCGCGCAGGGGCAGGCGCGCGACGCGCTGGAGGGTTTCCACCAGCAGGCGCAATTCGACGCGGAACTGGGCGGCGCGCGGAAGGAGGGTGGGGTCGCGGCCGGTATCGTGAAGATCCGCGAGGCCGCGGGCCAGCGGTCCGGAAGTGGCCTGGATGAAAGGCGTGGCGAAGGCGCCGAGGAAGGCGACGGCCAGGAAAGTGAGCTGGAAGCTGGAGTCGAAGAGCTGATCGGGATCGACGACCAGGAAAGCGAGAGCCACGGCGGCCAGGAGGTTGAGGGGGCGGCGCTTCCGGTAGAAGTAGCCGCAGACCATGAAGAGGGTGAGACCGGCGGCGGAGCGGACGCAGGGAGCGCCCCAGCCGGTGACGAGCGCATAGAGCCAGGCGGCCATCACGGTGAGCAGCATGGCGAGGTTCTCCGAGACGCAGCAGACGCGCAGGAAGAAGAGGAAAAAGGCCGCGAGAATGGCGACGTGGGTACCGGAGATGACGATGACGTGGAAGGTGCCGGTGTCGCGGTATTGTTCGGTCCAGACTTTCTGAAGCTGGAAATTCTGGCCGATCAAGAGGGCCTGCATCATGCCGGTCTGGTAATCGTTGCCGTGGTAGAGGCGCTCGGTGCGGGCGAGGATGGCGGCGCGGAGATCCATGGCGAATTTCTGGAGCGGAGAGCCGCAGTGGCCGGCAAGGACGTGGAGAGTGGCGGCGTCGCCGGAAGCGGTCCAGAAGATGTCCTGGCGGGCGAGCGAGCGGGCGTAATCAAAGGCGCCGGGGTTGCCGTAGTTGCGGGGCTTGCGGATGCGGGCGTCGAGCTCGATGTTCTGGCCGTAGCGGAGCGGGGGCAGCGGAGCACCATCCCTGGTGTAGAGCGTGACATGGGCGCGGGTGTGGGGCTCGAGCTGGAGGAGGAAGCGCTCGCGTTCGCCGGAAATGGCAGGGGGCTCGACGACGCAGCCGCCGAGGATGACGATTTCGCGGGCTTCGGCGTCGATTACCGGCGGCGGGCCAGGCTGGTGGAGAAGGGCGATGAGCGAGCCGGAAGAGAACAGGGCGAGCAGGCAGCAGGCGCCGGCTAACACGCGGGACTTACGAGCGAGCGCCAGGAGGCCGAGCAGGAAGAAAGCTGCGGCGGCGGCGAGCAATTCGGATTGTCGAAAGGGTACGAAGCGGGCAACCAGGATTCCCGCGGCAATGGCAGCCAGGGGCCCGATCAACGGATGCTTCACGGAAGAGCGATTGTAGCAGGGGGCGGGTTCGGGGGTACGGCTTCACTCAGGGAAACCCTGATAAGGTCGCTGGGGGTACGTTCCAGATAGTAAGTACCGTGGAGAGTTACCTAACGTTTACCAGGCCCGCTATGTTTGTGATTCTCAATGGGGGTCAACAAATCGGCCGTGTGACGCTGGAAATACAGGAAAACACACAGGTTCATATACCTTAGGTCCAACAGGACTTTTGCGGCATTTCACGAGAATTTATACTCGAAACCAATGAAGAACTTATCAAGAGTAGCGCGCTGTGCCATGATGCTGGTGGCAGCCGCGATGCTGTGCGGGATTGCAGCGGCCGATACGATTGTGGCAACCGGCGTGAATGGAAGCGCCGGGGAGTACAACGTCTGGATCAACGAGAACGGCACGGATCAGAATGCGTATTTCGCGGGAGTCATCAATATCACGCTTACCGACTCGAACGGCAACCAGTTCTACCGCGACACCATGTGCGTGCAACTGTTCACGGACATTTACCTGGGCCAAGTGTACGGAACGACCGTGGAGACTCCGGTGGGGATGGGCGGCGGGAGCCTGGACCAGGTGTCCTGGCTGTTGGACAATGCGCTGATGCCGGGGCAGAACGGTGGTACCACGCCTTCGTCGTTGCCGAGCGCGGACTGGGTGACGACGGCGGCACAGG
This sequence comes from Bryobacteraceae bacterium, assembly GCA_049511275.1. Classification (GTDB taxonomy): domain Bacteria; phylum Acidobacteriota; class Terriglobia; order Bryobacterales; family Bryobacteraceae; genus PALSA-129. Next base: position 13,769 of record JBEKYE010000075.1, read on the forward strand.
GTGCGGGACTGCAACTGGCGATCTGGGACCTGAGGGAGAACGGCGGGGTCGGATTCTCGCAGGGACAGGGATCGATACAAGCGGCGACCGGCGCGAATCCCACCGACCCCACGGTGCTGAGCTGGGCCGTGATTTATGAAAACCTGGCTTTGATTCCGGGCAATGTCTCCGACGACGCCTTCGTATACGTGAATGTGGACCCGGGGACCGGCAATCCGGCGCAGATGCTGGAGGGTCCGGAATTCACCAACGATGACGGGCCGCAGCCGACGCCGGAGGCATCCACGCTGGTGCTGGCGGGCACGGCGCTGGCGGCGGTCGGATTGGTTGGGCGGCGCAAGGCTGGTATGCCGGGAGGCAGGTCCGCGAAGGTTTGAAGCCGCCGCATATAGCATTGGAGAAGATTACCGGACACTATGCTATAAAAGGATAGAAAAGTCTTTTTTGGTCCGTCTTGGCCATGAGGGGGGCAAGTTTGGCAGTACTCAAGGAAGTCCCCAAAGCGCAGACTCCTTCGCACATGGAAGGAGATCGCGGCGTGCCTGGGCGTGACCGTCCGCTCGGTCGAGCGGTGGGAAAGACAGGCGGGCCTGCCGGTGTATCGCCAGGGCGGCAGCCGGAAGGCGCGCGTCTACGCCTATTCCGACGAACTCCAGAAGTGGCTGGAACAGGGCGGCATGGCGTTACGCGAAGCCGGCGACGCCGCCCCGCCGGACCGGCGGCGGTCCTGGCTGGTGGTTACGGCGGGCGCTTTGGCAACGGCGGCGGCGGCCGCTTTGGTCCTCTGGCAGACCGGTATCTGGCCGGCGCGCGTTCCGCATAGCTGGCGGTTCGCCGGCGGGCACCTGTTGATTGAGGATGTCCACCATCGTCTCTGCTGGGAGAAGCATCTGCCGCCGTACGATCCGAGCTTTGAGTCGGACACGCAAGACAAGGTGTTGATCGCCGACATCGACGGCGACGGGCGGGCGGAAGTTGTGGTCAACTACGTCCCCGCCGACGTGGCGGAAAAGGGCGGATCCGTGATGTGCTTCAACCATCGCGGGAGCTTGCGCTGGCAATACCAATACGGCGCTTCGAAAACCTTCGGCAGCCGCACCTTCGCCGCCACATACCGCGGCAACCTGTTGCGGGCGGTGCGGGCGCACGGCGTGCCGCTGCTGCTCACGGTGGCCAACCATTACATCTGGTATCCGTCGCAGGTTGCGCTGCTGGATCCGCGAACCGGCCGGCTGTTGGAGGAATACTGGCATCCGGGAGCGATCTACGATTGCATCTTGCACGACCTGGACCACGACGGGCAGGACGAGGTTCTGCTGGGGGCCATCAACAATCCCGGCGAAGGCCTGGGCCATGCGGCGTTAGCGGTGTTGAAACTGCCGTTTTCCGACGCACCGCGCCACACGGCTCCGGCCGGCGACCCTCTTCCGCCGGCGACGGGCGGCGGCGAACTGGCCTACCGCCTGTTCCCCCTGCCCGACACCAGCCGCGCAGCCGGCTTGCTGCCGCGGATGGCCAGGCTGGCCGTGGACCCGCACGAACGCATCCTGGTGGAAACCGTGGCACCCGAATCCAGCGCGATCGTCTATTACCTCGACTTCAACCTCAACGTCGTGGAATTTCGCCTCTCCGACAACTTCGCCGCGGTGCATGAGCGGTACTACCGGCAGCACTTGCTGGACCATCACTTGAGCGCCGCCGAGGTCGCCCTTTTGGGGAAAGTGGTCGCCTTGCCTGCCGCGCCCGATGGCAACAGCCCGAGTTGTCGCGGCTCTGGCCCTTCTGAACCGGACAAGTCGGCAGAGCCGCACTCCGGCCGCGCCAGTGCTTTGACCGGCTGATGTTGTTCTCTTGCGGGCAACCGCTCCCTAACGGTCGCGGCTCGCATCGGAGTTGTTCTTGTCCGGGAAACCACTCCCTCACGGTCGCGGCTCGCATCGGAGTTGTAAGCACGATGGGGCGGCTGCGGAAAGGCGCTAAATCACCCGGTCAGAGTACCAGGTCGCTCGCGCGGCGCCGGCAACCACCTGGCGACGCGCCCGCAGTTGCGCGGTGGCGGCGCGGTGGCATTTGAGGCAGAGGGTGCGCATGTTGGAAAGGTCGCACTCGCCGCCGCCTTCCACGACGGGGACGATGTGGTCGGCGTCCCACAGGTGACGGCGGCCGCCCCACTCCTTTTCGAACTGTTGGCGGGCAGCCCAGTCGAGCTTGCGCTTACCCTTGCGCAGGGACTCGGTGTCGAGGCCGCATTGCGCGCAGACGCCGCGATCGCGCGCGAATACGGCCTGGCGGAGATAGGCGGGGTCGGTGCGCAGCTTCCACTGATCGACGCAGGCATCGCCGCAAAAGGTGCGGCGGCCCTTGGGAACAGCGGCGCCGCACCAGCGGCAGTTGAGTTGCGGCCGCTTTACCCAGCCACCAGGCATGGCGCGGCGGTTGCTCACAGGCGCAGCTCGTAGTTGAGCGAGCGCATGCCTTCAATGATGCGGGCGCGAATCCCGCCGGCTTCTTCGCTCGAGAGCGTGCGCTCCGGAGAGCCGAGGGTGACGCGGAAAGAGACGCTCTTCCGGCCTTCTTCGAGCGGCGGACCGGAGTATTGGCGCACAAACTGGATGGATTCGAGGAGCGGGCCGGAGAAGGACGCAATGGCCGCCTGCAGGTGGCCGGCGTGCTCGCGCAGAGGGCAGACGACGGAAAGATCGAAGGCGCTCGAAGGGTAGCGGCGGATGGGCGCGTACTGCGCCGGCAGCGCGGAGAGCGATTCGACCAGGCGGAGGTCGAGATCGAGAATGGCGGCGCGGCCGGCTTCCATCAGCGAAGGGTGGAACTCAAAAATGCGGCCCACGGCCTGGCCGCGCCAGAGGAGTTCGCCGGAGCGGGCGGGGTGTTCGAAGGGGCGCGGCGCGGCGGGCCTGGTTTCCGCGCCGGGCATCAGGCATTCGGCGGCGCGTTTGACTTCAAACAGGCCCGCGGCGCCATCGCCGTGGCGCTCATAAAGCGCCGCCACCAGGTGGGGGATTTCGACGGGCAGCAGACCGGGACCGGTCTTGTGGATCTCCAGGCCGATTTCGAACAGGCGGAAGGATTCGCGGCGCCTGGCGTTATCGATGACGTTCTGGCGGATGCCGGGCAGCAGCGACGCGCGCATGAGGGCCTGGTCGGAGGCGATGGGGTTGGAGACACGCAGGTGCGCGGCGGGGTCGAAACCAAAGCCGCGCACGGACTCTTCGCTGAGGAAGGAGTAGTTATAGACCTCGGTGAAGCCTTGATCGACGAAGACGGCGCGGACCTCGTGCTGGAACTTCCGGGTGGGATTGGCCGGGGGCACGGAGGCGGCGACCAGCGGCGCGACGGGCGTGATGGAATCGTAGCCCACCATGCGGCCGACTTCTTCCACGAGGTCGTCCGGAATGGAGACATCCTTGGTGGCGCGCCAGGAGGGCACCGACACGGAATAGACACGCGGCTGGGGTTCGGCGACGCGGAATTCGAGGCTCTCGAGGATGCGGCGGACTTCGGCGGGCGAGATGGAGCGGCCGAGTTTGCGCTCCAGCCAGTCATGCGGCAGCAGGATGGGCGGCGGCGCGGGCATTTCCCGCTGCTGGTCGGCGAGGCCGCCGACGAGGCGGATGCCGGGCGAGATTTCGCGCAGCAGCTCCACCGCCCGGGCCAGGCCGCGCACGGTATTGGCGGGGTCCTGGGCCTTTTCGAAACGGATGGAGGCGTCGGTGCGGAGCTTGACGGCGGCGGACGTCTTGCGGATGGAGGAAGCCTGGAAATTGGCGCTCTCGAGCACCACGCGCGTGGTCCGCGGGCCGATGGCGCTGTGCGCGCCGCCGATGACGCCGCCGAGCGCGATGGGGCCGGCGGCATCGGCGATCACCAGGTTGGAAGAATCCAGGATGTAGTCTTGGTCGTTGAGCGCGCGGAAGGGATCGCCGGGTTTGGCCGGGCGGATGAAAATGGTGGCGCCGCTCAGGAGGTCGGCGTCGAAAGCGTGCATGGGCTGGGCCAGCTCGGCCATCACGAAGTTGGTCATGTCGACGATGTTGTTAATGGGGTTGAGCCCGATGGCGGTGAGACGCGCCTGCAGCCAGTAAGGCGACGGGCGGATGGAAACGTTCTCGAAGAGCAGCGCGCTGTATCGCGGGCAGAGGTTGAAATCCTCGATTTGAATGCCGATGGCGGGCGGGGCGGAGGGGATGAGGCTGAGATCGACGGCATCGCGCAGCTTGAGGCCGAGGATGGCGGCAACTTCGCGCGCCACGCCGAAGTGGCCCCACAAATCGGGACGGTGGGTGATGGACTTGTTGTCGATTTCGATGATGGCATCGGGGGCGCAGCGCGGCAAGGGATCGCCGGGCGCGCCGGAGGAGAGCTCGATGATGCCGGAGTGGTCCTTGTTGATGGCGAGCTCGGCGGGGCTCGCGAGCATGCCATCGCTCTCCACGCCATTAATGAGCTTGCAGCCGATGGAGGCCCAGGCGGTGAGCATGCCGGGGCGGCAGTTGGGGGCGCCGCAGACCACGGTTTTGCGACCGTGCGGGCCGGCATCGACGACGGCTTTGGCGT
>JBEKYE010000076.1:0-14401 GCA_049511275.1 Bryobacteraceae bacterium
ACGGAATATTCGCACCGCTCGAAATCTCCCGACTGCAAGTCCGCTGCCCACGTCCAGCGCATCTTTCGCACGCTGGTCGTCGGGACCGGCACTAATGTCGTGCGGTCCGGGTCGATGTAGCCTGTGAGCGCGCTGAAATTCAGGTTCACTTGCCACTGCTGGGGCGACGTTCCGCCGCTGAACAGCGCCGACACAGGTGACCATGTCTCCGTCTCCGCGCCATGCACCGTGCCGTACACCCCGATCCGATTGGCGTTCTCGCCGGCTTCCGCCGTGTAAGAGAGCGTGATCTGGGCGCCGCTGGCGGCCGCTGTCACGGTGCCATCGCCGAACTGGTTGATGGCTCCGGCCAGCGCGGTCGCAGCGCTCTCCAGCGTGTCGCCTCCCAGCAGGCAGTAGTTGATATGTTGGTCCAGCCACGCCAGTTCGATGTAATCTCCCGCGGCAGCTACACCCTGTAGAGTGAATTGCACCGTCGCCGCGACGTAGCCTCCCTCCGCGGCTGTCGCATAGTTCATCAGCGGCACGTCGTAAAGCGTATCGGCGCCATTGGCTTCCGTCCAGATGCGCAGATAGGGCCACTCCACCGTTGGGTAAAGCGTGGAGTCCATCGGAATGCAATTCGTGCGCGCTTCCTGGTAGCTGAGCTGAACGCCGCTCAAGTCGCCATCCGGAAGATTACGCAGGGCGGGATGCTCGAACACGTTATCGCGGTTCCATTCCACCACCGCCCAATCGAACTGCTGCCGCCAACTACCCGACACGGTGAATCCGCTCGCGCTGGTCTGGCTGAGCGCCGCCGCCGCCGTCGGCTGCTGGAAATAGCATTGTAGGTCCCGATCCGGCCGCAGCTTGGTCAATTGTTCCCCCATTAGAGTCGAATCAGCACCGTGAGATTGGCGCCCGGATTCGTCTGTCCCACCGACGTAACCGCCGCTGTCACCTGCCCGCCCATGATCAGCGGAGGCAGCGCGTTGCCATTGACGCTGCTGGAGAGCATCGCTCCGGGCTGAAACGTCAGCGAGCAGTACAAGGCGCCGTTCACGTTCACCCGCACCTGGACCACTGCATCCGCCGCTGTTCCCAGAACCGCGTATACGTCACGCACGGCGTGCGACGCCTCCAGCACAATGGGCGGCGCCACGCACTGTTCCACGGCCAGGTACCCATCTACCTGGATCGAGTACTGCCCGCCCGAAAGCGTACGCAGCCCGGTGTCGTCGTTGTGGGTCAGGCTGATTTCGGCGGTCGTGCTGTTCCCCACGTCGTTGGTGACGAACAGCTCCGCGCATGCCACGCGCACATCCGGCAGTGCCACCGGATAGCTCCAGTTTCCGCAATACGGGCTGCCAAAAAAACTCGCGGGAAATGGCGCGATCACCGTCTGGCTCGCCAGGTGGTAAACGACTGCCGACGCCGCGTGCGTGGCCGCGGTTGTGCCGTCGATCCCCCGCGTCACGCTATACTGCGTGCCGCCGTTCGATACCGCAATCACCCGAAGGATCTCGCTGTCGATCTGCAGAGTGCTGCCGGCGACGGCCGGACCGGCCGCCCCCAACGTCAGCGTCTGGTCACTCGCTCCCATGGCGCCTGCCAGCAGCGTCGTGGGCGTGCCCAGCAGTTCATTCCAGTAGTACAGCGTCAGCGTGCCCGAAGAAATCGAACTCGTATTCGTCAGGTCGGTGAATGAAACTCCGCTCAATACCGCCGTGCCGCCGGCCGTTCCCGAACCCATTCCAAAGAACGGCTGCGGCGGCACCTGCGTATCGGCTCCGCCCGAGCCTCCAATCGCCCAGCGCGTTACCGTGCAGAGCTCCGCTGAGCACTCTACGTTGTTGACATTGGCCGAACGCCCGGTAAGCTGCACCACTTCGCCCGACCGGTTGGGAATCGCAAACTGCACCGGGCTGCTCTGGGTCACCGCGCCGAAATGCCACCCCGCCTCGGCCACCGTAAAGAAACTGGTTGCGTCAGGTACGGCGGTCCATGGCGGGGAAACCGTCAAACTCGTCGCGCTGTTCGCCGTTACCGTGCGCTCCTGCCCCGCGCCCGTGCCGCGAGTGATCCGCGCTGTCATCCCGCGGTAAGCGTTCACCGCCATTTGCAGTGTTCCGTTTGCCACCGAAGCAGGCGTCTGCGCGGTCACCGCAATTTCCGGCTGCAGTTCCGACCGCCAGTAGAAATTGGCGTGATCGAAATTCGCATCGGGCGGCGCTATCAATTGATTGGCAAGACCCGTATCGATAAACTGCGCCGCCAGTGGTTGGTTGGAGGCGATCCGGTACATCAGCGCCGGCGTGGTGCCCCGATACACATTAAAAGCCGCGGTCCCCGATGCAAAGCTCAGGCCGGTCAGAGTCACGGAACTGCCGTCGTCTACTATCGCCGCGCGCACCAGGAAAGAAAGCGGGCTCTCGTCGCCCGTGCTGTCCTCGCCGGAAACGGCGTAGTACAACGTCTGCCCGCCCTTCAACGTTCCGCCGCTGCCAACCGCCGGCGAAAGATTCAAGAGCGGCATCCCAGGTCCGGCGCCCACAGCGACGGCCGGCGGCACGAAACTGACCGTCACGCTCGTCTCTACCGTGCCATCGCTATTCGTGGTCGCCGTCTCCTCCACGCCAAACTGGATATTGCCATTGGCGTCCAGCACACTGCCCAGCAGGGGCCGCGGCACGCCCACTGCGGAGTTGCCGCCTTGGTTCGTGCCCGATCCCGAGGTTACCTGCCCGTTTGTGTCGTCGTACCAGGCATCGTCGTGGATCTGCGCCGTGATGGTGGTCGTCCGGTAGTTGGTTGCCGGCGAAATCCTCAAGACCCGGAATGGCTGGCGGTTCAATCCCTCTTTCTGGTACGTCACGGTGATGATGTCGCCGGGCCGGACTCCAAAGACCTTGACGCTCGTCTGAAACTCGATGTAGGTATTTCCGCGGATCGTCTTGTCGAGGTTGAATTTCAGCAGCCGCGCCGCCTGGTCGTACTGCGGCAGCCCCAGCGCCATCAGCGTCGAGGAGACTTCCTGCCCCACCAGCGCGATATCGTCCGGATCGACCATCTCGTAACTGTCCTGCTGGTAACCGTTGAGCGCATCCTGAAACTCCACCGTCATGCGGTTTGGAGTGTCGGCGATGCTGCGCGACGTCAGCGTCACGCTCGGTTCCCCGTTCGCCTTCCGCAGAATGCCGGAGAACCCCGTGCTGCCGTCCCCGAATTCGTAGCTCGGCCACCCGCCATTGAGCGGCTGCGTGCTGTTCGACCCTGCCGTTTTGCTGGGCATCTGCAGCGCCACCGTGTTCTCCACGTTGAGTTGCAGCGCGCCGCCGGCTTCATAGGTCAGGTACAGCCGCGCGCAATTACGGATACCTCGCACCAGGTCGCCCGCGCTACGCCGGTTCTGCAGCACCAGATTGCATTGAAAACGCGGCAGCGAAATCGTGTTCCCGTTCGGGTCGATAACGTTGATCGCCTCGTCGCAATACGCCGCCGTCTGCGCGAAACTGACGATGTCGATCTCCGCCGCCGCCCAGCCGCTCCTTCGCAGCACGTCCAGCAGGATCCACGCGGGGTTGCTGGAGAATTGGTCGCTGACATAAGTTCCGTCCGCGCCGTAAACCGGCACCAGCAGACCCTGTACCAGCACTTGCACGCTGGGTAGCGAGTTCCCGTTGTTGAGTTGGTTCGGAACCACCACCGACAGGTACGCCATGCTGCCATACGGATCGCCGGCCGGATTCCCGCTGGCGTCCGTGAAGTTGAGGTCGAAGCAGCCGTCTCGTGTTCCCAGCGTCTCGACGTTGTACCAGCCGGAGCCCGTCATGTTCTTTCCGTTGACGCCCAGCGGAATCTCCACGCCGCTCACCAGCACGGTCAGCACGCCTTGCATCTGCCCGATCCCCAGCAGCACTTCCATGCGGGTCAGATTTCCGTCGTTGCGGGCAAACACCACGTCCGGTGCATACCAGGCCGTGCCGTACACCATTGGCACATAGTCGTTGTAACGCGCCTGGTTGACGGAGAGGTTGGATGCCGTCCAGTCCTTGCCGTATCCGCGAACCTCGATCACCGCAGGAACAAACTCGAGGCCGCCGAATCTCGTGAACATTCCTCGCGCCTGGCAATCCGAACGTCCGTAGCCGCACGTCGTGTATGGCTCGCTCCCGTTCCTGTTCCCGCTGCCTCCGGCAATGTCCGGCGAATAGCCGCAGCGGTAATACATCGAGTACTTGCCGTTGGCTCCGCCGTTTACGGCTTCCGCCCGTTGATCCGCCGTCGCCGGAAAGTCCCATGGGCAGCGGCGCTGGATGCGCACTTCCGGCAGCATCAGCCGCTGCAGGTTCATCCGGTTGTTGGCCGCCAACCGGAAAGTTGCTTCCTGAATCTGGTCCGGCGGGTTGCAGATCCCCTGGAACACCACCTGCGCGTCCGTCAACGCAACGTTGTTGCGTAGGTCGTAGAACAGGAAACTCACCGTCAGTGCCGCGCCCTTCCACCCGCACGAGCGCTCGATTTCCGAAAAGTGCGAATCGGCGTTGGCCAGCACCATCGAAATACGCGGGCTGCCGTCAACCCCCTGGTCGGAGGCCGTCTGGATATCGAACGCGCTGTGCTGCAAGACACGGGCCGCGTATGCCGTCTGCCCCACGGTCACCGCGTGCGTGCTCCAGCTTTCGAGCTGTCCGTTGCACAGCGCGCAGTCGAACACCATCAGCGGCGTATCCACTACCGCCTGTTCTTTGAGATCAGAGATGGCTTGCATAAAGGATATTCACCGTGGCGGAATGATGATTCACGTCCTCCGTCGTAAAGGTGAGCGCATCGTCGCGCAAGCGCGCGCCTGCATAGACGCCCCCCGTCGTGCTGGCTTTGTATTTGGAAGGAGCCGCCTGCGCCTCCGCCTGCAGCCCATACACCTGGATGGCCGCGCCGGCCGGGAGTTCCAACCCGAGCACGATTGACGTTGCGGTTGCGTCCCCGTTTTCCGTGAATGCGATGCGATTCCAACCGGCCTGTACGGGCCGTAAGGAACGGTTTGCTCCCATCAACATCGTCACCGTGGCTGCCGCGGCCGCCTGGACCCACGCGCTCAGGCAGAACAGGTATCCTCCCGGCGCCGCCAGTGTCTGCGTGATGCTTTGCGCGCCCGTGCCGGAATTCGTCAGCAGCCAGCCGTTGGTCCCGCCCGCCGGGTCGGCCACGCCTCCGGTCTTGGCGAGGAAAGAGCCGAGGTCCCACACGACATTCTCCAGGTGGTCGCTCCACGCGAAGAGATTCCCGGCCGGATCGAGGAAAGTGAATCCGTTGAGCGTTCCTTCCGCCGCCGCGAAGAATTGCCGGAGCGCTGCCAGTTCGCCGTCGCTCAATCCGGCGTACTGCAATTGCCACTCGGTCAGTGCCCCGCTTGAGTCGGCCAGCTTGATCACGCTGCCATCGGCCGCCGTATTCACCACGGTCCGCTGCCGCCATCGCTTCTCAATCGGAAACTGGCCCAGCGCCCCGGTTGTCAATTGTGGGTATACCAGCATGCGTCTATCCCCGGTTCTCCACCACCGTCAGCGATGTCGTGCCGCGCATTTCCGCCTGCCAGGTCAGATCCAATTCGTCGCTCGCCAGGCTGCAATCGGGATGTACCGTCCCATCCCACGGATCGGTAAACGCGAAGCTGCCGAACTGGCCCTGGTTATCGGCAAAGAACTGCTCGATCGCCGCCATTTCGCTTTCGTCCAGCTCGGCGAGCCTGATGAGCCAGCGATCGAGCTGTCCGGCGGAATCGCGATACCGTTGTTCCGTGCCGTCCAGGAATCGCAGCGCCTGGTTCTGATACCGCGCCGTTTTCGAAGCCGGGTACTGCGCCACGGCGTTCGTCTTGAGCTTGGGAAAAGTCGCCATATTAGAGGTCGTTCACCACGTCGTTAATCGAACTCAGATTCAGCATGGCGTTGCGGACCGCTTGCGCAATGTCGCTGCTGTGGTCCATGAACCACTGGGAATCCATCGCCTGCACGTTCCCGGTGAGCGGCGCCGCCGCCGCAGGCGACGAAACTGGCGCCGACGTCGTCCCCGGCGGCGGATCCGACGACGCATCGTACGTCCTCGGCGTGCCCATTTGGTCGTAATCCATGTCGCTTGTTCCGCTGCCGGCGTCCGCGCCCTCGAAGTCGATCTTGTCCGGCATGGCGTATTTGGTCAGCGGGGCCGGCGTGCTGTCGCCGCCGGTGAAGAGCCCAATCAACCCGGTGACCAGCGGAATCAGCCCGAGCCCGCTCTCGAGCACCGTGGTGGCGATGGATAACGCCTCGCTCGCTGCGCTCTGTGGCGCGCTCGAACTGGTCCCCGAGGAGCTTTGAGACGGGCCTTCGCCCATTTGCCCCGTTACGCCCTGCAGCGACTCCGCCAGCTCGTCGCTGGCGTTGGCGATCGGCTCCAACACCTCCGCTTGGCTGCCGGCTGCATTCGAAAAAGCATCATAAAGCGTGTCTTGTGTTTCGCTGGCCATCTTCCATCTCCGCCGCAAGCGCCTTTTCCAAAATGACGAATGCCTCCACCTGCCGCGCGCTCAGCCCTTCCCAGTCCACTGCTCGCAGGCGTCGCCGCACCAGAAACTCTTCCACCAGGCTCTGGCTCTCCGCCGTGACCGTCGACTTCGGACACGTTTCCAGTGCAATGTGCTTGCGCGCCCACACCGCCGCCCCTTGCTTTCGTTCTGCACCGCCAAGCCATCCACAGCGCCGCTTCTTTTCCAGGCCGGATCTCCGGCACGTGTCGCACTTCCAACCGGCCTGGTTGGACAACTGAAAATGGAAGGCGACAATCAGTTTTTTCGTTCAGCTTCGTTGAGGCCCGTCTCCGCCCTCACAATGGCCAGCGCTTCCCGGAACAGGCTTTCGGGACCCGCTTCGGCCAGCGATTCCGGAGTGGCCTCGACGCCGTCCAGTTCGAGGCCGGATACCGCCCGCAAACCCCACGTGAGGTACAGGCGGTGGATTTCCGCCTGCAGCAGCGCCGCGTCCATCTTCTCGCCGGGTTCCTGGCCGGCCTCCAGGAATTCCATGTGGCCGGCCAGCTCCCGAATCCGCCGCATCAGCTCGGTGCGCCTGCCGAACGACATTCGGGCGACCGTGTAGGACACGCCGGTCGCTACGCGCGATTCCACCACCGAGAGGCTTTCGTAGGTCATGTCGCTATCCGAACGCCACGGCGATTTCGTTGTCTACGGTTCCCTGCGCGCGCGACGGCCGGAATTTCCACTGCAGCCGGTTCTTGCTGTCGTCGAACTCCGGCACCACCGGAATCATGCTCTGTAGGTAGATCCCCATGAGATGTCCCGCGGCATCGCCCAACTGCAACATCACGCTGATGGGCGATTGCTGGCGAGCCGCCTGGTAGAGCGCCGCCGTGTTGCTGTCATCCTGGCTATAGAGTTCGAAGGTGGCCGTCACCGTGCGCTGTCCCGGCGAAATGGCTTGAGGCAGGCTGGATCCGAACTCATTCATGCGCGCATCCAGATCGTTCTTCAACACGATGGAAGCCTTGGTTACGGTGAAGAACTGCGCCGCCGAAGTGCCCAGCCACGCCTCCCCCAGGTTGCCGGGTACGATCGAGTAATCGAACGAACCCAGCGCCGGCTCCGCCGGGAAACTGGTAAGCGCTTGCGCCACTCCCGTGCCTGATCCCAAGCTGCTGCTGTCCACCACGTCCTGCGCCAGCCCCGTGAATTGGAATTCGTGGTAATCGCCATTCACATCGATTTCCAGTTGGTCCACCGCCGCCCCGCACAGCAGCCGCTGCACCGCCGTCGAGGGGCTCCAGTAATCGAAGATCCCGACGCTGGGCAACTCCGTTGCGGGCACATAGGTGATGGCCGCGGATACCGTCGCGCCGGCCGCCGGAAGCGTTGTGAACGGCGCGCTCAGTTGCACATTCTGGGCATCCACGATCGCCGCCACGAAGCGCATCTCGCCGCTGCAGGTCACGGCCTGCCCCGCGCTCAACCCATGCGGTGCCGCGAATCCCAGCCGGCCGGCCGCCGTACTGGAAGCCACCGAGCCGCCCGCGAAGATCAAAGGTGCGCCGCCCAGCGCTGCCTGAAACAGAGGCCCGTAGCCCGGCCCGCCGCCGCTGTTTTGCCAGGAGGTCAGGTAGGTCTGCAGTTCGAAATTGGTGCGCCGCCTGCCGCCCACCGGCAGGCCCGCAAACGTGCGGCTGCCGGTCTTGTCTTTGCGGCTGGCTACTTCGAGTTGCTGCTGGACGGTCAGCTTGACCGCCGGAATCCGATTGCCGGCCGTGATCGTCGGGACCTGTCCGTACGCGCTTTCCAGCGCCGTGTAGAATCGGTTCGCGTTAGAGGAAATGTAGGCCATGTCAATTTTTACTCACTCCCATCTCAAAGGTGATCTTGGCTATCTGAATGAAATTCTTGCCGCCGTGCTTCACGGCTCCGAACACTGCCTGGTATTCGCCGGCGTAGAAATCGCCGTCGCCCCAATCGCCGCGATTGGCTGCCAGGACCTGCATCGCCGCGTCGGCATAGAGCTCCAGGTTGTCTTGCAGTCCGTCCAGCCGGTCCTGCGAATGCCGAAGTTCAATTGCCATCTGGACGGTGCCGGAAAAACTGCGGAATTTTTCCGCCAGGCTGGTGGTGATTTTTTCGCAGTACACATTCAACGATGGGTACTGCATGGTGTTGCTTTGGTCCGCCACGTCGGGCGCCACGTTTTGCGAACGCACTTGCGCCGGGCTGAATTGGCCCGGCGCGGCCACGCTCCCCAGCGTGAGCGCTGCCAAGACGGAGTTCACACCAGTTGGGCCAGTGATCAGTTGCAGCACTTTGGCTGAAATTTCACTTCCAATTGTCGTAGCCATCAGCCCCTCTGGATTACCCTCGGCGCCGGCCTCAGGCAACTGGGCGATTGTCCGCGTCCCGGTCCGCGGCCGCCCGTCGTCACTGTTCCCGGTTGCAGCCAGGTCTGGCCCACCGCGATCGGCGAACCGTTTTGCAATTCCAGGCCGTCCGGATCGGTTCCGACGTAAACATTCCATCCCGTCGCTGCCGTCGGCGGCGCCACCGGTTCGACCAGCAGAGTGCTTTGCGAAGTGGTGATGGCTGAAGTGACCGCTGGGGCGCCTTCTTCGTTAGTGGAGTTGGTCCACGTCATGGTGACGTAGTAAGTGTTGTCCGGCAGGCCGCCGGCTGCCGCCACTACAAGTGGCGCCGCCGCGCGCGGTACCGGCGTCCAGGCAATGCCGATGCCGGCGGCCGCCAACTGATCGCAGGCCTGCTTAGCCTGCTCGTGAAATTGATCGCGCCGGGCGGCATACCGGTCGTTCAATTGGCTGGCGAATGCATCCGCATACACCAGCTCCAGCGCGCGAAATGTGTGCCACAGTTTCAGCGCTCGCGTTACCACCACGGTTCTGAGCGATGGTGGCGGCGCCAGCCAGGACCACTGGTTCACGAAGGTCATCCTGTCCAGCAAAGTGGTGAGTTCGAGAGCCAGTTGATCCTGGGCCAGCGCCAGCTTCTGCGTCACGTCGATCCCCTCGACGTTCGCCACGTTCGGGAGCTGAGAGTCCTGCGCCGTCAGATCTTCGATGCTTGAAACGGGACCGTCAGTGAACAGAGCCATGTGCGCCGCCTACGCCTTTCCGGGCTTGCCGCCCTTGATCCGTTTGAGTTCATCGGTCGTGACCACCGCGACTTGCACCTTGGCCGCCTCGGCTGCCTCCTGGGCCAGCCGCCGCTCTTCCGCTTGCAGCCCGCGGAATTCCGTAGCTTGGTCTTCCGAAGCCTCTATTGCCGTCCCGTCCACCACCATACGGGCGGCAATCTGGGGCGTCACTTCCGTGAGCACGCCATCCTTGCCGCCGTCTCCCGTCTCCCTGCTGACCACCACCGGGTACGGATCCTTGAAGGACGCTTCCTTCTCGCGAATTTTTTGGTAGTACTGTCTCAGGTCCATGCGATTCTCCTCTTGGTTTTTCCTTTGGGGCGGGGTTGTCCGAAGAACGCCCCGCCCCAACCACTGCTAGGTATTCACCTGCACGCCGGCGGCGTTGCGCAGCACACCGCATCCGTACAGAATGTCGACTGTGAATTGCTGTGCCAGCGTATTCGGCTGGTAGCTCATCACCACGCGCATGCCGAAATTGCCCAACTCGGCGTACTCCGCGACAGCGCCGGTGCCCGGCAGCGGTTGCGGCAGGCGCCGGATCACCAGGCCGATTGCGTCGCGCGTAAACGCCAGGTTGTGCGTGTTGATGTTGGGGCTGGTGCCAGTCTTCTTGACCAGTTGCGAGCGGAACACGAAGAAGTCCTTGATCTTCCCCACGGTTCCGCCGATCAGCGCCATCAAACCGGCGTCGCCGGCCGTCTGGAATTCGCTGAACCGCGGGATCTGCCGCCACGCCGAATACGCCGCCGCGTCCACCACGATGTACTTCTGCTCGGTGGGCTGAATCCTTGCCAGGAAGAGCGCGGTTTCCGCCGCGTCGATGGTCGGTTCGGTGATGGCCGTGGCTGCCGTGCCCACCGGGGTGTTGGCCGTAAAGCTGGCATACAGGTTCAGAAGATCGCTTTCCACCTTCTCGGCAATGGCGATCACCGCCGGCTGCATGTAAACTTTCAGCAGGTCGGGCACCGCCAGTACTTTGGTCACGTCCGGAATCTGGAAAGTTGCCTCGGCGTGCGTGTTCAGCACGATCTGCGCGTTCCCCAGACTCGGGTTCTGCGGCTGCACCGTTCCGCCCTCCAGGATGTTGTTGGCTTGCATCGCCGGCGCAATCGGCACGTTGACCGTGTCTCCGGCATTCGCCAGGACCGGCTCATAATCGCGATTGACCAGGTTCCCCATGACGAGGTTCGACACCAGTGCCGGCAATGCGTCCGCCGCTACCAGCTTCACAATCGCGCTGGCCACGTTGTTTGATGTAATTGCTCCCATTCTTTCTCCTTATTGAGTGACTGTTTTTGCCGGCCAGTGTGCCGGTACTGCTACATGCCCCGAAGGGACTGTGATGCAACCCGTACGATCTCCTCACGTACCCGCTGCATCTGTTCCGCGCTCATACCTGGGCGGATCTGGTCGATACTGACTGCTTCTCTGCCCACCACCGGGGCTTTGAGGGTTGCCGTCATCCCGGTTCCCCCCGCAATCCGAGCCGGCAGAAACTCCGGATTCTCGTTGACGAAGTTGCTGAGGTACTCCTTGACCGGCATTTCGCCGCTCTCGGCCCGCGCCACCAGGCGTCCGTCCTCGGTGCGCACGATGCCGTCTTGTACCGCTTTGAAAGCGAGGTCGATCTTCGCCACGCCCAAACGCTGCAGTTCGGCTCGGACGGAGGAGCTGCGTTCCGCCTCTTCCGCCGCCTGGCGGCTGCGTTTGTTTTCCGCCACCAGCTCATTCATCCGGCGTTCCAAGTGTTCCCGCCGCTTACGTTCTTCCAGAAGCTCCGCTTTGTAAGCCGGTTCGCTCTTGCTTGTCTCGCCTTTGACGAATTCTTGAACCGCCTGGCGCACGATCGCTTCTATATCCGTTCCTTCCATAGGTCTCCTTATTGGTGTTCGATCTCCTCGGCGACCCGGTTTTTGACCTCCTGTCGCTCATCGCTGAGGTACTTGAGGGCAAGTTTCTTGAAGACTTGCTTTTTCAGTGTCTCCGACCCAATTTCTAATGCCAGCAACTGCGTGGCATCGCCGAGTTCCGTGCCGAGATCGTTGATGTCGAACTCGTCCATGCCCACCACGTCGATCGTGACGCCGTCTTGCCGCGCCGCAGCCACCGCCCACAGAATTTGCCGCAAAGTCTCCTTCACCGCGTTGCCGTAGGCCCGCAGCACTTCCTCGGTAGTGCTGAAGTCCAATTGCTTGCTCAACGCGGACTGGCGAGTGCTGCTGCCGTCGCTCGCCTGGCTCATCAGATAGCAGACGCGATAGATTTCGTCTTTCAACACCCCCAGGTTGTCCGCGGCGATCTGATAAACCTTCCCCTCCGGCTCTGCCCATCCAAAACGGTCGTTCGGCCCCATCTGGATGTAATAGGATTCGCCGGCAATCTGGTTCCACTCCCGGTCGGAATAGATCACGGGAGTGGCAAAAAGTCCCATGGTGAGCGCCCATGCCAGCGCGTTCGACTTATTAAAGTGCTCTAACTGGAGTAGCGCTGACTTATTCATCAGCCACAGGCCTTCCGTTACCTTCACCTTGAACACCGGCACGCGGTCGAGCGACGCCAGCGCGTGGCGGCCCTGATCGATTAGTTGGATCGGGCTGCTCTGGCCGGTCTTGCGGAAAACCTGGAAGTTCTCGCGGTCGTAGTAAATCCACCGCGTCTCGCTTTCCCATTTGGCGTCCGTCACCTGAGACTGCTGCAGGCACGATGTCCGGATCACAATCCATTCCAGGACGCCCGTCTCGTTGAAGTTCCAGTTGATGACTTCCTCTGGGCCGTAATCCACCAGGTAAGCTCGCGATTGGCCGGAGGCGTCTTCTTCCGCGCGGGACCGCGCGGCGCCTGTGGTCCTGGGAAAGTCCACCACAATGTAACTCGATCCGCAGACCGCCGTCTGGACGAACCGCTGCCGGAAAAACTCGGGGATGCTGGTTCCTTTGAGGTCGCAGTCGTTGTAAAGCAGGTTGTAGAAGTCTTTGGCCGCCGCATCGTTGCCTTCGAACATGAGCACGGGTGGGCAGTGCATCAGCGTGGCGGCGTACCAATCGATGATCGAACCAATGTAATTCTGGTAAAAGACGCGGCTGAGCCGCTCCTGGTAGATCGGACCGGGCTCCTTATGGCGGCACATCAGGTAGTCGGAGGCGTTCAAGCGAAACTGCTCGCCGCCTGCATAGAGGTCCTTGTATTGTTTCCACATCCGCTTACGGGCGATGTATTCGGGATGTTCCCGGTTGATGTTTTCCATGGCTAGACTAGTCGCTCCCGCCTTTCCCCGATCTTGGGGCTAATCAGGCACTCCTGCCACAACAGATATCCCACGGCATCCGAAGCGTGCGTTCGCATGCGGTCCCGCTCCTTGTCCACTTGGGTGGAACCGACTTTGTAAGACACCTGCTCAAAATCCTGGATGAGTTCCTTGCACTTCGGGTCCACCAGCATGGCAATGTTGCCCGAGGCGGACTTTAACCGGCCGTTGGTCAGATTAATCCGGTCGCGAACGCTCGGGTTTGAGTCAGGCACCTTGTAGTTCACCTTGGTGATGCCCTTCTCCTTGAAAGAATCGCGGATCATCTGGTAGTCGGTACTGCCCGACGTCTTTAGGTTGTTGCCCGACGCGTCCCCGTATACCGTCACGCCCAGTACATGCGCGGGGTACCGCTCGGTGAAAGCCTCCACCGCCTCCGGCGTGCTCGCGTGCCGAAGCACGATTTCATCCAGTACCCGGAATGTTCCGCCGTTGTACTGCGCCACGATCGAACTCATCGGGTCCACGTTAAAGTCCAGCGCCCAGAGCAGAGGCACATGCGGATCGACGCCGAGAGGCTGAACGTGCACCTTGCGGTCGAACGCGCCGTACACCCGGCTGCCCTCCAGGCTCAGATACTCGCCTCTGGCTTCCTGTGCGAAGAATTGCTCGTCATAGCTTTCCTTGAGCCGCTCGTAGTAGTCCGGCACTTGTGCCAGCAGGTGCTTGTTCTCGTTCGGCTCGGCCAGAATGGCTACATGCCCGCGCACCTTGGTGTCGCCGATGAACCGGCGGTACACCCAGTCGTAGCCTTTCGGCGTCCATGCCGCAAACCCGCAGATCCGCTGCGCCCTGGGGTCTCGTAACCGGCCTTCCAGCCGCGTCCATGCTTCTTCCGGCGTGTAAGTCAGCTCGTCCAGGCCGAACCATGCCAGGTTCAAACCCCGCAGCCGTTCGTACTCTTCCATGGAGCGGAATAGGATCCTGGACTTGCTGTCGCTCAGGGTTATTGTGTTTTCGCTTTTGTTGTGCTCGAACGGGATCTCGTTCTCGCCCAGAATCTCGAACAGCGAGAACTGCGTGGCGTCCCGTAACATCGGATAAGTCGGCGCACCCAGCAATCCCACGCGCCCCGGATTTTGATAAGCCAGCCGGATGGCCTCTTGGCACAACGCCTGGCTCTTGCCGCTTCCCACCGGTCCGGAGAATCCCTTAAACCGCGCCGGACAGTCGTGAAAGCGCTTCTGTGAGGGCAACGAATCGTACTTTATCTGTCTTTCGGTGACACTATGTCGGGGCCTACCCACGTCACTTGTACCTCCGTGTCCTGGATTTCCTTTTCTAACTCCTTTTCCAGTTGAAGAAGCTTGAGATATTCCGCGATGGTTGGTTTAAACTCCGCGTCCTTCAATTTCTCGTCGTAACTGGCGATCGCTTTATCGAGAAGTTCTGAAACTTTGACGTGTTCTCGGATGACTTCCCAGTTGCTGCA
>JBEKYE010000077.1:0-14398 GCA_049511275.1 Bryobacteraceae bacterium
CAGGACCCTCCTTTGCGGATACGCTCGCGCGCCAGTTCTTCCGCCAGGCTCTGGCGCGCCCGAAACAGGTACGTCTTCACCGTTCCCACCGGCAGATCGAGCATGCGCGCCACTTCATCGTACGACTTCTCCTGCATATGGAAAAGCGCCACCACCTGCCGGTACTTCGCGGGCAAACGGTTGAGCAGCGTTGCCGCATCCGGAGGCGCGGCCGTTTGCCAGCCGGCGGCCGCGTGCCGCTCCGCCTCGCGCCGTGGCGCCGGCTCATCCAAAGAGACCTGGCGCGGGCCGGCGCGGCTGAGAGCGGTGAGGCACGTGTTGCGCGTGATGGTGTAGATCCATGTGGACAGGGACGATTCGCCGCGGAAGGCTCCGAGCCCCTTCCACACCCGCACCAGCACGTCCTGGGCGGTTTCTTCGGCGGCGGCGCGGTCTCCCAGCATGGAAAATGCCAGGCGGAAGATCTTGTCCTGGTAGTCGCGGACGATCTGCTCGAACTCCTCCGCCATAGCTATATTTAGACCACGGATCGCAGCTCCAAAGTTTCGAAACATTGGCGCTTGCGGGGTGGTCTCAAGGAACAGGAGGAAAAAAGATGAACCCTGAGATTGCGCTTCTACTGGTTTGCCTGGCCGTTATGGCGGTGGTCATGACGGTGCTATACCTGCGTTATCGTAACTTGCAGTTGCTCCATCAGGAGCGCATGGCGGCGATCGAGAAGGGAGTGGCCGTTCCGGTCGCCCGCACCCTCTCACCCTGGTCGCCGCGCGTGTACCTGTTGCGCGGCCTGATCTGGAGTGCCAGCGGCCTGGCCCTCATGATTTGCCTGCTGGGCCTGGCAGTGTCATCCCATCGCCCCGAATCCACTGAATCGCGCATGTGGCGTGCCAAGACGCTCACCCGGAGCCTCGGCATTTCCATGGATCAAGCTCAGCAGATTGTGGACAAGGACCAGGATATCGACGATCGGCGCGTGCCGCTCAGCATCGCGCTGCTCGGCCTGATCCCGCTGGGCGTCGGCATCGCCTACCTGGACTTCTATTACAGCGACGAGACGCGGAGGATCCCGCAGCCCGAGCCGGCCACTGCGCCGTCCCGCACAGGACTGGGCTTAACTTAGGGCTTGTCAGGAATACCGGTTCCGTGCTGAGCCCTACGTCACCGAACTTCTGAAAGT
The DNA here is from genome assembly GCA_049511275.1 of Bryobacteraceae bacterium. GTDB lineage: Bacteria > Acidobacteriota > Terriglobia > Bryobacterales > Bryobacteraceae > PALSA-129. Next base: position 1,178 of record JBEKYE010000077.1, read on the forward strand.
GTGTACTACTTGCCAAGACCGCTTGCTGACGCGCGCGGCTCGGGTCGGAGGCGCAACTGACGTGATAGCATGAACGCAGGCTGTTATGCGCCGGGCGCTGGCTCTACTCGTTCTCGCGGTCTTCTGCCTGCCCGCGCAGGACCTTCCGCCTGGGGTCCTCACGCTCTCACGCATCCGCGCCCGCGTGGGGCAAGCGCTCGATCAACTGCCGGACTGCACGTGTGTCGAAACCGTGGACCGCTCCTGGAAGCCGGCCGGTAAAGAAATCAAGCCCGTCGACCGCGTGGTTCTGCAGATTTTATTGAGCGGCGGCCAGGAGTTATTCGCAGCCCCTGGCGATACGCGATGGGAAACTGATCCGTCCGCTTTACTGGTCGGCGGCATGATGGGCAACGGCCTTTTTGCGTTGGTCCTGAAAATCATCTTCCTCGATAATGTATCGGTCATCAAGTACAAAGGCGACGAGTCCGCCGCCGGCCGTCGCGAAGCCCGCTACGATTTCTCGGTTTCGCGCATGGTGAGCGGCACCACGATCTACAACGCAAACGGTTCCGGCGTGGTGGGCATGCGGGGCTCCTTCTGGGCCGATCCCGAAACTTACGATCTTCGCCGGCTGGAGTATCACGCCGAGGAAATTCCGCCCGATCTGCTCTACGCCGACATCTCCACCACCATCCGCTACGATCGCGTGCGCATCGGCGACCGCGACGTGCTGCTGCCGCAGGCCGCTGATCTGCGGACCACGGGCGTGGATGGCGAAAACAAATGGAACCACATCGAATTCACTCACTGCCAGGGATTCCGTACCGCAAGCACCCTGCGATTTGGCGCTGCCGATGCCTCGCCCGCCGCAGGCCCGGCCGCGGCGCCGCCTCAGCCAGTGGTGGAGGGTGCCCTGCCGCCGGGACTGCGCATCACGGTCGCCTTAAGCGCTCCACTGGACGACCACGCCCCCGTCGGCTCACTCATCGAAGGCAAGGTGGCAGACAGCGTAATGCAAAAGGGGAAGGTGCTCGTTCCCCAGGGCTCACTGGTCCAAGGCCGCATCCGCCGCCTGGAGCGCTATTCCGATGCCGGCGACTACTTCATCCTGGCGCTGGAATTCATGCGGATCGAAACGCCTTCCGCGAGCCTGCGGTTCTACTCGGATCTCCAGGATGTCGATCGTCCAAGGGGCGTGGACATGATGCTCGCCACAACCAACGTGGAGCGCAGCGAGTTCCACTGGGATACGAACAACACCTACGAGAAGTCGACCAAGATAGACCACGTGCTGATCCGGACCCAGGAGGTGCCCGGCGTAGGGACGTTCTTCGTGCGCGGCTCGCATTTTTCTCTGCCGCCGGGTTTCAAGACGGTCTGGAAGACGCAGCTTTACCCGCGATCCGCCCATCCGTAAAAAGGGGGGCCGGGCGCGGCGCTCCCCTCGCCGGCACGCGGCGCGTGCTACGCTCTCTCTTGATTCATGGCCTCCCGCATTCAGAGTGAAATCGCGCGCACCCAGGCGCGGTCCGCTGCTCTTCCCCGCGAACTCCGTCTCACCGACCTCGTCTTCCTGCAAATCCTGCTGATCGTAGGGCTTCCCTGGACCGGCTATGCCGCCAGGCTCGGCAGCGCGCATTTCGCGCTGTGGCTGCTGGCCATTCTGCTCTTCTACTTTCCACTAGCCGCCACCGTCACCTTCCTCAGCCGCCGGCTGCCGCTCGAAGGCGGCGTCTACCAATGGGTCAAACTCGGGATTTCGCCCTTCGCCGGTTTTCAGGCCGCGTGGAATTATGCCTTCTTCCTCATCCTCATCTATGCCGCCAGCGGCTCGGTGGTGGCCAACAGCCTTTCCTATGTCGCGGGGCCGGGCGGCGCCTGGATGAGTTCTTCGAAGCCGGTGATTCTGGTCTGCAGCCTGGTCTTCTTCGCGCTGGTCTATCTGGTGAATTACCGCGGCCTGCATCTGGCGCGTTGGGTCACCAGCGCCGGCGGGGCTCTGGTGGTGGCGCTCTATCTGCTCATCATCGGGCTGCTGGTGTTGCGCCTGGTACGCGGCCAGGCCACTCCGCAACCGGTCTTCGCGCCGGCCTGGCCGGTGCTGTCGCTCATCACCGTCAATCTGTTCAGCAAGATCGCTTTCAACGCCCTCAGCGGCTTCGAACAGGTGGCCGTCTTTGCCGGCGAGTGCCATACGCCGGAGCGCAACATCGCACGCTCGGTTTCGATCGCCGGCCCGGGCATCGCGGTGCTCTACATTTTGGGCACCTGCTCCCTGCTGGCTTACACGCCGCGGGACCGCATCGACCTCATCGCTCCCATCCCGCAGATCCTGGGCGCGTCGCTGGCTTCCTCCTCGCTGGTGGCCGCGCTCTCCGCCGGCGCCATCCTGGCGCTGCTGTTCGCTTATTTCACGCAGACCGTGGCCTGCCTCGCGCAGGTCTCGCGCCTGCCCATGGTGGCCGGCTGGGATGGCCTGCTCCCGGCGCGCTTCAGCGAATTGCACCCCCGCTTCCGCACGCCCGTCAACTCGCTTGGACTCGCCGTGGCGGCTTGCGTGGTGTTGGGCGCGGCGAGCCTGGTCCAGGTGGGCGAGCAGGAAGCCAACCAGATCCTGGTGGGCGCGGGCATGGCCTGCTGCGGCATGTACTACCTGGCGATGTTCGCGGTGGTGGTCCGCGGCCAATGGGGCGAGCGGGAGCGGGCTCCGTGGTGGCTTCGATTCGCCGTGTGCGCGGCCGCCGCCGTCACCGTGCTGGCCGTGGCGCTGGACGTCGTGCCGATCCTCGACGTCGCCCGCCCGGTGCTGTTCGGCGTCAAAGTGGCCGGCGCGGTGGCGCTCATCAATGCCGCCGCCTGGTGGGTGTATCCGCGCGGCTCGCGGCGCTAGGGAAGCCGCCGGCTCACGCGCGCGGCGCGAACCACCGCGCCTATTGCAGCCTGGGCCGCATCTGTTCGTTTGAGATCAGCCCGTCGAAAATCGCCAGCACCTGTTTGCGATAGGCGTACACGCGGTGCAAATTCTCGCGGAACGAGGCCTCGAAATCGCGCGCCCGCATCCACTTCTCCAGCATCGTGCGCGGCACGTCGATGTCCTGCCGCAACAGGTCCACGTCGTGTCCCCGCAGGAAGAGGCCGTAGAAAAAGGCGGCTTCCCGCTGGGGCGCCAGGGGATCGAATTCGTCGCGCAGCATCATAACGACCAGGCGAAAATGACAGTATACCCATGGCCCCAACCTTCCGGCAAGTCAACTGCGTTAAGATCCCGTGAGAGGACCAACCCGTGCCGACCCTGATCCCTGCCGCCACCCGCGTGGCGGCCGCCGGAAATAAGCCCAAATTGATCGACGAATATTTTGGCCGCGTGAATTCCGCCCACCAACATGTCAGCATCGCCCATATGCGCAGCCCCGCCGGCTGGCAGGAGCCTGGACAAAAACCGGAGTTCGAGGAGTTGACCGTTGTGCTGAAAGGCATGCTGCGCGTGGAGCACGCCGCCGGTTCTTTCGATGTGGCCGCCGGCCAAGCCATTGTCGCGCACAGCGGTGAGTGGGTGCGCTACAGCACGCCATCATCCGAGGGCGCCGAATACATCGCCGTCTGCCTGCCCGCCTTTTCCATGGCCGGCGTCCACCGCGACGCCTGAGGCGTCACGCACCCGCCGCCGCTGCCGTGGCGCCGCGGGTCCGAAATTCGTAGCGCACAATCCGTACTGCCGCGCAGCCGGCATCGGACCGCACCACGCGCCCCGTCGCCACAAACTGCAGCGGGCATGTGCCGCCCAGCCGCGCCGGCCAATTCACCGAAAGTTCCACGGTGTGCCCCACCGGCAACTTCTCACCGGTGGTGAACAGAATTCCTCCGCTGCCAAAGTTCAGCGTCTTCCCAATGCCGCTGGCTTTCGAAGTCTTCGACAGCATCACCGAGTATTTGACATCCTCCTGGACCGGAAACCGGCTGGTTCCTCTCCGATCGGTCATGCCTCCGGGATTTGCACTTCCTTGATCAGTGCTTATTTCCATCCAGCTCCTATCATCCTGGACGCGGGCGTGGTTCACAATAGTGCTAAAGGCACAAAATAGCCCTAAACATGTTGGTACTTTTTGTGGTATTGGCTGTCATTATCCTGTATTGCAAGGGTGATAAGTACGTTCTGATACTCTGGATTGATGGACCAGGATCAGCTCCGTTGCTTGTTCGAGCAGGTTCGTGACGGCGCGGTGGATATCGATGCCGCCATCGCGCGCATGCGCCACATGCCCTTTGAAGACCTGGGCTTCGCCAAGGTCGATCATCATCGCGCCCTGCGGCACGGCATTCCCGAGGTCATCTTCGCCAAGGGCAAGACGCCCGATCAGGTGGTCACCATTGCCGCCAGCCTGCTGCGGAATTCGCGCAACGTTCTGATCACCCGCGCCGACCCGCTTTGCGCCGCGGCGGTGACCGCCCAGTTGCCCGGCGGCGAATACTCGGCGCTCTCCGGCGCCATCCGTTTCTGGGGCGACCGCACCATTCACGGCAAAGGCCGCATCGGGGTGGTGTGCGCCGGCACCAGCGATATGCCGGTGGCCGAGGAAGCCCGGATCACCGCGGAATTGATGGGCAATGAAGTCGACGCCATCCACGATATCGGCGTGGCCGGCATCCACCGCCTCATGAGCAACCACGAGCGCCTCACGGGAGCGCGCGTCATCGTGGTCTGCGCCGGGATGGAGGGCGCGCTTCCCAGCGTGGTGGGCGGCATGGTTTCCTGCCCGGTGATCGCCGTCCCCACCAGCGTCGGCTACGGCGCCAGCTTCCACGGCCTGGCCGCGCTGCTGGGCATGCTCAACAGTTGCGCCAGCAACGTCACGGTGGTGAATATCGATAACGGCTTCGGCGCCGGCTACGTGGCCAGCCTCATCAATCGCCTGTAAGTTGCCGGCCCGGGTACGCAACCGGATCGGGCTCGCGCTCTATGGTATACGCCTGCGGAAGATTGCCTGGGGCATATTGAGGAAGCAAATCCTTTCTTTGGACCACGCTCTCGTGAATACAGGAGCCCGCGGCCATAAAGCGGCGCCGGAACAGATTGAGCCGGGGCGCTCCGGTGAACTTCTCCGGCTCAACGCCGGGCGGCGAGACCCGCTTCTTGGTCCATTTCGGCCAGAACTCTCCCAACCACCAGGCCGGGGTCAGGGAGTTGTGCAGCATCGCGTCGGCCAGAGGCTTCGCGAAGGCCGGATCCGCTCCCAAAATCCTGGCGGCGGCGCCGTCGTTCAGCAGCAGGCCCGCTCCCCCGGCCTCGCGCAACATCCAGCGAAGAGTGATTTTCGACAGACCGCTTTCCGCCTCCGGGTAGCTCCCGCCGATATCGGAGTGAACGCCGGCAAACCACACCTGTTTGATATTGCGCCCCGGCTCCTCACGGACAAGGTTTTGTCGAAAGAAAGCGCGGCGCTCGTCGATGGAGACCGCGTGCCTGATGACGGATACCTCTCCGAGCTCAAACGTGTAAGGCAACCGTCCGGGTTTCAGCCCGATGGGATCGAGGATCCATCCAACTGAGCTGACCGTGTCCCACACGCCCACGAAATGAGGCTTGCACTCCCGGCAGAAGGTGGTCTTGAAACCGGCGGCGGTTGTGAACTTGCCGGGCCTGCCTCGCAATCTGGCCAGGAAGCCATCGTTGCGTTTGAACAGCCGCATGGCATAGGGGATCAAACCCTCATTGCCCCGCGACAGCAAACCAAACATCTGGAGCAGCCCGCATAAAGCGCGCGCGGTATAGGCGCCACGGCTGAAACCGAAAATGAACAATTGGTCGCCGGGCTCGAAGGTTTGCATCAGGAATCGATAGGCGTCGGCAATGTTCTCCGACAGTCCGTATCCAAACGCCAAACCCCTGAACTTGGTCCACGCTTTGCCTGCCGCGGTGAGGGCATTGGTGGCTCCCATGGTGCCGACACCAGGATGATAATAAGTGGCCTGGCGAGGGGAATCGTGCGGCAGGGTTTGATACAGCTTGACGACATTCGAGTCGCCTTGGCCGTACTCGTTACCGGTTCCATCACAGCAAATTACGATGTTCTTCGGCATGCGTCCAATCTCGCTCTCGACCGGCGCGGCGGCTTACATCATAAGCCAGTCGGCGGTGGTCCACCAGTCGGGGTGCGCGTCGCTCCAGGTGCACAGGGGCGCCGGGGCCAGCCAATCCCAGCCGGGGTCGCCGCCAATCGGGGCGCCGGGAGGGGCACCTGGGGCCGGCATCACCCGCGCCGCTTCGGCGGGGCGTTCGAGGAAACGCTTGATGTCGGCGGCCAGCAGGGTATCGTGGGCCTTCTGCCCGGAGCTCACCGGATTCGCCGAGATCTCGTTCGTCAACCGGGTTGCCAACTCCCCCAGCTCCCAGGACGCAATCGCCCGGACCTGTGCATTCGGTGCGCCGGCGGCAAGCCACATCACGCGATCCACCAGCACGCGCTCTTCGGCGCGGCGGATCTCGGCTTCATACAGCGAAGCGGTGGGAGCATCGAAGACGGCCTTGGTGAGGCGGTCGATGACTTCTTCGAGCGAGGGCAGCGTGGGATCGACGGCGTGCTGCGCCACCAGGCGGGCGGCGCGGTTGAGTTGCAGAACGAAACCGATGGTCACGTCGGATGCCACGGTGGCCGGACTCAGCGGATCGAAACCGGATCCGGTGGTGCGCGGGAATAGCTCGCGGTGCATGCCGAAACCCGGCGGGCGCGGCGGGATGGCCGCCAGCACCTGGCCCGGCACCGTCAGTTCCGACGGCAGCAGCGTGGCGGCCAGCGCCTCCAACGCCTGGCGCTGGTTGGCGGCCGACTCGTATTTCACCGGCGTGCGGCCGTCGCCGCGCATGGCGTAGATGTAGTCCAGGCCGGCCACCATGTGCGCGGCCGATTCCACCGAATACCGGTGATACATGAAGATGGGCACCAGCGGCTCTTCGATAGTGGCCATGGGCGCGCCGTTGCGGATGGTGTGCTCGCCCAGCCGGTCGAGGGCGGCGCGGCGGACCTTCATGACGCGGTTCAACTCTTCGGCCTGGTTGACCCCGTTGGACCATTGATCCACGCGCGGATGCGTGTCGGCGTCCTGGTTGGTGAAATAGCGGAGGTCCTGGGCCCAGGCGTCGTCGAGGATTTTCGTGAGGGCGGCAGTTTCGTCGGCGCCGGCGGGAAACTGGCGGTACCCGTAATTGATGGCGACCTTGTCCCAGTCGCCGATGCGGGCCGGGTAGGCGCCCGAGATATCGATGGTGCCGTCGTCGCGCAGCTTCTCGGCCGGGTGCGGATAGTCCATCACGGAAATCCATCCCTTGGTGCTGTCGTAGTAGTTGTGGCCCAGGCCCAAGGTGTGGCCGACTTCGTGGGCGGCCAGTTGGCGGATGCGCGCCAGCGCGGTCTGGTAAAGGATGTCGGGCTTCTCGTTGCCGGTGGTGTAGGGCGAGAGCAGGCCTTCGAAGATCAGGTAATCCTGCCGGTCGCGCAGCGAGCCCAACGTTACGGTGCCTTTGATGATCTCGCCGGTGCGCGGGTCGTTGACGGTGCCGCCCGAGCTCCAGCCGCGCGTCGAGCGGTGGACCCAGTTGATCATGTTGTAGCGGATGTCCATGGGGTCGGCTCCGTCGGGCAGCACGGCCACCTGGAACGCGTTGCGGAAGCCGGCCGCTTCGAAGGCCTGGTTCCACCAGCTCGCGCCTTCGACCAGCGCCTTGCGCACGTCCTCGGGCGCGCCCGGATCCACCCAGTATTGGATGGGTTTGACGGCCTCGCTGACGGCGGCGTTGGGATCTTTCTTCTCCAGGCGATGGCGGTGCAGGTAGCGCACCACCATGGGCTCGCCGATGGGCACGCTGTAATCGACGAAACTCAAACCGCCGTATCCGGCGCGCGGATCGTCGTAGCGCGGGCGAAAGTGGTTGTCGGGGAGTTCGACCAGCGAGTAATGCTCGCGCAAAGTCACGGAGTCGGCGGAAGGCGTGACGCTCGACACGCTGCCGGAGAACAGGCCGCCGCCGCGGCCTCCGCCGCCCGCTGCATCGGCCGCGGGGCTGCCGGCGCCAATGGCGGGGGGGCCCTGGCCTGGGCCGGCCGCGCCGCCGCGGCCGCCTCCGGCGGCATCGTTGGCAAAGGTGAGGGTCACTTCAATTTCCGTATTCTTTGGGAAGGCTTTGGTGCGCGGAATGTAGAAGGCGCTGCGCGCGCGGTCCACGCGATAGGTTCCGGGGCGGAGCGCATTGGCGGCGCCGTGCCCGTCGCGCAGGAAAAAATCGGTGGCGTCCACCAGCACGCGCGCATTGCTTTCGGCGGCCACGGTGAAGCCCCACAGCACCGACCTGGCGAAGGAATCCTCCACCGAGCGGCGTTCGGCCGGGTTGGCACTGGATGAGCGGAAGGATTCGTTGCCTTGGACCAGCATCACTTTCGGTCCGACGCGCTGGAAGGAAACGATGCGCGAGGCGCCTTCCTGGCCGCGGTCGAGGCCGATGTCGTTCGAGCCCAGTCCGGCGGCGAGGCCGGTGGCGTAGAGGAACTCGCTGTCGAAGCGCGGGATCTCCAGCCAGAGGCTGCCGGTGCGCTCGTCCCAATAGAGCGGGAAGTAGCCGTCGATCTTCTGCATGCCGGTGGTGCGCTCCTCAATGCGGGGCGGAGGCCCGGCTGGTTGCGCGCCACCGCGCTGCTGCGCGTGAAGCGCGGGATAGCAGCACAGCAACGGAAGAGGGAAAGCGGATAGAATCTTTCTGCAAGCTCGATGCATGGATGGAGAACTCCTGGGGTCCATTGTATACGCTAGAGCGCGACCGGCTGCTCGGATGCGGACAGTCCTTTTCGGCAGGCATGAAATGCCTTTCAAGGTGATTGAGACTGCAATGAGTAAACGGGAATTGATCGCCCGCGAGTTGGATCACATGCCGGAGCAGACTCGTCTCGACACCCTGGTGGGGTAAGGGCTGGCTCTTGCGGGGCGGGCAATCCTGCCCGGAGGCGGCTTTTAGCCGGCTGGACCCGCTGGAAAGCGGTCCGCAGCTTGTATAGGCATCGGCACCAGCGCTGCTATAGCCCCCCTTGTTGCACGGTATTCCGCAACGCGCCGATGCCGTCGATGCGGATTTCGATCTCGTCGCCGGGCCACAGCGTGAACGTGTCGGGAGGCACGATGCCGGTGCCGGTGAGCAGGAAACAGCCGTTGGGGAAAGAATTCTCGCGATAGAGGTAATCCACCAGCTCGGCGGGGTGGCGCTTCATGGCGGCGAGGGTGGTGGCATCGGCGAAAACGGGCGCGCCGTGGCGGCTGATCTCCAGGCGGATGGCGGTGGAGGGCGGCAGCGGCTCAGGCGTCACCAAAATGCCCGGGCCGAGCGCGCAGGAGCGATGCCAGACTTTGGCCTGCGGCAAATAGAGCGGGTTCTCACCTTCGATATCGCGGGAGCTCATGTCGTTGCCGATGGTATAGCCGAGCATGCGGCCGGCGGGCGAGACCAGCAGGGTCAACTCGGGCTCCGGCACGTTCCAGGCGGAATCGGAGCGGATGCGGACGGCTTCTCCGGGACCGGCGACGCGGTGCGGCGTGGCCTTGAAGAAGAGCTCGGGACGCTGCGCCTGGTAGACACGATCGTAGAAGCTGTTTCCTCCAGTGGCTTCCGATTCGGCCATGCGGGCGGTGCGGCTGCGGTAATAGGTGACGCCGGCGCCCCAGACCTCCTGCTGCTCGATGGGCGCGAGCAAAGGGCCGGCGCCGCTCGAGGGCGTGCCCGTGGCGTGGGCCAGGTATTCGTGGAGATCTTCGCGGGTGGTGAGGGATTGCTGCGGCAGGCGCACGCGGCCGCTGCCGGTTTCGAGTTCCCATCCAGCGGGTGTCCGGTAAATGAGCATGCGGCTATTCCAGGCGTTTCAAAATGGCGTCGACATCGAAGACGCAACCGCCCCAGGTTCCGCCGCTCACGTCCTGCAAGGCGGCCCATAGGCGCGTGGCGGCAGGCAGCGCGGGATCGGGCGCGAGATGGGGATGAGGCGTCCGCGTGGCGAGTGTGTAGTCGCCATCTTCGGCGCTGCCGTGAACGATCAGGTTGACGGAGCCTTCCAGACGCGCGCGGTCGATGACGATTTCAATCTGGTCGCCTTCGCGTACTTTGCCGATGGGGCCGCCGGCGAGGGCTTCGGGGGTGATGTGGCCGACGCAGGCGCCGGTGGAGACGCCGCTGAAACGGGCGTCGGTAAGAACGGCGATTTCCCTGCCGAAGTCGAGGTAGCGGAGCGCCGCGGTGATTTCGAAGATCTCCTCCATGCCGGAACCCATGGGGCCACGGCCCATGAGGACGATGATGTCGCCGGGGTGGACGGCGCCGCTCTTGATGGCGGCGATGGCGGCCTTCTCGGTGACGAAGACGCGCGCGGGGCCGGTCTTGCGGTAGACGCCGTCGGCATCGACGACCGAGGGATCGATGGCCGTGCTCTTGATGACGGAGCCGCCCGGCGCGAGGTTGCCGGTAGGGAAGGTGACGGTGGAAGTGAGGCCGCTCGAGCGGGCGCGATCCGGGCCCATGATGACGTTGTCGGGATCGACGCCGTCATTTTCGAGCAGGACGCGGCGCAGGGCGGCGCGGCGTTCGGACTGCTCCCACCAATCGAGAATGGTGCCGAGCTTTTCTCCGGTGATGGTGAGGACGCCGGTTTCGAGCAGGCCGGCGCGGCGCAGGTGAAGCATGACTTCGGGCACGCCGCCGGCCAGAAAGACCTGCACGGTGGGATGCATTTGGGGGCCGTTGGGCAGGGCATCGACCAGGCGGGGGACCTGGCGGTTGACGCGCGTCCAGTCGTCCACGGTGGGGCGGCGCAGGCCGGCGGCGTGGGCGATGGCGGGGATGTGGAGGATCAGGTTGGTGGATCCGCCGAAGGCCGCGTACACCACCATGGCGTTGCGCACGGAGGCGTCGGTGAGGATGTCGCGCATGGCCAGCGGGCGGGCCTGCAGCCGGAGCGCGGCGCGGGCGGAACGGCGGGCCATATCGGTCCAGATGGGATGGCCGGAAGGAGAGAGCGCGGAGTGGGGCAGGGACATGCCGAGCGATTCGCCGACCACCTGGGAAGTGGCGGCGGTGCCGAGAAACTGGCAGCCTCCGCCGGGAGTGGCGCAGGCGCGGCAGAGCATTTGGGCGGCGGCTTCGAGCGTGAGCTGTCCGCGAGCGAAGCGCGCGCCGGCGGACTGGACTTTACCGGCGTCTTCGCCCTCTTCGGCCAGCAGGGAGACGCCGCCGGGGACCAGGACGCAGGGCAGCGAGCCAGCGCCGGCGAGCGCCATCATCATGGCGGGCAGGCCCTTGTCGCAGGTGGCCACTCCGAGGACGCCGGACGCGGTGGGCAAAGAGCGGATGAGGCGCCCGAACACACTGGCGGCGTCGTTGCGGTAGGCCAGGGAATCGAACATGCCAGGGGTGCCCTGGGTGCGGCCGTCGCAGGGGTCGGTGCAATAAGCGGCGAAGGGGATGGCGCCGAGCGACTTCAGCTCCTTGGCGGCGGCGTCCATGAGCAGGCCGACTTCCCAGTGGCCGGTATGATAGCCCAGTGCGATGGGGGTGCCATCGGCGGCGCGGATGCCGCCGTGGGTGCTGAGGATGAGGAACTCGGGAGCGCCGAGCGTGGCGGGGTCCCAGCCCATTCCGGCATCCTGGCTCCAGCCGAAGGTGTCGCCGGAGGGCCGCTTGAGGAGCATCTCCGGGGTGAGGGGCAGCGAGCCGCGCGGGCCGGGCGCCTTGCTGCGGACCTGGTAGAGCGAAGCGTCTCCGGAATCGAGAAGTTGCGAAAGGGAAATGGCCATGACAGGCGGTTGGATTCCCATTAGAGCAGATTGCGGCGGGAGACGGAACCGGGCGGGACACCTGGCGGGTCGGGAGCGGGAGCAGAGGCCTGGAATGATCGAAGACAGGGTGGCTGCCATTGATTCCGGGTTTCGGGTGTAAAATGGACAACCTGGGTATAAAGGCCGAGAGATGACGTCCGCCCAAGAACCGGAATTTCCGGGAAAGACAGGAGGCGCCCCAATCAGCGCGCTCAACTGGACGTATGTCCTGGACGATGCGGTGTTGCCGGAAGGCCACATGGCGCCGGTCTTTCCGCTGGGAATGAATGTCGTTCTGGCGCGTGTCGGCGGCGCGGTCTATGCCGTTGCAGGCAAGTGCGCCCACATGGCGTGTCCGCTGTCCGCGGGAAGGCTGGAGGGTTACACAATCATCTGCGGATGCCATGATTGGCGTTTCGATGTTCGCACTGGCAGGTTCCTCGATGCGCCGGAACTTGGCGTCAGTGTTTATCCCATAAAAATCGAAGCGGGCAAACTGTTCGTTAACCTCGGTTGAAAGGAAAATAGCATGAAGAAAGTCAGCATGTATACTCTCTCAACTTGTCCCTGGTGCCGCAAGACCAAGAAATACTTCACCGACCATCACATCCCGTTCACTTACATCGACTATGATCTCGCCGACGAAGCGACCCAGGCGAAGATTTTGCGGGAGCTGGATGCCGCCGGCGCCACCGGCTTCCCGTTCGTCAAGGTTGGCGACCAGGTCATCTCGGGCTATCAGCCGGACCTTTATGCAAGCGCGCTGAAATCGTAAGGCGGAATGGAATGGATATGGAATCGCGGAAAAAGGCGCTTCGCTATTTCTACGACAAAGTAGTGGGGCCGTTGGGCTTCAAATTCACGCCCGACACGGAGCTGGCGGATTTTCTGCTGGAACAGGAAGTGATGCTGGAGGACAAGCACGGCGTTCCATTCTGTCCCTGCCAACCGGTGCGCCATGACCGCGCGCGCGACATGCAGATCGTCTGCCCATGCATTCCCTTCCACCGGCAACATTTCGACGCGATCAAGCGCTGTTGGTGCGGGCTCTTCGTCCACCAGGATGTCACGGACCCGGATAGCCTGCCCCAACTGCCGCCAAAGGACGTGGGCCTTGGGTGACAAGTTCGTCCGCGCAATCGGCTCCGACGAGATCGCGCCCGGCGGGATGAAGGCCGTCGAGATCGAAGGACACGAGATGGTCATCTGCAATTGCGGTGGAACTTACTACGCCATCGAACGGCGCTGCGGGCACATGAATGCGCCGCTGGAAATGGGCACGCTCGACGGCAAGTTCGCCACTTGCGCCATGCACTGCGCGCAGTTCGACGTCACCACCGGCCAAGCGCTCTCCGGCCCGGTTCCCGCGGATCCGGGCCATGAGAGCCTTCCGCCCAG
>JBEKYE010000078.1:0-14395 GCA_049511275.1 Bryobacteraceae bacterium
TGACGTAGAGGTTTCCATCGGGGTTCAGGACCGCCCTTTCCGGCGCGGGCGCATGAGTCCCATTCGAAACGCTGAACGGCCAGGAAAGCGGCTGGCCCGCGAGCGCCGACCAGGTCGCGCCATCGTCGGTGCTCTTATAAATCGAAGAGGTGGTGTAGACGCCCGCATAAACCGTGCCGCTGTTGACCGGGTCGAAAACCACCCATTGGACGCCGAACCCATCGCTCGAAGCGGAAACCGGAAAGCTCGTAACCTGAGTCCACGTCTGGGCGTAGTCCGCACTCTTCCAAAGCCCGTTGTACCGAGTTCCCATCAGGAGTTCACTCGGGCTGAACGGATTGACGGCCAGGCGCTCGCCGGCCGATCGCCCATCATTATTCGAAGCCATCCGGAAAGGCACATTGACGGTGGAAAACGTGGCGCCCTGGTCGGTGGAGACCAGAATCGACATAGCACAGCCGCCGCACGAGTACATGCCCGCCGCGATGTAAAGCCGGTTCGGGTCGGTCGGATCGAGCGCGACACTCTCCGGACCGTTCAGGTTGTAGTTGGCGGGTGTCTGGAAGTCGGTGAGCGGAATCCATTGCCCGTCATCAACGTTCCATCGGTACACGCTGCCAATATCGGTGCGCGCGTATATCAAACCTGGCTGCGTAGGATGCGCCACGAATCCCGGAACGTATCCGCCGGCGACAATCCGCACGGGCCTCCATACGTAGGAGTCGTCGAGTTGGCCGTTCAGGCACAGCAGAAGCAACCAGGGAGCCGCGCATAGCACAAGCAAGGAGAACCTGCGAATACCCATGCCAGTCATCTTTATGAACCAACATGCAGCGTTCCCGCCACATTCAAGTCTGCCGCCGCGGAGGAGTTCCCGACGTACACCGTGTAGTCCCCGGGCGCGGTCTGCCATCCGCCTGCCGCGGAGTTCCACCAGGACATCGGGTGCGAGGAATCGCCCTGGTCCACTTCGATGGTCAGATGCTGGCGCGCGCCGGGCTGCAGCGACACTTTCTGCCATCCAGCCAGGCGCCGCGGCGGCTCACCGAGACTCGCCGGAAGTCCCAGATAAACTTGCACCACTTCCGCGCCGCTTATTGAGCCGGTATTGGTCAGATCGCAGGAGACCTGGAAGTTGGGATTGCCGGTGGCCAGGTTGTTCGTGAGACTGACGTTGGCAATCATAAACGTTGTGTACGAAAGCCCGAACCCGAAGTGGAAAATCGGCTTCAGGTTGTTGGCGTCGTACCACTTATATCCCACCAGCAGACCTTCGGAATAGTTCACCGGGAAGGGCGCGGTGGAGGATGGCGGGACCGGCGCGGCGATGGTCGGATGCGGCAGATCGTTCACGCTCGCGGGAAACGTGACGGGGAGTTTGCCGGACGGATTGACCGCGCCAAACAGAATATTGGCGATCGCTTCGCCGCCGCGCTGACCGGGGAACCAGGCTTCCAGCACGGCGCTGACGTTCGCCAGCCACGGCAGCACCTGGGCGCCGCCATTCTCCATGACCACAATGGTGTGTGGATTGGCCGCCGCCACAGCGCTCACCAGGCCATCCTGGTCGATGGGCGTCGTATGGATCACGTCTGTGAAGTTGAGGTTCGGCATGTCCATGCCTTCGCTGGTCCACTGGCTGACGAATACAATCGCCACCGCCGAAGAGCCCGCCACGGCAGCGGCGCGGGGCGTGTTCGTCCCGTCGTCGAAGCGCACGGTGGCGTTGGGGGCCATGGTCTGAATCGCCTTCAGCGGCGACGACGGATCCCAGATCACTTGGGACCATCCGGGCACAATGGGATATCCCTCCGTCAATGCCGCGCCGCCGGTTGGATACACCTGGGCCGAGCCGCCGCCGGAAAGCACTCCGATGTCGGCATGCGATCCGATCACTGCGATCGACCCAACGGTTGCCGGATTGAGCGGCAATTGATTCCCGGCGTTCTGGAGCAGTACGGCGCCCTGTTCCTCCACCTGCTGCGCGACTGCCTGGTCGGCGACCGTGTTCACCGGGGTCACTGCACCGGAAGCGCCCATCACGCCGGTCTGGTACAACGCGCGGAGAATGCGCCTCACCATGTCGTCCACCCGCGACTGCGGCACGCTGCCCGCTTGTATGGCGGCATCCAGGCCCGAAAACCACTGGTTATCAGGCTGCTCCTGGTCGAGTCCCGCGTTTGCCGCCGCCACGGTGGTGTGGGTGGCCCACCAGTCCGACATCACGAAACCCGGAAAGGCCCAGTCGCCTTTCAGCACGTCCGTGAGGAGGTGCGGGTTCTCGCAAGACCAGGTGCCGTTCACCAGGTTGTAGGAGCACATTACGGACTGTACGTTGGCATCGCGCACGCCGATTTCGAATGCCAGCAGGTCGGTCTCGCGGGCAGAGCGCTCGTCTACTATTACGTTGGCGGTGGTGCGGCCGGTCTCCTGGTCGTTCAGGGCGTAGTGCTTGATGCACCCCACCACGTGCTGGTCCTGGATGGCGCGAACGTGGGCCGCGTTGATCTTCCCCGCGAGAATGGGATCTTCACCCTTGGCTTCGAAAGTACGCCCGTCGCGCGGTTCCCGATTCAGATTGACGTTTCCTCCCAGATTGACGTTCAGCCCGTAGGCGCTCATCTCCGCACCAATCACCTGTCCATATTGGTACGCCAAATTCGGATCCCAACTGGCAGCACTCGCAATGGCGGAAGGGAGCGCGGTCGCTGGCGCTTGCGAGTTGGCCACTCCGACGCTGCCATCGTTGAAATAGAGAGCCGGGATGCCCAGTCGCGCAATGCCGGGGATGTAGCCGCCTGCCCCGCGCGGCAGCGGGATGATGTTGGTCACCGGCCCGCCCACTCCGTGCACCAGCTGGAACTTCTCGCTCTGCGTCATCTGCGCCAGCATCTGCTGGGCGAGTTGATCCGAAGATGCCGGCGCCGGCACCCGAAAGTAGCCGGTGGCGCTGCCGATCGTCAAGGATGCCTCCACGTATGCCGCGGTGGCCATCACGCCCGCCGGATAGACGAAATTAATCTGATCGATGATCTCGCCGGGCGCGGCGCCGCAATATTGGACGGTAGCGGCCTGGCCCCCGATAGTGAGCTGGCAGCTTGCCGGGCTGCCGGGCACCTCCAGCGGCGTCAGCGATCCGGCGTACACGGCGCCCGCGCCATCCTGCAAGGGCGCGTTCTTGGGTCCGAGCGCGTTAGCCCACAACTGGTAGCTCCCCCCTGCCTGAACGGCGCATTCCGTGGCGACGCATCCGGTCCCCGTCACCCAGGCGACTCCGTTGACGAACTCGCTCAGGAACATCGAGGGAGCCTGGGGCGCCGCGATGGTGACATATTCCACCGCACTGACGGCGACGTTCCAGGTGACCGTTATGGGGACGTAGGGCCCGGGCGCGGTCTCCCAGGGGATCTGGAAATTGATCTGCGTGGGAGAAACGTAGATCAGCGGGGCGGCCACGCCGTTCACCGACACCGATACGCCCGCGACGGAGGTCGGAAAGTTGGGGTTGGCCGTGATCAAGTGTTGGGCGTCGGCCAGGTTGCTTCCATATAAGGTGGCCAAACCGCCGGGAGCGAGATCCCCAAGATAGGAAGCGCCGTTCAACACTTGTCCCGGTGCGATGACCGGCGTCGTGGTGCTGACCGGGGTCGACTGATAGACTCGCACGTAATCCACCAGCATGTCCTGATTCGGAAACGGAGCGGTTGCGCTGGGAGTGCCCAGGAACGTAGTGGGCCCGCCGATGGCCAGGTTCAACAGAATGAAAAACGGATTATTGAACACCCACTGCCCGGCTGGAACCGAAGACGGCGTGGCCGTGTAATATAGATTGCCATCGACATAAAACGCCACCGAATTCGCCGACCACTGAATGGCGTAGACGTGATAATCGTTGTCCACCTGTTCCCCAAGCGGCAGCGTGTACTTCCCTCCGGCGCTGTAGTCGCTGCTGCTGCCCGTGGCAACTGGCCCGTGCGCGGTGCCGTTGTTGATGGCCTCATCGTTGACATTGCCGTAGGTGCCGAAATTCTCCATAATGTCGACTTCGCCGCAGGCAGGCCAACTGACCGTCCCGATGTTCTCGCCGAGCATCCAGAACGCCGGCCAGACGCCATGACCGAACGGGAGCTTGATGCGGGCGACGACCATACCGTACTGCCAACTGTTGTCAGCGGTATGCGTGGAAGCTCCCGGACTTCCGGTTTGCAAACGTGCGGACGTGTAGGCGCCGGAACCGCTCCGGATCGCCCGGATCACCAGATTGCCGTTGCCATCCTGGAAGGCATTCTGCGTCGAATTGGTGTAGGTTTCGGCCTCGCCGTTACCCCAACCGCCTCCGCCGAGATCGTAATTCCACTTGGTGGGATCGGGCGGGCTTCCGGCCGCCCCGTTGAACTCGTCGCTCCAGACGAGCTGCCAACCGCCAGTGGTCTGCGCCGAAACTGCGCTGGCCAGGACCATAACAAGCAGAATCAATTTAGTGCGCATGTGTTGCTCTCGTATTGATGATACTCGCAGCCGCATCCACGCGGCAGCCGCGGAACCGCACGCCGGTCTCGCCGGTGTTACTTGAGATGGCAGCCTGCGCCCGGCGTGATCAATCCTCGAATTACTCTCTGGTGCGCGTTTGTGCGCGAAGCCAAGGCGCTGCGAAAAGCCCGAGCAGGCCACGAGCACGCCCCGCAAAGGATCGACCCGACAAGCTCTCTCCCTTACGATAACGCAAATCCGTTATCCTGGAATCGATGCGCATCGTGGCATTCTTTATCGCTGCCGGCGTTGCTTGCGCGCAATCCTCTAGTCCCCAGCAACTTTTCCATGACGCTGTTGCGGCGCAGCAGCGCGGCGACGATGCGCTGGCGGTCCGCAAATATCAGGAACTCCTTAAAAGCTATCCGGATTCCCTCGAGGTGCGCGCCAATCTGGGGGCCGCACTCGCGAAATTGAACCGCTACGACGAGGCCATCGAACAATACCGCGCGGTCCTCGCCAAGAAAGAGAATGCAGGTCTCCGGCTCAACCTGGCGTTGGCGTACTACAAGAAGGGCGCCTGGCGCGACGCGGTGCAGCAATTCGAAACGCTGCGGGCCGTGCAACCGGATGACGCGCGCGTCGTCACGCTGCTGGCTGAGTGTTATACCAATCTCGGCCAGGATGAAAACGTGATCGCCACTCTCAAGCCCGTGGAGGCCGCGCACCCCGACGACCTGTCCGTAGCGTGGCTTCTGGGGTCGGCGCTCATCCGGTCAGGCCACCGGCGCGAAGGACTGGACCGCGTCGACCGCGTGGCCCGCGCAGGCAACCGTCCCGAGGCTTACTTGCTGGCCGGCCGGACCGCTCTCCAGATGAACGAGTTCGAGCGCGCCCGCGATTATGCCGCGGCGGCCGCGCACCTGAATCCGCGACTCCCTGGCGTGGATACATTACGCGGTACCGTGTTGAGCTACTTGGGAGATACCGCGGGCGCCGCCGCCGCGCTGCGAGCGGCTGTGGAGGCCGACCCGAAGGACTTTGAGGCGCAGCTCGGCTTGGGCGCTGTTCTGCACACCGACCGCGATCTGGCCGGGGCCCGCGAACATTTGCAGCGCGCCTTGCAACTCAAACCCGACTCCACGGTCGCGCGCTACGAATGGGCGCGGCTGGAGCGCACGGACGGACAAGTGGAAGCGGCCGCGCGGGACTTCGAAAAGGTCGTCCACGACGATCCCACCTGGGCCCAGCCGCACGTCGAGTTGGCCGCTCTTTATTTCCGCCTGAACCGCCAACAGGACGGAGAAAAAGAGCGCGCTATCTTCGACCGCCTCACGGCGGAACAGCAGAAACAGTGACCGGGGCGGGGCGAGGGCGCTGCCGTGTGGCTACTGCACCGCCTTGGCTGCGCCACCGCTACCGCTTGGCGAGAGCTTCGTAACGCCCCAGGCTGGACCTCAGCGACGCTGCCATCTCGGCGTTCCCCTGCTCGTTGGCCAGGTCGAGAGCTTTGCGCGCCATGGCGACCGCCTGCTGGTAGCGGCCCGTCTCGGCATACATCGCTGCCAGGATATCGAGTATCGCAGGCTCTCGCATGCCCGTCAGATTCGCGGCCTGTTCGAATTGGACGGCAGCATCCGCGAAGCGCCCTTTGGCGGCCAGCACGCGCCCAAAGTTGTAGCGATATTCGACCGACTGCGGGTCCATTTCCACTGCCTTGCCCATGTGCTCGACGGCTTCATCCAGCGCTCCGGCACGAGCCAGCGCGGCACCCAGGTTGTTCTGACCATCGGCAAAGTTGGGTTCCAGCGCTACGCCTTTCCGCAGATGCTCCAGCGCTTCCTCGGTCCGCCCCTTCTCCGACAGGGCACTGCCTATGTTGCTCTGTGCGCGGCCGTTATCGGGATTCAGCTCCACCGCCTTTTCAAACTGCGCCAGAGCTTCGTCGAGCTTGCCCTGTTGAGCCAGAACGCTGCCCAGATTGTTGTGCGCTTGGGAACTCTGGTCGTTCAGTTCCAGCGATCTGCGGTACTCAGCCAGCGCTTCTTCCGGCTTTCCGGTCTCTGCCAGCGCGGCCCCCAGGTTGTTATGTGCCCGGGAATCCTCGGGATTGAGTTCCACCGCCTTCTTCCAGGCCGGCACGGCCTCTGCGAACCGATGCTTCTCCGACAGGTCTGCCGCAGCGTTGAACTCCCGGTAGAAATCCGTGGCCGGTGCATCGATCCGGTCCAGACCCTCGGGCCCTACATTCAGGAACTCGGGAATATTCACCGCGCGGTTGGCGGCCGTGGCGTCATCGATCGGAATCGCCGGGCTGCTGTTCCCGTCCTGGTCGATGTGCGTCAGATAAAGACGAGTGTAAGGCGTCGGCGTTTTGGAGGAAAACACCACCCAGCGCCCGTTCGGCGAGAAGCTATGCCAGGAGTTCATCGTTTTCAGATTGCTGCGCAACGGCCGCGCTTCCCCGCCGCTCGAAGGAACGATGTAGAGCTTGCTGTCCGGCCGCATCAGCAGTCCGTTCTTGTTTTGCACCCACACGATCCACTTGCCGTCGGGCGAAACTTTCGGGAAATTGTTGCTCATCCCGTTTTCCGAAGCGCCCACGATTCTCTCCGCCTTGCCGCCCTTGCCGTCATTAAACGGGATGCGATACAGGTCGTACTGGATCTGGGTTTCGTTGGGATCGTTGGCAAATCGCGAGGGCGGCTGGCCGGGCGGATACGGGTCGCGCGCTTTGGCGCGGGCGAATACGATGAAGCTTTGGTCCGGACTCCAGAAGGCGCACGTTTGCACATATTCGGGATCGTCGGCTCCTGGAAGCGGATGCAGTTCGTGCGTCTCCTTGCTGTACCACGCCAGTATGCCGCGGGTCGGATAAAAGACTTGGCCGAAGCCCCAGAAGTCGTACAGGCCCTGGTAAATCCGGTCGGTGACACGCTGACCCTTAGTGCCCGGAACCTCGATCGAAGTGATTACGTACTGTCCATCGGGAGAAACCTGCGACATGAAGCCGAACCGCTTGGGCGATCCCTGGTCGGTGTAGGCGCTCCATCGAATCACGTAATCGTTGCTGATGGCGCTGACTTTCTTGATGGGGATCAGGGCGTACAGCGCCTTGTCGTTCTGCGGTCCGTCCACGTCGATGCCGAGCGTCTTCCCGTCGCGCGAGATGGAATGGCAGTTGGCGCAGGTGGGCAGGTTCTCCATCACTGTCTTGCTGCTCGTCTCGTTTAGATAGCGGATCCGCCACTTGATCTTCGGAAGTACCGAATCCGACAGCGGGTGGATGATGCCGCGCTCCCGCTCCGAGGGATCGGGCGGAATCAACGGCACGTCGCGATAGAAGATGGGAGCGCCCACCGGGTCCATGGAAGTCTCGAAGCTCACCCGGCCGCTCGAGACCGGCTGCGTCAGTCGTTTATCCCGAAACCCCGTGATCACCAGGGTTGCCGGGTGCTTCCGAGAGTGCTTCTTGATTTCTTCCCACAGTTTCGGGCTCGGTTTCCAGGTGTGCTGGGCTTCCTGTTCGGTTGTAAGAGTAGGAGGCACGTAGCCCACCAGCGTGGTGTCGATCTCTCCCAGGTGCGGCTTCTCGCCCGCTGGGTTCTCCCTGACTCGCGTTCCCCGCTCGGCAAAAAGCACTTCGATCCGCCAGGCGATCGCCTCCCCGGTGGTTTCATGCCACAAAAACGTGGGCGGCGTAATTTCCGGCGGAAAGATGGAGCCCGGTTCCGGGAAGTCGATGAGGAGCGGTGCGGCGTCCTTAGGCGTATCGTGAGCCGTGCGGCCGTTCGCCGCAGCGGCGACTCCCCACAGGAAGGCCAGACCGGCAAACACCCAAAGGGAGAGTAACTTCATGATATTTGTACCTGAAAATCATTATACACGGGCGATCCGCCTGGGGTACTCGATCAGTGGGCACAAGCCTGTGGTTTTTGGCGGACCCCCAGGCTGCCGTCCGATCTGGTCGCCGCCGGATCAACTGCGGGCCGCCCGGATGGAGATATAATCGGCCTATGCCAAAGACTGGTGTTGTGTCGCTCCTGTTTCTCGTTACGACAGCGGTCATTCCCGGTCTGGCGCAGGATGCAACTCTTCCGCCGGTTGAACCCACGATTCGCGTAACCGCCACGGAGGTAGCGCTCGATCTGGTCGTGCGCGACAAGAAGGGCCGGCAGGTGAAAAACGTTAAGCCGGGCGAGGTGGAAATTTACGAAGACGGCGTACGGCAGCAACTTCTCAGCTTCCGCATGGTGCCGGGTCGCGAAACGGAGCGCCGCGAAGAGAGCCAGCCGAAGCAGCAAATAGCCCCTACGTCCCTGCCCCTGCGGGAATTAAACACGGTCTGCATTGTTTTTCACAATATCGATCCGGTGACCCGGCCGCATGCCGTCGAAATCGTCAAGGAATTCATCAAGGCTAATTTGCCGCCGGAGAGTTACATCGGGATCTTCAACCTCAACGAGAAGTTGGTCGCGGTGCATGAGTTCACCAAGAACCGGGAGGAACTGCTCGCCTCCACGCTCAACGGGGGAGCCTTGAATTTCTCCAAGGCCTCGGAAGCCCTGCTTACCGCCAGCCCGAACATCGTAACGCTGAATGCTCAGGTAAATGCCGCCACACACACGGCCACGGTGACGGAGGACATGACCGGGGGTGAGGTCAGCAACACGGTGATCATGGGAGCGGACGTTTCCAACAGCACCGGGGCGAATCGCATCCGCGGCGACGAAGTACGGGAACGCAGCGATTTCGCCAATATTACCGGCATGCACGAGACTGACAGGATCACCACCTTGATTAATCAGATCGGCACGCTGCCGGGCAGGAAGACGGTTCTGTTGGTGACCACTGGCCTGGTTACCACCGGAGATCCGGACTTGTTCCAGAAGATCTTGACGAATGCCAATAGCCATGGCATTACGTTTTATGCGCTCGACAGCACGGAAATGAACGGGATGTACGATACCGCTCAAGCCGGCAAACTGGCGCTGGGACAAATGGCCTCGGTCAGCCAGCAACAGTCCAAAACCAACGCCAGCGCCAGCGTCATGCGCCAAAACAGCCGGCAGGGTGACGACACCGTCTCCGCCGTGCGGACCTCGGATATGCAATCCAGTCTGCGGGCGCTTTCCGAAGGCACGGGCGGATTCCTGATTGCCAACACCAACGATTTCCGTAAGTCGTTTCAACAGATGGTGGGGGATCTGGACACGCACTACGAAGCTGTCTATCATTCCACGTCGCCAAAGTTCGACGGGCGGCTCAGGAAGATCGAGGTGAAGCTGGCGCGTAACGATTTGCAGGTGGAGAGCCGCACCGGTTATTTCGCCATGCCGGATCTGAAAGGATCCGCCCCGCTGACGCCGCTGGAAGCCACAGCGATGGCGGTATTGAACACTGAGCCCCGGCCGCACTCTTTCGATTTTCACCTCACGGCCTACCATTTCCGGAAAGACGGCACGACTGCAAACGCCACGCTGGCCTTCGAATTGCCCAGCGCGAAGCTGGGCGCCACGGCCGATCCGGCTCGCAAGATCCACAAATTTGAAATCTGCCTGCTGGCGCTGGTCCGTGATGCCAATGGAGAAGTCGTGGATCAGTATAGCCTCGACAAGCCTTACTACATCGCGGACGCCAACCTGGCAGCCGTCCGGGCCGAACAGTTGACTTACACGCATGTGCTCGATCTGCCGCCGGGCCGTTATACGGTGGACGCCGCCGTGGTCGATCACGAGGGCTTTCAGGCAACCGCCGAAACCGGGAGTTTCGAAATCCTCGCGCCGCCCAAAGGTCTCGCCATCAGCAGCCTAGCGATGGTAGGACACCTCGACCCGGCTGGCGCCCAGCCGGACACCGCCGATCCGTTCACCTTCGAGGGCAAGCACGTCGTTCCCATGGTGCAGGCTGCGGTGGATCCCGGCACCAAGCGCTGGGTCTATTTTGTGGTGTATAAGGACAAGTCGAACCCGGAAAAGCCCAGGATCCACGTGGAATTCAAGAATGGCGGCCAGGTATTCGCGGATCAAACGGTGGCGCTCCCAGAGCCGGATGCAAGTGGCGCCATTGCCATGTTCGTGACGGCGGCCACCCGGCCGGGCAACTGTGAGTTGCGAATTACGGCGATGCAGGGCGACCAATCCGCCACCGAACAGATCGCTTACCTGGGGTCCACGCAGTAGGGGCTGCTCCTTCGGGTTTCCGACTATGAGGTGTGATACACTGCACCCAAAAGTATGTCGAAAATTTTCTTCGCCCTCGCATTGGCCGCGTCCGGGCTTCTGGCACAAGCTCCCACGCCTGGCCCTCTCGTCCGCCTTTATCCGGTAGCGCTAGACGCTAACGGCCAGCCGGTCACCGACCTGACCGCCGACGATTTCAAGATCGTCGATCAAACCAAAGCGCAAACCATTCTCACTTTCCATAAACCCAGGAACGAACCGGCTGTCCCGCACGATGTTCTGGAGTTCTCGAACCGGGCCTCCGGTGCGACGCCGCACGCCACGGTCATGCTCTTCGACATGATCAACCTGGTGGACGCCGATCGGCTGGAAAACTGGAAAGCCCTGGACAAGGCCATTCCGCAACTCGAGTCCGGCGAGAGCCTATATTTCTATGTGCTCAACCTGGAGGGCGCCTTGATCCCGATTCACGCCATGGGTCCGCCTGCGGCCGACGATAAGACTTGGCCCCAGGGTGTGGCTACCGCGTTCGATAAGGTCATGAAAGCCTCCAGCCACATCCGGCAGGCCCAGATCGGCGCGGAGGAGCAGGTCAAAAGGACCTTCAAGGCACTCGAGGATCTTGCCAACAGACTGGCGGCTTTCCCGGGGCGCAGGGATATCCTCTGGGTTGCCAACGGACTCACCACAGTGCCGGACCCCATGCTTCCCCATTGCAACGGCGATTGGGTTGAATGCTCGCTCTACGTGCCGCACCTGGGAGTGACGCTGGCGAAGGACGGCGTCGCCGTAGACCCATATGCGCTCATCGGGAGCCTCAGTCCGGACGTGAATTACAACATGGACCAAATGGCCCTGCTGACCGGCGGCCACTTCTATTCCCGGCAAGACGTTCGGGCCGTCGTAACTCAGGTGGCGCAGGGTGCCATGGGCGGCTATTCGATCTTCTATGATCCGGGGCCGGACAATTGGAACAACAAGTGGCACCGCGTCCATGTCACCTGCGAGCGCAAGGGTGTCAAGCTGCAGCTCAGGGAGCGGTATTACGCGCTGCTCGATTCGCGGCCGGCCGTGGAGAGGACGAAGGCAGTGTTGATGGAGGCTTTTCAGAGTCCCTCAGACCTCGCCGAAATCGGCCTGCGCACGAAAATCTCTCCCTTGGCTGACGGCAAGACGGGCGTGCACCTGGAGATCCGCGTCGATCCCTCGGATCTCCTGCTGCGCGAGCAGGGTGGCAAGTATTCGGGCGCGTTATATTGCCTGGTATCCGATCGCAGCGCCACCGCCCCGCTCGGGGAGCCATCCGTATTGGATCTCAAACCCGAATTGACGGCGGAGCAGTACAAAATGGTGATGAAGGATGGCCTCCCCTTCACGCAAGACCACCCGACCAGCGACGCCGCGCGGGAGGTCCGTGTCATTGTCCTCGATCAGAACACGAACGCGGTCGGTTCTGTAACCTTTCCCGTGAAGTAGGCCGGGGGGTCCGTTCGCGACCACGGACTCCTGGCTCGTGAAGGCCTCGCGAGCCTTGTCCTCGCGCCGTCGAACCCCCGTTAGAAAGCCAGCGGCCGATGGTGAGCCGACAGCTGGTTTCACGTTAATTTACGGATGGTTTGAACGGTCTGGGACGCTGCAAAACCGTTAACGGGGGCTGAAACTCCCACTACCTGGTGGTGGCAGTCGCGCCGGAATGGCCGGACCCCTCGGCATCGGATGTGACTTCCGGTGTTTCCCCTATTGCTCCGGCCGAGCTTCCAGACCGTGGTTTGACCGACCGCGGCGGGCAGAAGCGCCATAAACTTGGAAGCAAAACCTGGCGCTTGGCCTTGACCTTGTAACAAGGTTAACTTTCTAATGCAAATACATTACTTTACTCTTGACACGGGCCGCGCTTCGCCTTATTGTCGTTTTTAGGGTTTTTTATTCCGCAATTAATGAGGAAGGAGCCAAATGGGAAAACCATGTGAGGCGCCCGTCTTTGTTACGAATCGGCCCACCGATCCGGGGCGATTTTTCTGGTTGCTGGCATTATTGCTGGCCATCGTTGTGTTCATTCAACTGCCCGCGTACGCTCAGTTCGCGAGCGGTTCGATCGGTGCTACCGTTACCGACGCAACTGGCGCGGCAGTCCCGGCAGCGAAAGCCGTGCTGAAAAACGAGGCTACTGGCGTACTTCGCGACACCACCACGAACAACACCGGATATTTCGATTTCCCGTCGATCTTGCCGGGAACCTACACTGTGACCATCAGTGCGCCGGGTCTACGGACAGTTGAACAAACGGGTATTGTCTTGACGCAAGGGTCCACTTTGCGTCTCACGACGATTGTTCTTCAAGTCCAAAGTCAAAAGACTGAAGTAGAGGTGGTTTCCGCCGCTGAGCTTCAGGTGCCCGTCGATTCCGGACAATCCAGCCAAACGCTGAATCAGTCCATGGTCGAAAACATTTCCCTGAGCGGCCGCGATGCCGCCGAGTTGATCAAGATCATGCCCGGCGTGGGGATGAATAACGGCCTTACCCAGAGCCAGTGGGGCCAGGGTTCAGTGGCGACCCAGAGCAATAACGGCCCGATCGGCAAGTTCAATGTTCAAGGCAGCGGGGTGAATGGCGCCATGACTATGACGTCCGACGGCGCCAACCTCCTCGACCCCGGCAATCAAGGAACGCAGACCGCCAACATTAACCAGAACCAGGTGCAGGAAGTTTCCATTCTGACGAATGCCTACGGCGCGGAATTTGCCAAGGGCCCGATCACCTTCCAGGCGATCGGCAAGAGCGGCGGCGCCCAGTTCCACGGACAAGCCTACTTCTACGCGCGCAATGGCGCGCTCAACAGCAACGGATGGTTCAACAACAGCCAGAAGGCGGCACCGCCGGCCAACAGTTTCTACTATCCCGGCGGCGACTTTGGCGGCCCGGTGATCATTCCGGGTACCCGCTTCAACAAGAATCACGACAAGTTGTTCTTCTATGCCGCGTACGAATATATGGACCAGCATCCGGCGGGTAACTTAACCCAGTGGTTCGTTCCCACTCAACAGATGCTGCAGGGCAACTTCACCCCGGCGTACCTTGCAACCTTGGGGCCGAATTTTGCTTCCAACGAATACGAGGACAACTACGGCCTGAACGCGAACATCTATCCGACCGGCCAGATTCCGGCAACCGACATCAATGCAGGTACTCTGGCGATGTTGAAGCTCATGCCCGCGCCGAACGTGAATCCCGTGACAAATCCGACAGGCGCCAACTATGAGACATTCCTTAGCCCGCCTGTGAACCGCTGGGAGCTCCGCCTCCGCGGCGATTACAACATCAGCACCAACACCAAGTTGTTCTTCTCCTGGAACCACCAGATCGAGCACGATCAGAATCCCATCAGCATCTGGTGGAACCTCAACGGCTCTCTGCCCTATCCGACGTCGCAAAACGCCAACCAGGATTCCAATGTTTATAGCGCGAATTTGGTGCACGTGTTCAGCCCCACGCTGACCAACGAGTTCATCTTCGCGGACGCCACCTTCCTGAACCCCATCGTCCTGGGCAACCCCGCGGCGGTAAGTCCCAGCGCGCTCGGAATTACTATGAACGGCCTGTTCGCTAACCCATACACGCCAATGATGCCTAATACCTTCGGGTGGGGCGTCCAAAGTAACGGCATCGTCGGTTTCGGCACCTACCAGTACGGCGAGCCCTTCACGCCCGGCGGCAAGAATTCTTTCGGCAAGCTGTCGCAGAC
>JBEKYE010000079.1:0-14395 GCA_049511275.1 Bryobacteraceae bacterium
CCGGCAGCCAGCGGGTTCCATGGCGGTGGCCGGCGGGCGATTCGCGCTCCCGGACATCGCCGGGCGATGCCGGCCCGCCGCCGGCGCCCACCGGATCGTAGGTGGCCCAGCAGGGATCACCGGCGATGCCGCGTTCATTCCCCACCCATCGCACGTCCGGTCCCACATCGCTGAAAATGACAGCTCCGGGCTGGAGTTTTCGCACCAGGTCCCAGGTTTCGGGCCAGTCGTAATAGGCGCGTTTGTCGATGGTGCGTTTCTCGCGGGCGCCGCCGTAAAAGCCGTCGCCACCGTTGGCGCCGTCGTGCCAGACCTCAAAGACCGGACCATAGTCCGTCAACAGTTCGGTAAGCTGGCGGCGATAGATGCCGATGTAGGCGGGCGTCCCGTAGTTGGGGTTATTGCGGTCCCACGGAGAAACGTAGACGCCGAACGAAAGATTGCGGCGCGCCGCCGCCGCCGCGAGATCGCGCACCACGTCGCCCTGGCCCGACCTCCAGGAGCTGTTGCGGACGGAATGACCGGTGGTTCTGGTGGGCCACAAGCAAAAGCCGTCGTGATGCTTGCAGGTGAGGACGACGCCGCGCATACCGGCCGCCGCCAGCGCCTCCACAATTGCATCCGCGTCGAACCTGGCGGGCTGAAAAATATTGGGGTCCTCGTCTCCGTAGCCCCATTCCCTGCCGGTAAAGGTGTTCACCGTGAAATGCAGAAAGGCGGTGGTTTCCAGACTGTGCCAGCGCAATTGGCGGCCGGTGGGAAGGGCTCCGTAGGGCGCGGGCGCCTCACACGCTGCAAGGGCCGGCCAGGCGGCCAGCATGCCAGGTGCCGCAGCCAGCATGGTGCGCCTGCTGATCATGGTCTTGCGGCTACTTGCGGCCCTTGGCCTTGGCCTTGGCTTTTGGCTTGATTTTCGGCTTGACTTTGGGCTTGGCTTTGGTCTTCGGCTTGGGAACCTTGACCACGGGCGCGGGTGCGGCAGCGGGCTCCATCTCAACCAACACCGCGTCCTCGAGGCCTGCTTCAGCCTCCACTTCAACTTCGACCTCGGCCACCTCGTCCGGATCTTCGGGCACCAGGTCCACCGCGGCGGCGTCCGGACTGACCTTTTTCAACACCTCGGCAAACAGCGCAGCCTTGCGCAGATCCACCTTGGGCGGGGGCGCCTGTTCGTGCCGGTAGTCGTGATCGCTGTGGCAAGTGCGGCAACGGACTTTCGCGGGAGCTGCGTTGATCACCGAAACCACCGCGTGGTTCATGATCCGTTTGCATCGCACGCAATAATCGTCGAGATCGTCACCCAACCGGATATCGCGCATAAGGGTCTCCTAACTGACGGTTGATTCGGCGCCCTCGGGGGCGGGCGGCGGCGAAACCTCCTGCTTGAGTTCCGGGACGACCCACTGCGCCGGCTCAAACCCGACGTACTTGCAAACCCGCAACTGGCCGTCGGCGGTCTCGAGCAGGTCGCCCAGCATCAGGGGCTCCGCGGACTCGCGCAGCGCCTGCCAGGCGTCGTATTCGTTGCGAGCTTCCACCTGGCCGTCCGGCTCGTAATCGCGAAGCTTGAGCGACGCGCACCCCGAAAGATGCGGCGCCCAGCGAAATTGCTGCCTTGGCGAATCCTTCATGCGATAGATCCGATAGAGCGGCATACGAGGTACATTGTAACCAATGTCGGCAAGGCGAGTCGGAAGCGGCAATGCCGTTAAAATTGCAGAAACGCAACCGTCAAGGAGATAGATGAAGCTTCCGGCCTGGCTGACGCGCGCCGCGGCGACCCGGGAGACGGCGCGCATCAACCGGTTCCGCGCCGATTTCGCCAAGCTGGATCACGCCAGGCTGCGCGCCCGCTTCCAGGAATCGGGAGACCTGCTCGAAGGCATGGCGGCCGTCGCCGCGGCGGCGGCACGCGTGGTCCAACTGGAAATGTTCGACGTGCAACTGGAAGGCGCGCTCTCGCTGGCACGCGGCCGCATCGCCGAAATGCAGACGGGCGAAGGCAAAACACTGGCCTGCACGCCCGCCGTGGCATGGCAGGCCCGCGGCGGAGAAGGCGTCCACGTGATGACGGTCAACGACTACCTGGCGCGCCGCGATGCGCGCTGGATGGGCGGCATCTACTCCTTCCTCGGCCTGACGGTGGGGTGCGTGCAGCAGACCATGCGCCCCGCCGAGCGCCGCGCGGCATACGCCTGCGACATCACTTACGCCACGGCCAACGAAATCGGCTTCGACTTTCTGCGCGACCAGATTGCGCTGCGGCCCGAAGAGCAGGTGCACCGGCCGTTTCACGCCGCCGTCATCGACGAGGCCGATTCCATTCTGATCGACGAAGCGCGCATACCGCTGGTGCTGGCCGGCGGGGTGGTGGACGAGCGAGTGCTGGCGCGGCAGGTGGACCCGCTGGTGCGCCGTTTCCACCGGGGCCTCCATTTCACGCTGGACGAGCACGGCCGCAACATCGCGCTGGCCGACGAAGGCGCGCGCGTGGCGGAAGCGGCCCTGGGGTGCGGCAACATTTTCGCGGAAGCCAACCTGGCTCTCTACAGCGCGGTGCACAACGCCATCCACGCCCATTTTCTGCTGCGGCGCGACGTGGACTACGTGGTGAAGAACGCCACCATCGAATCGGTGGACCAGTTCAAGGGCCGCATCGCGCAGGACCGCCGCTGGCCGGCCGGCCTGCACACCGCCATCGAAGCCAAGGAAGGCGTCCCGTTCCGGCGGCAGGGCCGCGTGCTGGGCTCGATCGCCCTGCAAAACCTGGTTGCGATGTACCCGCAGCTCTGCGGCATGACGGGCACGGCCGCCACGCAGGCCGCGGAATTCCGGCAGTGCTACGGCCTGGAAGTGGACGTGATACCCACCAACCTTCCGGTGATTCGCGAGGATGAGCCGGATGTGGTCTTTCCGACCAAAGCGGCCAAGGAAGAGGCCGTGGCGGAAGTGATCCGCAGCGTGCACTCCTCCGGCCAGCCGGTGCTGGTGGGAACCGCCAGCGTGGAAGAATCCGAACGGCTGAGCCGCGCGCTGGCGGATATTCCGCATGCGGTGCTGAACGCCCGCAACGAGGAAGAGGAAGCGCAAATCGTGGCGCGGGCCGGGGAGCGCGGCGCCGTCACCATTTCCACCAACATGGCGGGGCGCGGCGTGGATATCAAACTGGGCGATGGGGTGGCTGCGCTGGGCGGACTATTCGTGATCGGCACCAATCGCCACGAGAGCCGCCGCATCGATCACCAGCTTCGCGGGCGGGCCGGGCGGCAGGGCGACCCGGGGCGCTCCCGCTTCCTGATTTCACTCGAAGACGACCTGCTGGTTCGCTACGGCATCGAGAACGCCAGATACCGGCACGATGCCGAGAGTATCCAGCGGCTGATCGAAGGCCATAACCTGGACATCCGGACATTCCTGGTGAAGTACGAAGGCATCGTCGAAGGCCAGCGCAACCGCATCCAGCAGCGCCGGCAGGCGATCCTCAACTCCGACCTGCCGGAGCGCGAGCGCCTGGTCTCTCTCACCACCATCGACGACCTTTGGGCCGATCACCTGGCCGCGGTTTCCGAACTGCGGTCGGGGGTGCAGTGGTATTCGTACGGGGGACGCGACCCGCTGCATGAATACCTTACGCGGGTGGATGCGATGTTCCGCGAGTTGGAGGACTCGCTGGAGGGCGAAACGGCCGCGCGGTTGGAAGAGGCCGAGAAGCGGGGGCTCGACCCGGCCGAGCGGGGCGCTACGTGGACGTATCTCACCACCGACCGGCCATTCGGCGAATGGAGCGAGCGGATTTTTCGGGGCATCATGCGCAAGTTCGGGCTGAAGGGGTATTCGTAAGCAAACTGCGTATTCACCGCGGGGGCGCGGAGAAAAGCTGAGAGGCCTGGATTGGGGGGTTGGCAGGCGAAAGCGCCTGCCCCACAACCGGGAAAGATCCAGCCAACGAGGCTTTGCCAGCTAAGATAGTGGTGGAGATCATTTTGAAGAAGCTGCTGTTGTTCGTGCTGCTGGCCGCGGCGGCGGGGCTGATCACTTGGGGCGTGCTGCGCAAGAATGCGCCGCCCATGGTCGGCTTCGCGCGCGTCCACGGTGAAACGCTGGTGAGCACCCTCTCGACCAACGGAAAGGTGGAACCGCTCGAGTGGCGGGCCGTGCATGCCGAAACCAAGGGCATGGCCGGCGAGGTCAATGTGGCGGAAGGGCGCGCGGTGGAAAAGGGCGCGGTGCTTGCCACCCTTACGGATCCTTCCGCCAAGGCTGAACTCGACGCCGCGGAAGCCAAGGTTGCCGAGGCGCAAGCCAACCTGGCGTCGCTTGAGAGCGGCCCCAAGCCGGCCGAACTCACCGAAATCGGGAACGGCCTGGCGCGCGCCAACGTGGATCTGCAACAGGCCGAGCGGGAGCGCGCGGCACTCGAACGCCTGGCCGCCCAACAGGCCGCCACCGGCGCGGAGGTGAGGGCGGCCGGCGACAAAGTGGAGCAACTGCGCGTGCAGATCGCCGGCCTGGAAAAAAGGCGCCGCACCATGGCCGCCGCTCCCGATGTGGCCGCCGCCCGCGCCCGGCTGCAGGATGCGCAAGCCGCTCTGGACCTGGTGAAGCGGCAGGCGGCGCAAAGCGAAATCCGCGCACCCATCGGCGGCGTGGTCTACGGCCTGGCAATTCGCCCCGGCGCTTACCTCAACCCGGGCGACCTGGTGGCCAACATCGGCCTCATGAATCGCCTGCGGGTGCGGGTTTATATCGATGAGCCCGAACTGGGGCGCGTCGCCAAACAGCAGCCGGTCACCATTACGTGGCAGGCGCTTTCCGGCAAGCAGTGGCAAGGGGTGGTGGAGCAGATGCCGACCACCATTGAAACCCTCGGCTCGCGCCAGGTGGGACAGGTGATCTGCGTGATCGAGAATCCCGGACGCGAGCTGGTTCCAGGGACCAACGTGGATGCTTTGATCCGGACGGCAGTGGTCGAGCGGGCGCTGGCCATTCCCAAAGAGACGCTGCACCACGACGCAGGCGGCGACTACGTGCTGCTGCTCAAAGGCGACACGCTGGAACGCCGCGGCGTGAAGACCGGGGCTTCAAGCGTCACGCGCATTCAGGTCACGGACGGGCTGAGCGAAGGGGACTCCGTCGCCATGCCCTCGGATACACCGGTGAAAGCAGGCGATCGCGTGACGGCGGCAGGGGAAGCCGGCAAATAGCGGGTGTGCAAAAGGCGGGGAGAACCCAGCTAGGGGCGGGGGTTGCGGCATCGGTTGCATTTCCGAAACAATAGCAGCTTCATGCCGCCATCCCAACCGAGGTATGCCTGGTACCGGGACCTCAACCGCTATCAGTGGTTCGTGCTGGCGGTGGCCTGCACCGGCTGGATGTTCGACAGCATGGCGCAGCAGATTTTCGGGCTGGCGCGGCGGCCGGCTATCCAGGAACTGATGGGAGCGCACGCCAGCAGCGCGGCGGTTTCCCAACAAAGCGGCTATGCGACATCGGTCTTCCTGGTCGGCTGGGCCACGGGAGGGATTCTCTTCGGCATCCTGGGCGACCGCCTGGGGCGCGTCAAGACGATGATGCTGGCGATCCTTTCTTACACCGTCTTCACGGGACTCAGCACGCTGGCCACGGGCGTTTGGGATTTCGACGTCTACCGCTTCCTGTGCGGGTTGGGCGTGGGCGGGCAATTCGCGGTGGGTGTGGCGATTGTGGCGGAAGTGGTGCCGGAACGCGCACGGCCTTACGCGCTGGGCACGATCCAGGCTTTTTCTCCGTTGGGCAACATTCTGGCGGCGTTCATCGGGATCGGGTTGGGGTTGATGGAACAATCGGGCGCCATCGTGGGAGCCTGGCGCTACCTCTTTCTGGCCGGCGCCATACCGGCGCCTCTGGCGATTCTGGTCTTCCTGAAGGTCAAAGAGCCCGAACAGTGGCTGAAGGCACGCGCGCAAAAAGTCAAGCTGGGGTCTTACCAGGAATTGTTTTCCGTTCCGCGGTGGCGCCGCAATGCGATCGCCGGCCTGCTGCTTTCCCTGGCGGGCGTGGTGGGGCTGTGGGGCATCGGCTATTTCAGTTACGATCTTTTCCGCCAGGTATTGGACAAATCTTTCCGCGCGCAGGGCCTGACGGGCGCGGCGCTGGCCGGCAAGACGACCACGTGGATCGGCGTCACCTCCATGTTTCAAAACCTGGGCGGATTCTTCGGCGTCTACGCATTCACCTATCTCACGCACTACACGGGCCGCCGGATGGCCTTCGCGGTGAGCTTTGTGGCGGCCATGCTGGCCACCGCCTACACCTTCTGGCACATCAAAGTGATCACCGACATGTTCTGGATGGTCCCGATGATGGGCTTCTCGCAGCTCATGTTATTCGGAGGCTACGCCATTTACCTGCCGGAGTTGTTCCCCACGCGCCTGCGCTCCACGGGAACGAGTTTCTGTTACAACGTGGGGCGCGGCCTGGCGGCGGCCGGCCCCATCGGTTTCGGCTACCTGACCGGCACGGTATTCGCCTCGCATGCCGAGCCCATGCGGTACGCGGGCGTGACCATGTGCCTGGTGTTTCTGGTGGGGCTGGCGGCGCTGCCATGGGCGCCGGAGACCAAGGGGCAGCCGCTGCCGGAATGAAGCGCACTTTTGGACTTCCGATGTTTTGGTAATGGCGGGAATTCGCTCCCTGACGGTCGCGGCTCGGTTTGGAGGTGGGCGCGTCAGGCCGGAGGTTTCACCTGCCACGCTGTTACACTAATTCAGGAATGCCCGCAGCCGCTGGAATCAACATTACTGAACTCGCTGGCGACCGCGACGTGCGGGAATGTCTGCAGTGGTTCACCCGCGAGAGGCAGTGGATCAACGAAATCCACCTGCAACTCTGCCGCATCCCCGCCCCTACTTTTCTGGAACAGGACCGCGCCGCGTGGTTCCAGGAGCAGTTGCGCTCGCTCGGGTGGAACACATCCATCGACCGTGCGGGCAATGTGATCGCGGCCCACGGGGAAGGCCCCTACGTGGCGCTGAGCGCGCACCTGGACACGGTGATCGCGCCGCGCAGCAAGGAAGACATCTACGTGGATGCCGACGGCCGCTTCTGCGGGCCGGGGGTTTCCGACAACGGCGCCGGATTGGCCGCGCTGGTGGCCATTGCGCGGCTCTGGAAAAACGGCGGGTGCATCCCCGGGCTTTCCGGCAACCTGCTGCTGGTGGCCAATGTGGGCGAAGAGGGCGAAGGCAACCTCCAGGGAATGCGCCAGCTTTGTAAACGGCCGCCCCACGGCCGCTCGATCGAGGCTTTCGTGGTGGTGGACGGCGCCAATACCGACCACATCACGACGCGCGCCCTGGGCAGCCGGCGGTTCGAAATCGCCTTCAGCGGACCGGGCGGGCATAGCTGGAGCGATTATGGCGTCGGCAACCCGCTGCATGCGCTGTGCCGGGCGGTGGCTTTCTTCGCCGAGACGCGGATTGAAGGCACGCCGAAATCCGCGTTCAACGTGGGACTCATCGAGGGCGGCTCCAGCGTGAACGCCATCCCACAACTGGCTCGGGCCAAAGTCGACATCCGCTCGGAAAGCAACGAGAAGATGGACGAGTTGGTGGAGTTTCTCACGGCCGCGGTGGATCGCGCGCGCGATCTGGAGAACCAGCGGGCCAGCGGCGGCAAGGTGACGAGCAAGCTGAAAGAGATAGGGTCGCGGCCCGCCGCGGCGCTACCGGAGAACGCGGCCATTCTGCAATACGTCCGGGCCGTGGATGCGCACCTGTGGGTCCGCTCGCCTATGGATTGTTCCTCGACGGACGCCAACATTCCGCTCTCGCTGGGGATTCCGGCGATCGCCATCGGGGCGGGGGGCATCGGCGGCGGCGCCCACACCACGCAGGAATGGTTTCGCCCGGAGGGCCGCGATCTAGGCCTGAAGCGGATCTTCCTGACGTTGCTGCTGTTGCTGCGCGGCAGCCCGGCGGACGGCGCGGCAGGCTGCGGGACCGGCCAGTGAGCCGGGGCGCTCCTTGCGGGACTAACGCCGATTGCGGTACCTTTACCGGGGCCCATCGTCTATAGGGTTAGCGTGGGTGGTATCCCGCGGGTGGAGTGGCGTCAGACGGTGGTCTGGGCCATACTGGTAATAGGATTGCCGGCTACCGCCTTGGCTCTTGCGACTCAGGCGCGGGCGCGGCTTTCATCCTGAGCGGGGTTGTCCCGAGTGGAAGTGAAACCACTGAATCCGCGGCGGCATCCATTATCAATAGCAGAGGAGCAGGTAAGATTCCATGAGTTTCTTTGACAAGTTACGCAGACAGAAATTGCTTTCGCTTACGGTGATGTTGTTTACGCTGTCGTTCGGCATCGTCCTGGGCACACTCATCAATTCGGGCGTAAAGGCGGCCAAGGATAACGGCCAGGCCCCCGGCGCGACACCGCTGGTGATTCCGAACCCGGTGGAACTGTCGAACACATTCAGCCAGATTGCCAAGCAGGTGGCGCCCTCGGTGGTGAACGTTTCGGTGGTCTACAAACCCCAGCCGATGCGCACCCGCACGCGCCGCCAGACCTCGCCGGACGACGGCGATCAGGGCGACGACAATGGCCTGAACGATTTCTTCAACCACTTCTTCGGCAACCCGTTCGGCAATGGCGTCCCGGAGATGCCCAACAGCCGCGGGGGTGAAGCGCTGGGCTCGGGTGTAGTGGTGGACGGGGCCGGCTACATCCTGACGAACAACCACGTGGTGGACAAGGCGGACAAGATCAAAGTGAAATTCCCCGGAGACCCGGAGAAGTATGACGCCCACGTGATCGGCGTGGATGCGCCCACGGACCTGGCGGTGATTCGCGTGGAGGGCAAGCACAACCTGGTTCCCGTCAAGATCGGCAACTCCGACGCGGTCCAGGTGGGCGATTGGGCCATGGCCATCGGTTCCCCGTTCGGCTTCGACACGACCGTCACAGCCGGCATCATCAGCGCCAAGGGACGCGTGATGGATGGCGACACCAGGATGCAGTTTCAGCATTTCCTGCAGACCGACGCGGCCATCAACCCGGGCAATTCGGGCGGGCCGCTGCTGAACATGCGCGGCGAAGTGATCGGCATCAACACGGCCATCGCATCGCGTTCCGGCGGCTACGAAGGCATTGGATTCGCGCTTCCCATCAACACGGCGGCGGGGGTCTACAACGACATCATCAAGACGGGCAAGGTGACGCGCGGCTCGATCGGCATCTCGTTCAACAAATCGGACGATCCCCGCACCACCGCCGCCCTCAAGGTGAGCGGCGCCACTG
Organism: Bryobacteraceae bacterium; assembly: GCA_049511275.1. Classification (GTDB taxonomy): domain Bacteria; phylum Acidobacteriota; class Terriglobia; order Bryobacterales; family Bryobacteraceae; genus PALSA-129. Next base: position 9,277 of record JBEKYE010000079.1, read on the forward strand.
AAGGCGTGTTCGTGGCATCGGTGGCGGCCGGCGGTCCCTCCGAAAAGGCCGGTATCAAGCCGGGAGACGTGATTGTGTCCATCAACGGCCAGGCGATTCACGAAGGCGACCAGTTGATCGGGATCGTCACCGCGACGCCGGTGGGCAGCAGCCTGGATATCGGCGTGCTACGCGACGCCAAACGCGAGAACTTCAAGGTTGTGGTGGGGAACCTGGCTCAGATCTTCCCCGAGGAGTTCGGCGGCGGACGCCAGGACGCGACCGGCCAGAACGAAGGCACCAGCGTCAGTTTCGGCATGACCATCAACCCGCTGACCGACCGGCAGAGGGAGACGCTGGGGATCAAGGAAAAGGGCGGCGTGACGGTTTCCGAGGTGGAACCCGGCTCGTTCGCCGAGGACGTGGGCCTGATGCGTAGCGACCTGATTCTGGAAATCAATCGCCATGCGGTCAATTCGGCGGAGGATATCAAGAAGATCCAAGCCACGTTGAAGCCGGGCGACCCGGTGATGTTCCGGGTGATGCGGCACGACCCCAGACGCAACGAGTGGGCTTCGATCTTCCTGCCTGGAACCCTTCCCAACCAGATGCACTAACCGGCTCCGAGGCAAGACGGGGACAGCTATCCAAATTCCAAAGGCGGGAATGGGTAGCGGTCCCCGTTTGCGTTTGCGGCCGCCCCCAGGACGCCCCCCCGGCCCTGTACCCCTGTTACACTAGTCCACTGAAGATGCGGACTATTCTGACCTGCGCAGCCGCGCTGGCGATGGCGGCACTGGCCTGGGGCTTCCAGCCGCCTGCATCCGCGGTGAAAAAGAAAGCACCGGTAAGGAAAGCGGCCGTGAAAACCGCCGTCAGGAAATCGGCGGTCCCATCCAAGAGCGCAGCCGTCGTCCATACGGCCGCGGCCAAGAAATCCGGCAAGAAAGGCTCCGTCAAACGCACTACCTGGCGCAACCGGCAAGCCACCCCCAGTGCCGACCGTTACCGGGAAATCCAGAACGCGCTAGTTGCCAAAGGCTATCTGCCGGCGGATGCCGCCACCGGCGCCTGGGACCAAGCCTCCGCCGACGCCCTCAAGAGGTTCCAATCCGAGCAAAACCTCGACTCCACGGGTAAGATCAATTCCCTTTCTCTGATCGCCCTGGGGCTGGGCCCGAGGCACGATAGCAACTCCACTAAGCCCGCCGAAGGCGGCAACAACGATCCGCCGGACCCCATCCGCCGGTAGTTGCTATACTCCGGACCAGGAGTCTCCATGTTTTCTCTTCGTCTGCTAAACGCGTGCCTTCTGGCCGCGGGCCTGGTTTGCGCGGCCGATTCCGACGCGGTGAAACAAGCTGCCGCGCGGGTGGAACAGAGGTACGCTAAGGCGCCCGAGGCGCTCCGGCCGGCGTTCCGCAAGCTGGCCGCACAGGCTCTCGAACAGCGCTATCCCGATCTGGCGGGCCAATTCTCGGATCCGGCCGCCGCTCCGGCCGCGGCGCGGACGGCCGCGCCGCGCACGCCGCTTTCGGCCGAAGCAGCCGCCATCCAGAAAAGCATGGGCCAAATCCGGGCGCTGGCGACCGACGCCGAGCGCGGCAAAGTGGTCACCAAGCTGGCCGCCGACATCCGCGCGCTGCCCGCCGGCCGCGAGAAACTCAGTTTGGCTTCCAGTCTTTCCAACCTCGCTACCGAAGGCGATCTGGGCAAAGAAGCGTTGAATGGCGTGGCCGCCACGCTGGCGCAGGCCCTTCACGAAACCGAAGGCGCCGTGGGCAATTACGTTGAGCTGGCGAAGCTGATCCGCTACGAACACGTCGCCCCGCCGCCCGCCGACCCGGCTCTGGACGCCGCCACCGCCCTGCTGGAGCTGCGCGACCAGGTGCTGCAGGAGACCGGCTTCACGCTCACCGCGCTCGACGGCAAAGTCTATAACCTGGACGCCTTGCGCGGCCACGTGGTTCTGCTGAACTTCTGGGCCACCTGGTGCCCGCCCTGCCGCAAGGAAATGCCCGACATGCAGAAGCTCTATGAGCGTTTCGAAAAGAAGGGCTTCCTGGTGCTGGCGGTCTCCGACGAGAAGCGCGAAACGGTGGAAGGCTTCCTGGCCAAGCAGAACTACACTTTCCCGATCCTGCTGGATCCGGACCGCAAAACCAACACCGCATTTTACGTGGAAGGCATCCCGAAAAGCTTTTTGTTCGATCGCCAGGGCCGGCTGGTGGCCCAATCCATCGACATGCGGACAGAATCCCAGTTCCTGGAAATGTTCAAAGCGGCCGGGCTGGAATAGCCGCGGCTGGGGGCAAACCGGGTACAGCTATCCAATTCCAAAGGCGGGAATTGGTAGCAGTCCCCGTTTTGCGGCGCCGCGTGCTGCGGGACTACACTAATGCTGGCTCACGGACAGCACATTGCCATCCGGGTCCTTGAACCAGGCCACTCTGCTGCCGTCGGGCGTGGTCCAGATGCCGCGGTCTTTGTCCTGCACGAAGGGGTACTTCTCGGTGGCCACGCCTCGCTCCGCGAGCCACGCGACCATGGCCTCGACATCCGCCACTTCCCAGCCCAGCACGGTGCTCTGCAGCGGCGTAAAATTCGGGGCCTTGGAAATCCGAATGTGGTGCCCACCCACTTTCAGTACCAGCGCGAACTGGTCCAGGCTGATAAACTCAAACCCTAACTTGCCTACGTAGAATGCTCTCGCCTGGTCGTAGTCTTTCGTAATCAGGAACCCGGCCATTATGCCCGACGCCAGCATGGTGCCCTCCATTTTCAAGGAATATACCACAGCTTTGCGGGCCTTTACTTTTGGCCCGTTCCCAATAGCGTTTCGAAGTATGGGGCCTCCGGCTCCTTATATACCACGGCGGTCTCGACGTGCTTGAAGCCGGCGCCCTTTAAGTAGCGCTCCAGCTCCAATTCGGTGAAGCCCAACCACAGGTCCGCGTACATTTCCCGCGCCTCTTCGAAATGGTGGCGGTTCAAATCCAGCACGGCGATGCGGCCGCCCGGCTTGAGAATGCGCCGCGCTTCGGCGGCGGCGCGCTCGGGATGGCGGGCGTGATGCAGGGCCTGGCTGAGAAACGCCAGGTCCACCGTGCCGGTCCGAATGGGCACATCTTCCAGATCGCCCAGCCGGTATTCCATGTTGGGAATGCCGTGCTGGCGGGCCAGCGCGGCGCCGAACTCCACCATCTTCTCGGAATTGTCGACGGCGATGACCTTCCTGGCGCGCTGCGCCATCAATTGCGAAATGGTGCCTTCGCCAGCCCCCAGATCGGCGATCACCATGGGCGGCATGAGCTTCAGAAGGGCCTCCGCCACGCCTTTCCAGGAGCGGCCCGGGACGTGCTGGCGGCCGAACTTGCCGGCCAGCTCGTCGAAGTAGCGCCGCATCTGGTCCTGGCGCTTGCGCAGGGCGTGGCGCATCGACTGGCGGTCTTCGGCCGATTCGGGAACTTCGCCCGCCGCCTTGCGCAGCAGCTCCATCAAGTCGGCGGGCGCCGTCAGGCGGTAGAAGGCGTTCTTGCCGGTACGGCGGTCGTCCACTAGGCCGGCCTGCTTCAACTGGGCCAGGTGGGTGGAAATCTGGCTCTGCCCCTTGCCGAGGATGTCCTGCAGTTCGGCCACGGAGAGCTCTTCCTGCTCGAGCAGGAGCAGCAGGCGAACGCGGGTCGGATCGGCGGCGAGGCGCAGGGATTTGAGGATTGACGCCATGGCTCAAAATATTCTAATATCAATGTATCAAGATTTCTTGATACGAGGGTATTTTATATGGGCACTGCCACCATTAACAAGACCGCCGACTTCAAAGTCGCCGACCTGGCGCTGGCCGATTGGGGCCGCAAGGAAATCTCCATCGCCGAGTTCGAAATGCCCGGCCTGATGGCCATCCGCCGCAAGTACGCGAAGGAAAGGCCGCTCGCCGGCGTGCGCGTCACCGGCTCGCTGCACATGACCATCCAGACGGCCGTGCTGATCGAAACGCTGGCGGACCTGGGCGCCTCGGTGCGCTGGGCGAGCTGCAACATATTTTCGACGCAGGACCACGCCGCCGCGGCCATCGCGGCCACGGGCGTCCCGGTGTTCGCCTGGAAAGGCGAATCGCTCGAAGACTACTGGTGGTGCACTTACCAGGCGCTCAGCCATCCGGGCGGCAAAGGCCCCCAGTTGATTGTCGATGACGGGGGCGACGCCACGCTCCTGATCCACAAAGGCTATGAGCTGGAAGAGGGCAGCGATTGGGTCCATACGCCCTCGCCGGCGCACGAAGAAGGTGTGATAAAGGGGCTTCTCAAGCAGGTCCACAAAGAGAACCCGCGGCACTGGCACGACGTGGTGAAGGAATGGCGCGGCGTTTCCGAAGAGACCACCACCGGCGTGCACCGGCTTTACAAGATGCACGAAGCCGGCAAGCTGCTGGTTCCCGCCATCAACGTGAACGATTCGGTCACCAAATCCAAGTTCGACAATCTCTACGGCTGCCGCGAATCGCTGGCCGACGGCATCAAGCGCGCCACCGACGTGATGGTGGCGGGCAAGGTCGCGGTCATCTGCGGCTACGGCGACGTGGGCAAGGGCTCCTCTCATTCTTTGCGCGGCATGGGCGCGCGCGTGGTGGTTACGGAGATCGACCCCATCAACGCGCTTCAGGCGGCGATGGAGGGCTTCGAGGTGACGACGCTCGAAGACACGCTGGGCCGCGGCGACATCTACGTTACCTGCACCGGCAACACCGACATCATCACCTTCGAGCACATGGAGAAGATGAAGGACCAGGCCATCGTTTGCAACATCGGCCACTTCGACAACGAGATCCAGATCGATCGCCTGAACGAGGCAAAGGGCGTGACGCGGATCAACATCAAGCCGCAGGTGGATAAGTACACATTCCCAGCTGGCGAGAATTCGGCCGGCCACTCGATCTTCATCCTCGCCGAGGGGCGCCTCGTGAACCTGGGCTGCGCCACCGGCCATCCGAGCTTCGTGATGTCGAACAGCTTCGCCAACCAGACGCTGGCGCAACTCGACCTGTGGAAGAATCGCGACAGTTACAAGCCGCAGGTCTACGTGCTGCCCAAGAAACTGGACGAAGAGGTCGCGCGGTTGCACCTTGAGAAGATCGGAGTGA
>JBEKYE010000080.1:0-18987 GCA_049511275.1 Bryobacteraceae bacterium
CGGCCTTCCCTTGCGGCTGCCAGGTCACCGTGCCGGTCTGCAATGAGGTTGCTTACAGCAGCGCCGTCTTCATCGGCACCGTAGAATCCATCTCGCCTGTCTTCCTCGAGGATTGGAGCCTCTCGCGCCGCCCTTCGCTCCAACAACTCAACCTGGCCAATGAGCGTTACCTGTCCGATCGCTCGCCGCAGAACCTGGCCGCATTGAAGGACGTCTTCCGTAAGACTTTCCCCGACCTCCCGGAAGAGCAGCGCGGCCGACTAGACAAGGCCGACTCGCAAACAGCCCTGGTGGGTCTCTTTTCCGCCGTGCTCGGCCATGGCAAGCGCGTCCGATTCCGCGTTGGCACCGTCTTTCGCAACGGCGACGACGATGACGACCAGAGAGCGAAAGACCAAGACAAAGCAAAGGACGCGGGCAAAGACGTCAAGGCCAAGGACGACGGCGATGACGCCAAAGACCAGGTCTTCGACGTCTGGACGCCCTTCGGCGATTGCGGTTTCGATTTCCAGGCCGGCGAGACGTACCTGGTTTACGCCGACAGCGACGAAGACACCAACATCATGGAAACCGACAGTTGCACGCGCACGCGCCGGTTGTCGGATGCCGGTCCCGACCTTGCCTACCTCTATTTTTATAAGGAGCACAAGGCGGCCTCGGGACGTCTGGAAGGCTTCACCTCCTTCGATACGCTCTATCAAGTCAAGCAGCGCGACGCCGATAAGATCGACTCGCCCGTCCCAGGCGTTACGGTGGAGTTGAAGTCCGCGAGCGGGATGCGCTACACGCACTCCGACCCATCCGGCAAGTTTTGGTTCGACGGCCTGGAAGCCGGCGACTATCAACTCTCCGGCTACGCCTCCGGGTTCCCCGACACCGTCAAGCTGCTCTCCGGCCCCAAGCGCTTCCACATCGACGCCCGCGGCTGCTCCAGCCAGGTTCTGCTGATTCCGAAAGAACCGTAGAAGGTGGGACCGCGATCGCCTTTTGTCGTCAACCGGCCGTAGTGCGCCGAGCCCTGACAGACCACGAAAGGCGATGGCCTGTCGCACGTTCTTGACAATCTTTCCCTAGATCGCTACCCTAGCTAACTAGGGTGCATTGATGAAACGGGCCGATCATTTGCAGGGTACCTTGGAACTGCTGCTTCTGAAATCCCTGGAGCGCGGGCCTAATCACGGCTTCGGCATCGCGCTTCACGTGGAAACCGTCACCGAGGGGCTGCTGCGCCTCGAGGAAGGCTCCCTTTACCCCGCCCTCCACCGCCTGGAACGGGAAAAGCTGATCGCCGGCGCATGGCGCATCACCGAGAGCGGCCGCAAGGCCCGCTTCTATTCGCTGACTGCGCGCGGAACCAAGCGGCTGGAAGAAGCCGAATCCGACTGGAACGCTCTCTCCAAGGGCGTCAAGCGGCTGTTGAGGTTCGCATGAAAACTCTCTTGCAGTGGTTCCGGCGGCGCCGCGCGCGCGAAGCCGAGTGGCGCGACGAAATCGAGAGCCACCTGGCCATGCGCGCGGACTGGCACCGCGCCGGCGGTCTCCCGGCGGAAGAGGCCGGGCGCGCCGCCGGCCGCCGCTTCGGCAACAAACTCGCCGCGCTGGAAGCGCTCCGCGCCGTGCATATCAGCCCGTCGCTCGAAGCTCTGATGCAGGACGTGCGGCTGGCTCTCCGCGGATTCCGCCGATCACCCGCCGTCGCCCTGGTAGCCATCGCCACCATGGCCATCGGCATCGGCGCGTCCACGGCCGTTTTCAGCGCGGTCGATCCGCTGCTGTTTCGCCGCCTGCCGTATCCGCACGACAGCCAGCTCGTTTCCTTGGGTTATTTCGGGCCGGTCGATGATAACGAGTTCAACGTGGTCAGCAGCTATCTGGACTGGCGCCGGCAGCAGACGGCGTTTCAGGCCATCACCTCCATGCGCCCGGCTTCGGCTTGCGATCTTCTCGCCGGAGACACGCCACGCCGGCTCTCCTGCTACTACGTGGAGGCCAACTTCCTGCGCACCTTCGGCGCCGTCCCCGCCATCGGCCGCGATTTCACCGCTGCGGATGACCAGCCGCACGCCCCCACCGTGGTCCTGCTTTCCGACGCCCTCTGGCAGAGCGTGTACGGCGGCAACGCCAGGATCCTGGGCCAAACCATCGTGCTGGATGAAGAGCGCGTGCGCGTGGTGGGCGTGCTGCCCCGCGATTTCCAGATGCCGCAGCTCGGCGTCGCCGATATCTTGATTCCGGAGCGCCTCGACGCCGGGCTGCCGCGTTCCGCCAACTCCAGTTCTTTCCTGCGCACTTTCGCACGGCTTCGCGAAGGCGTCTCCATGGCGCAGGCCCGCGACAGCCTGTGGCCGCTGTTTGAAGACTGCCTGGCGAAAGATGTCCCGCCGCAATTGCGCTCCGAAGTCCGCCTGGTGGTTCGTTCCTTGCGCGACCGCCAGATCCATGACGTGAAGGCGGCATCCTGGATGCTCTTCGGGTCGGTGCTGGCACTGCTGCTGGTCGCGTGCGCCAATGTAGCGAACCTTCTGCTGGCGCGCGCGGCAGCGCGGCGCCGCGAACTGGCCATGCGCGCCGCCATTGGGGCCGGCCGCGGCCGGCTGATCCGCCAGACGCTGACCGAAAGCCTGGTGCTGGGCATCGCCGGAGGCGCCGCCGGCTGCGCTACCGCATGGCTGCTGCTGCGGGTCTTCGTACGGCTGGCGCCGAACGGCTTGCTGCGGCTCGAACAGGCACGGATCGATATGCGCGTCCTGCTGTTCGCCCTGGCTGCCTCCACGGCGGCCGCGGTGTTATTCGGCATGGCGCCGGCTCTGGAACGGCCGCGCGCCGAGTTTCTCGCGGGATGGCACACCGCGGGCGCCACCCGCACTCTGCTCCGCAAAGTGCTCATCTCCGCTCAAATCGCCGTTTCCCTGGTGCTGCTGACCGGCGCATCGCTCTTCCTGCGCAGCCTGTGGAAGCTGGAAAACCAGGCGCTCGGCTACCAACCCGCCCGCGTGCTAACCGCTTCCTTCACGCTCCGGCCGCAGCGCTATCGCTCGGCTCAGGCGCAGGCTGCCTTCTTCGCCGAGCTGGAAGGGCGGCTGAGCAATCTTCCCGGCGTGACATCCTTCGCGCTCTCCGATTCCATTCCGCCGCGCGGCTCCATGGGCAGGCCCTATTCCAACATCGTCATTTCGGGACATCCGCCGGTCGCGGAGAACGGCGGGATGGTGGAGTTCCGCTGGGTCACTCCGCTCTACTTCCAGACGATGGGGATAGCCATTCTCGCCGGCCGCGACTTCACCGGCGAAGATCGCGCCTTAACCGATTCCCCGGTGATCCTCAGCGCCACGCTCGCCCGCCGCATGTTCGGCGACGAGAATCCCGTCGGCCAGCTCATCGGCCTGGACGCCGATGGCCACTGGCAGCAAATCGTCGGAGTGGCCGCCGACGTCAAGAACGACGGCCTCACCGCACCCTCCGATCCCGAGTACTACCGCCTGCGGATCAATGCGTCGACGCAATTCTCGCGCGACGGCGTGGCGCTGTTCCGCACCTCCGCCTTCTCCGGCGCTTCCGTCGCGCCTCTGACTCAATTCATTCGCCATGAGTTTGCGGCGCTCGACGCAACGCTCCCGGTGAATATCGAGACCATGGAAACGCGTGTCGACCGATTCCGTGACCGGCCGCGCTTTCTCGCCTTTCTGGTGTCGCTGTTCGCCGCGCTGGGCCTGGTACTGGCGGCCGTCGGGCTCTACGGCGTGCTCTCGTTCCTGGTGGCGCAGCAGACCCGCCAGATCGGCGTCCGCATGGCCTTGGGCGCGCGTCCGCGGGATATCGCGCTGCAGGTGCAGAAGCACGCCGGACTTTGGACGGCGGCCGGCATCGCCGCGGGTCTGGCCGGTTCGCTCACGCTCGCAAGAGTCGTGCGCGGCCTGCTGTTCGAAGTTTCGCCAGTGGACCCGCTATCGTTCGCGGTCGCGGTGACCGTGCTCGTCGCGGTCGCAAGGCTGGCGGCCTGGCTGCCATCGCATCGCGCCTCACGCGTCGACCCGGTGATCGCTCTTCGACACGAGTAGGGTTCCGACGCTTGGCGACCTAACGGCCCGATATCCAAATACTTAGCCGGCAGCACCACCTCTATGTTGTTTTTATGCAGGATTCTACACTTTTCCCTATTCTCGTCGAATGAATTGACATAACATGGGGCCATGAGGAAATCAGGAGATCTTACTCTGGTATGCGCGATTGCGGTGACGCTCGTCGCCTTGTCCACCGCGGCAGTTTATGCACAGACAAAACAGATCAAAGGTGAAAGCGCCAAGCCCGCGAATACCTTTAAGGGGGACGACCTGTACCGCCAGTTCTGCGCCGTTTGCCATGGCCCCGATGGCAAGGGCAACGGCCCCGCCGCGAGTGCCCTGAAGGTCCGAGCCGCCGATCTCACTCAGTTGAGCCGGCAGAATAACGCCAAGTTCCCCGCCCTGCACGTGAAGAACATCCTGACCGGAGTAGACGCCGTCGCCGCTCATGGCAACATCGAGATGCCCACCTGGGGCGACACCTTCAAGTCCATCAGCGCCAACGAGACCTTCGGCGGAATGCGCATCGACGCCCTGGTCGAATACCTCCAGAAGATTCAGCGGTAGCTGGGACAAGGTGGGACAGGCGCCGCCGCCATCGACCCGCCGGAGGGCGTGATAAGCTCTGCCTTATGATTCGTCGATTGGCGGCCCTTTTGCTCTCCGCGGCCTGTTGGGCCCAGCCGCAGAACCAGCCGCTATTCCCCAACCAGGAAGGCGATTGGATCGCGCGCGACTTCCAGTTCCAGTCCGGCGAAAAGATGGCCGGGTTGCGCTTGCACTACACCACGCTGGGCGCTCCAACACGCGATACCGCCGGCCACGTAAATAACGCCGTCATAATCATGCACGGCACCACCGGCAGCGGCCACCCCTTCGTCACCAACCAGGGCTTCGCCGGCGAGCTCTTTGGCAAAGGCCAGCCGCTCGACATCGAAAAGTATTACATCATCCTCCCCGACGCCATCGGGCACGGCAAATCCAGCAAGCCCAGCGACGGCCTGCACGCCAAGTTCCCGCACTACACCTACGACGACATGGTCCGCGCCGATTACCTGCTGCTGCACGACGGCCTCAACGTCGACCACTTGCGCCTCGTCATGGGCACCTCGATGGGATGCATGCATAGCTGGGTGTGGGGCGAAATGTACCCCGATTTCATGGACGCGCTGATGCCGCTGGCTTGCGCGCCGGTGGAGATCGCCGGCCGCAACCGCATGTTCCGCGCCATGGTCATCCAGGCCATCCGGGGCGATCCCGGTTGGAACAACGGCGAATACGCCAAACCGCCCGTCAACGGCCTCATCGCCGCCGGGTACGCCATGTGGATGATGACCTCCAGCCCCCTGCAGTTGCACAAGCAGAACCCCACCCACCAGCAGGCCGATGCCGCCGTCGCCCGTCTCCGCCAGCAGGCCGCCCGCGTCGACGCCAACGACATGCTCTACGCCTACGAATCCTCCACCGACTACAACCCCGCGCCCAACCTCGGCAGGATCAAAGCGCCGCTATTCGCCGTCAATTCCGAGGACGACGAAGTCAACCCGCCCGAGCTCGGCATCCTGGAGCGCGAGATCCAGAAGGTCCCGCGCGGCCGCTTCATCCTCATCCCCACCAGCGACGAAACCCGCGGCCATGGCACCCACACGCGCGCGATCGTCTGGAAAAAGTATCTGGTCGAACTCCTGCAGATTTCCGAGCCTCACGCCGCCCTGATGGACCCCGGCAACCCTTACTGGAAGCAAAATGCGCCGCCCCTGTTTCAAGTGAGAATTTCCACTACCCAGGGCGATTTCACCATCGAAGCCCATCGCGATTGGGCGCCCCGCGGCGTCGACCGCTTCTATAACCTGGTCCGCGCCGGTTTCTTCGACGACTCCCGTTTCTATCGCGTCATCCGCGGCGACTTCGCCCAATTCGGCATTCCCGGCGATCCCGCCATCGCCTCCGTCTGGCGCAATCAAAGCTTCCCCGACGACCCCGTCACCCGGAGCAACACGCGCGGATTCGTCGCCTACGCCATGACCGGCCCCGATGCCCGCACCACCCAGCTCTACATCGTCATGGGCGACCGCTCCCGCCAGGACCAAGACGGCTTTGCTCCCATCGGCAAGGTGATCGCCGGAATGGAGATTGTCGACAAGCTCTATTCCGGCTATGGCGAAAGCTCCGGCGGCGGCATGCGCGGGGGCAAACAGGCGCCGCTCTTCGAAGGCGGCAACGCCTACCTGGATTCCACGTTCCCCAAGCTCGACAAGCTGCTGCGCGCCGCCGTCACGCCTTAGGGGCGTAGCTCTTCGCGGCGCGCGCGATCCCCGCCCCGGCCGCCGCCAGATCCTGCGGGTTCATGGCCGGTTTCACATCAATGCGGGCGTTGAACGCCAGCAAGAACGGTTCCGCGATCGCCGGCAGTTGCGACGAGTCCGTCATATCGAAAAAGATATATCCGGTTCGTTCTCCGTTGGTGGCGGCAAAGTAAGCTGTCTCCGGCTTCATCTCTCCCAGGATTTTTGGCATCGTGGACCCCAGCGTCCCATCCGCCGCCGCCGCATTCCCCGCTTCCACGGAATCGATACCGTCATCATCATGCGTATTTTCGTTTGGCCGCTCCAAGGGCATTGGAAAAGTGTACACGAGCCCCTCGCCTCTGTATTAGAATCGAACATGCTTTTGCGAACGCTCGATCTCGCCCGGTGGCGAGTGTTCACAGGCCTAAGAGCCGCCGCGCTGGTCTTCCTCTGTGGAGCGGGCTACTGCCAACCGGAGGCATCGCCTCAGAAGTTCGAAGTGGCATCCGTCAAGCCCAGCCGGCCGGGTGCCAAAGGTGCGTTTGACATTAGCCCCAGCGGCACCGTCAATCTCAACACTACCGTAAGGTCGCTCATCCTCATGGCGTATCAAATTCAGGATTACCGGCTGGCGGGCGGTCCAAAGTGGCTGGACTCCGATTATTACTACATTGCCGCAAAACCGCCGTCAGGCCCAATCCCATCGGAACAGAGTACGAGAACGAATCAGACCTCCGAGAGGCTGCGGTATCTGCTGGCGGAGCGATTTCAGCTCGCGGTGCATCATGAGACCAGGAATCTGCACGAGTATGTGCTGGTGGTGGCGAAGAGCGGGCCCAGGCTGAAGGAGATGGCAAACGATGCCGCCAATTTCAGGCTTAGCCTTGGAAAGGGTAAGATCGCCACCCGAGGCGGGGCGAAAATTGGAATGCTGGTGAACGTGCTGGCCAATACCCTGCACTATCCTGTAGTAGATAAGACCGGGCTCGATCGGTATTACGATATCCAATTGAATTATTCCGTGGATGAAAGTTTGCCCGACGCAGGCCCTTCCATTTTCGCTGCGCTCGAGGAGCAACTTGGGTTGAAACTGGAAGCGCGCAAGGGTCCCATTGATGTGGTCGTGATCGACCGTGTGGAAAGACCTTCGGAGGATTAGCGGCAATCCGTAGTAGAATTGACCCCTGGCCATGAACTGTCACACCGCACTGCTGCTGCTGGCTGCCTGCGCCGCTCCTGCCTGGGCGCAATCCCGGGCCGCGACGACGATTGAGCCATCCTTCGAGGTGGCCACCGTACAACCGACCAGGCCCGGGACGCCGGACAGAGACGATATCACGGTCGATCCCGGCCGGCTGAGTGCGCACGGGGTCTCGCTCAAGACGCTGATCTACGAAGCCTACAAGATCCCCTACTCGCAGATCGTCGGCGGGCCGGGGTGGATCAACGACGATCAATATGATGTTGAAGCGAAATCCGAAGGGCCGGCCGGTCGCGAGCAGATGGAGCGCATGTTGCGTACGCTGCTGGCCGACCGCTTCAAGCTTGCGGTGCACGAAGACCACAGGGAATCCCGCATCTGGGCGTTGGTGGTAAACAAAGGCGGGCCGCTGATCCAGCCGTTGAAGGACGGCGAAGAGCCGCCCGCGAAGGCGCGGGCCGCAGGCCTCCATGAGCGCTATGTCTGCGATATGGCACAGTTTGCGGGGATTCTGGCGATTAAGCTGACGATTCCGTTTCTCGACAACCCGGACCCAACCATACCCTCGCGCCAAACCGGACCGATGATTCCGGTGCAGGATGAAACCGGCCTGAAGGGCAGGTATGACTTTGACGTCTCCCTCACGCCCGAGCCCGGCGGCGATTCTTTAGCCGCGTGGCAGCGTGCTTTACAAGACCAGCTTGGTCTGAAGCTGGTAGCGAGAAGAGGCCCTGTGACCATGCTGGTGATCGACCGCGTAGAGCGCGTGCGAGATTAGGTCGTGGCGCGCGATCTTCGGCGACCGATGCTCCTACCGCCCTTTACCGGGCGTCAGAATATTGTGCCAGGTTGGGTCCTGGTCATGGGGATCGACGGTCACCCAGCCCGATTCCACTCCGTGACTGATCACCGGCTGTGCACGATCGCTGCGAAATTCGAAAACCACTACGTCGCGATCTTCTAAATTGCTTAGCGTTCCCAGTTCCACCTGCGGCGCCCGGTTTCCAGGGCGGTTTGTGAAACTCCGCAGTGCGAAGTTTGGTGTTGCGCTCAAGGGCACTGTTGCGCCGCCCAGTTCGATGGTTTCCAGCTTGAGGCCCAGCGACACGGTGGAGATGCCGCCGAAATACTGGCGGATTCGCACCAGCCGGGCGGTGATCGCGGCGCCGGCCGGCGCCAGCACCTCGTTAGACGCGCTACGGATGGGCGAGGTGAGCTTGGCTTCGATCAAATCGCCAGCGGCGGCCGTCGCGATTTTGATATCTTGCGTCGTGATCGCCGTAAATCGAAGGCCGGCGGGCAGTGTGGGCGCCCGCCGCGTAATTCTCGGCGCAGCCGCCGCAGCACCCGCGTCCGGCGGCGGATCAAAGGTCACGGTGGACTCGCCCAGAAATTCGTGACAGTTCGAAAAAACCGTGCGGTTTTCCGATCTCATTCCATTGATGTGGCGGACCTGCGAGCCAGCCACGGTCGGAAGCAGGAAATCGCCGCCCTCCAGGCGCACCCGCCCGTAATCCAACGTGGTGGTGGCCTGGCACGAGCCGGTTTCCGGTGGAAGGCCGCTGGTGCGGACAACCATGCGCACCAGGTCGCCGGTCTTGGGGTCGGCGAAGACCTCTCCTTCATAGGCGGTGGTCACTCGAACATCGCCGGCGAAGACGTAATGGCTTGTTTCGAGGGGCACCCGAAATCCGAATTCGCTCAGCGCACGGCCGCCCTCGGTCCTGTCGCCATTGTAGGAAAAGGTCGCATCCCCGCTCCGAAAGACGGCCGTCAGGAAGGCCGCGAACATCCCATTTGAGATCGAGCCTTCCCGAACCAGATCGAACAGGCTGCGGTCGTCAAACCGCTTCGCCCCCGCCCAGGCATAAATTTCGCCGGCGCTGGTCATCGCCACATCGAACCGTAAGCGGTCGGAGGTGGTAACGCGCAGATCTTTTTGCGCGAGGCCGTCGTCGCACTTGGACACTTGCTTGCCGTTTACCGGCTCATACTGCAACCGGTCGATGGTTTGCGTGCACATGTATTTCGGCAATCGATCAATGGAATCCTTCACCCGGCCGCTGACCTTCAGCAGCAAATCCCTGGGGTCAGGCTGCGCCGCGAGCGAGACCGCCAACCCGCAAACCAGCAGGAGCCGGATCCACATACTCCGAGCATACTCCGGTTGCTTCGTGGGGCGGACAATCCTGCCCGGAGCAGGCTTTTCAGCCGGCTGAAGCCGGGTCCGCAACCTGTATAGGCTGCCTCACAAGCCGGCCGCGGCAGGGTGTTAATATTCGGGTTCGCCACAGACCAGGAGGCTGAAGAATGGCAACCGCCGCGCCAGCCAAACGACTTCCCAGCAATGCGTACACGCCTCTGGCGCCGGGAGAGACCTACCAACCGCCGGTACCGGCTGCGGAGAAGCTGGCGGAACTCACGCCCCGCTCCATTGGCTGGGGCATTTTCCTGTGCGTGGTGTTCACCGTCGCCTCGGCGTACTCGGGACTGAAGGTGGGGCAGGTGATGGAGGCGGCCATCCCGATTTCCATCCTGGCGATCGGCCTGGCGCGCCTCTACCCGCGACGGTCCACGGTGCTCGAAAACGTCATCATCACGGGCATCGGCGGCGTGGCCGGAGGAGTCGTGGCGGGAGCTGTTTTCACCCTCCCCGCGCTCTACATTCTGAAGCTGGATCCGCACCCCCTGCAGACCATCCTCATCTGCGTGACCGGCGGCTGTCTGGGCGTGCTGTTCCTCATCCCGCTGCGGCGCTATTTCGTCGCCGATATGCACGGCAAGTTGCCGTACCCCGAGGCGACCGCCATTACCGAGGTTCTGGTGACCGGCGAAAAGGGCGGATCGCAGGCGAAATTGCTGTTGCAAGCCACGTTTCTCGCCGGGATCTACGACTTCCTGGTCACCACCTTCCAGGTATGGAAGGAATACGTGGATTTCCAGTTCATCCCCGCCATGCGCCTGCTCACGGAACGCGCCAGGGTGGTGGTGAGCTTCGATGCCATCGGGTTCATCCTAGGGCTGGGATACGTGATGGGCCTGCGCAGCTCGATGATCCTGTGCGCGGGCGGCGTGCTTTCCAACTTCGTGCTGGTGCCGCTGGTGTGGATGATCGGCCGCCAGCACACCGCCGCGGTATACCCGGCCGCCATCCCCATCGCCCAGATGACTGCCGTGCAGATCTTCCGCGGCTACGTGCGCTTCGTGGGCGTGGGCGCCATCGCTACGGCGGGCATTTTCGGAATCGCCAAATCGATTCGCATTGTGGCGTCGTCGTTCGGCGTCGCGCTGCGGGCGTTTCGTGTGGGCGAGAAATCGTCCGGAGAGCGCACCGACCGCGATATGCCGGTGGTCACCATCCTGATCGGCGTGGCGCTGAGCGCGCTGGCGGTGGGCCTGATCTTCGGCAGCCTGTCGCGCGACCCCATGGTGGTGCTGATGGGCGTGGTGCTGGCGCTGGTGTTCTCGTTCTTCTTCACCAGCGTGGCGGCCAACGCCATTGCCACTACCGCGCGCAACCCGGTATCGGGGATGACCATGTTGACCATCATCATTTCCTCGATTGTGCTGCTGCGCTTCGGCCTTTCGGGCACCACCGGCATGTTCTTCGTGATGGCGCTGGCGGGCGTGGTGTGCACGGCGCTTTCCATATCCGGGCAGGCCGTGACCGATTTCAAGACGGGCTACTGGCTGGGCTCCACGCCGGCCGCGCAGGAGAAAGTGAAGTTCCTGGGGGTGATCGCGGCGTCGGTGGCCGTGGGGCTGACCATCGTGATGCTGGCGCGCGCGTTCCAGTTCGGCGAAGCGGCGCCGGGCGACCTGCGCACCGTGCTGCCTTCGCCGCAGGCATCCATCATGAAGGCGCTGGTGGAAGGCTTCATGAGCCGGCAACCGGTGGCGTACATCCTGTTCGGCGCGGGTGGGGCCATCGCGGTGATCATGGAGATGCTGGGAGTGCCGGCACTGATTTTCGCCCTGGGAATGTATCTGCCGCTGGAGTTGAATACTCCGGCGCTGGTGGGCGGGTTTCTGGCGCACTATGTGGGCCAACGCAGCGAGAAACTGGGCGGCCAGCGCGCCGCCGGGGTACGCGAGCGCGGCGTCATCATCGCCAGCGGCTTCATGGCCGGCGGCGCGTTGGGCGGCGTACTGGGCGCGGCTTGCCGCCTCATACCGGGCTACCGGGAAGAATGGATCCGCACGCCGTTTTACGGCAATGAGCTGGTTTCACAAACGGTATCGGCGCTGTTGTTCGTGTGTCTGTGCGCGTACCTCTGGTTCGTATCGGTCCGCCACAAAAAGGAGAATCAGCCATGAGCACGCCATTGGAAGAACTGGTGGGCAACGCCATTCTGGGCATCGACACGCTGTGGGGCGGAGACGTGATGTGCGCATCCGGGACGGGGCGCTTCATCGCCGATTCGTGGTTCGGCGATGAGCCTTTGCCCGCCGCTTACACCGCGCCGGAAGCCGCGCCGGTGCGGCAATCCGGCGGCGTTTCGGCGAAGTCCCCCGACGCGGCCTCGATTGACGCCTACCTGGCCAAGGTGGATATTTCCGGCTCGATCGAAGGTCTGAAGGGCGTGGCCGCGCAGCTTGGCGGCTTGCGCGGCGAGTACCTGGCGGGCCTGGCGCTGTGCTTCGAGACTATGTGGGACCTGGCGATGGAGATTCTGGGCCGCGGCGCGAAAGTCCCTTACGACCGCTGTGTGTGGGCCTCGTGCGCGCAGGCGCCCGAGGCTTCGGAGCCCCTGGCCAGGCGCGAGCGCGTGGCGGAGTTGCTCGACGCCCCGGCCGACCTGCTCGGGGCCGTGGACGCTTGGCGTGCCAGCCACCGCGTCTCGATGGCGTCCATCCGGCTGTTGGGCGCGGCCGTGATCGGGCACTTCGATTGGTTGACGGCGGCCAACGTGGTGCCGCATCTGCCGCCCGAATGGCGGACCGTGCCGCGGGCCAATATCGAGTTCCTGGCGATTCGCGACGCCTGGTTCTCGGGATCCATGAACTATCTGGGACGCCAGCGGCGCCCCGATGGCAGCCCGGAATATGAGGCTACCTATGAGATCAACGCGTCGCTGGACATTTCGCTGCCGGAGTTCCTGCAGCTTGTGAGTCACGAAGTGGTGCCGGGCCACGTCACCACGTTTGCTTATCTGCAATACCTCTACTGGCGGCGCGCCGTGGGCTTCGAAGCCTCCGTGCTGACTATGAACACGCGCGCGGCGGCGCTGTTCGAAGGCATCGCCAACAACGCCATCCTGATGGCTTATGGGGTAACTGAGGTGGACCAGTTGCCCGATCCCGACCTGCAGACCGGCGTGCTGCTGGCGTTGTTGCAGGATGATGCCAAGAACCAGTCGTCGTTTCTGACGTGGGGCGAAGGCGCCGCGCAGGCTGAGGTGGCGAAGACTCTGCGCCGCGATTTCCTGGTCTCCCTGGAGCGCGCCGACAAGCTTTCGGGCGCATGGGGGCGGCATCCGCTGCTGGGCCGCATGTATCTGCCGGCGTATCGCGCGGGCACCATGAAGGTGGCCGCGCTACGACGGCAGCATCCGGCGGCGAAGCTCCTGCCGGCTCTCTATGGCGCCAACGGCCTGGTGGACATCGCGACGCTGGAGCGCGCGATTTAGACCCAATACTCGTTGACTTCGCGGGATCGACCGGCGTATGATCGGAGTCTTGTAAATTGACCGGAGGGGTAACGCCATGGACATAAGTGTCGGTGTCGTGACGATTTTATTTACGTTAAGCCTGTTCGCCGCCTGGATTTTATTCAAGTTCCTGCAAAGCACGGCTTCGATAACCAAAAAAGAGTACCAGATGGGTGGCGCCGCCGCCGGCTTTCTCATTATTTATGGCGCACTCTACTACTCCTACAGCGGCCTCGCTAAGTCGGCTTTGGACGACAGTAAGCAACAACTTGCCGTCTGTCAGGCGGCGTTGAAAACCAGCGGGGAGAACGATGCGGAGGTGGGCATCAAGGGCGTCGTCGATCCCGCCTTGAGAGATGCCCAGATTGTCTTTGCCACCAAAATCTTCCCCCTGCCGGACGACGGCACTTTCCGCTTTTCCGTCCGCAAGAAAGACCTCACCAGCAATAACCCGCCGGCTATCTATATTATCAACGAGCAGGAACACAATTACCTCCAGCTCGATCAGGACGAAGACTTCAGCAATATCAGAATTACTCTGCCAAAGAAAGGTGCTCAATAAATGCGCTTACCCATCCACAGACTCTTATTGGTCCTGGCAACGCTGTTGCTGGTTTGGAACCTTTACGCTGCGACCGCCGTGGTAAGTGGGACCATCACTCACCGCAACGGCGATCCAGCGGTTAATGTCACCGTCTCCATAGCCGGCCGGGCCAGCCTGACGGATGTCCGCGGAAAATATCGCGTCCTTGGCGTACCTTTCGGCAAGCAGACGCTGCGGGTTCTCCAAAACAAAAAGGTTCTAAAAGAGCTGGCCCTGACTGTGAATGCGGAGGCCGTAACCCACAACGAAACAATCCCCTGATGCCGGCGCCGCCTTACCCCCCGAGTGGCGGAAAAGGAGCACTTCGTGCGCGACTACCATAACTTCGTCAACGGCCGATTCACCAGTTCGCAGAGCCAGGACCGCATCACTGTTGTGAATCCGTCGGACGGCCAGGCCATCTGCACCGTGCCCGACAGCACCGCCGGCGATGTCGAAGATGCTCTGGCCGCCGCCGCCGCGGCGCAACCGGATTGGGCCAAGCGCCCCGCCTCGACCTGGCGCGCGTCGAAGTTGCCTTCACCGCCGACTACTTCGACTACATGGCGGAGTGGGCGCGCCGCATCGAGGGCGAGATCCTCGAAAGCGACCGGCCCGGCGAGACCATTTTCCTGTTCCGCCAGCCCATCGGTGTGATCGCCGGCATTCTGCCCTGGAACTTCCCGTTCTTCCTGATCGCGCGCAAAGCCGCGCCCGCGCTGCTCACCGGCAATACCATCGTCATCAAACCCAGCGAAGAGACGCCGCACAATGCCGTGAAGTTCTGCGAACTGATGGCGCAGACGGAGTTGCCGCCGGGCGTGATCAACATCGTGCATGGACGAGGAGCCACCGCCGGCAAAGCGCTGGCGTCGTCGCGGCGCGCCGGCATGGTCAGTTTCACCGGCAGCGTCGAAACCGGCTCGGCCATCATGTCCGCGGCAGCCGCCAATATCACCAAGGTGAACCTCGAGCTCGGCGGAAAGGCGCCCGCCATTGTGATGGGCGATGCCGACCTCGACCTGGCGGTCAGGGCCATCAAGGCGTCGCGCGTCATCAACAGCGGGCAAGTCTGCAACTGCGCGGAGCGAGTGTATGTGCAGGCCGCCGTGGCGGATCGATTCGTGGCGGAACTGGCGAAGGCCATGAAGGCCACCAGGTTCGGCAATCCGCTGGTCGATTCGGCCGCCGAATACGGGCCGCTCATCAACGAAGCCGGATATAAGAAGGTGGACGGGCTGGTGCGAGGGGCTGTAGCTGCGGGGGCCACGGCGGTGACCGGCGGCAAGCGGTCGCCCACGCAAGGCGGCTTCTACTATGAGCCGACCGTACTGGCCGGCTGCCGCCAAAACATGGAGATCGTGCGGCGCGAAATCTTCGGTCCGGTGATCCCCGTGATCCGCTTCCACGACCTGGATGAAGCCATCGCGTTCGCCAACGACTCCGATTACGGCTTGACCTCTTCCATCTACACGCGCGACCTGAACGTGGCTTTGCGGGCATGCCGGGAAATCCGTTTTGGCGAAACCTATATCAACCGCGAGAACTTCGAAGCCAGGCAGGGCTTCCATGCCGGCTGGCGCAAGAGCGGCATCGGTGGGGCCGACGGGAAGCACGGCCTCTACGAATTCATGCAGACGCACGTCGTCTACATGCAGGGTCTGGCGCGCTAAGTTGATTTTAGCGATATTGTTCGGGCCTCGAACCACCGAGGGCGGGGACCAGCCCGTGTTCTGCACCAGGAAACGGATGGTTCCACGCTGAAACCCCGCGGTATTCCCGCCAAAGCGATCCATCACTCCTGAAATCAGCACATTAGCAGCCGTCAGCGGGTTTTCCACGTTTTGATAGCCAAAACACACCCGCGGAGTCTGATTTCGTTTGGTACAAAGTCGGAGCTAGTGCTACGCTCCGCAGTGACTAAAAACTCGGTTAGTTTCGGGAGGATATCTATGAAAGTGAAGTGCTTCTTTTTGGCAGCGCTCCTGGGCCTCGCGACTGCGATTGCGCAGGTCGGCGGCACCGGCACAATTCAGGGCACCGTCACCGATCCGTCCGGCGCCGTGGTCACAGGCGCCTCGGTCACGGCGACCAACGTGGCGACCGGAGCGGAAACCGCTCGCAAGACCTCGGAGGCCGGTGTTTTTGTGCTTCCTCTGCTCCCCGCCGGCGAGTATACCGTTACCGTCAAGGCTACCGGTTTTCAAAATCTCACTCAACCCCACGTGATTGTGGATGCGCTGGCAAACGTTGCGGTGAATCCTAAATTGCAGATCGGGGCGGCCACCCAAACGATCACGGTTTCCGAGCAGCCGACCACCCTGAAGACCGACGATGCGGTGCTTGGCTCCTCGGTGGAGAATCAGGTTTATGACGCCCTTCCGCTGGCCATGAACGCGGCAGGCTCTCCCCGCGATCCCTCGGCATTCGCCGGCCTCGCCATCGGCGTCGACAATTACAGCACGCAGGCGGCCGGTCCCTCTACCGGCTCCTTCAACGGCGGCCAGACCTATCAGAACGAGGTCTACATCGAAGGTTTGCCGTTGACCAGCGCCGGAACCGAGGCCGACACGCGCAACCTGGCGTTCGGGGTTTCGGTGGAGGCCGTGGAGCAGTTTCAGGTGGAGACGGCCGGAGCCAAGGCCATGTACGAAGGGCAGGGCGTGGAGAATTACGTTCTCAAGTCGGGAACCAACCAGTTCCACGGCGGCGTTTACGAGTACTTCCGGAATACCGACTTCGACGCCCGAGGTTTCTTCGCGGCGGTCTTGCCAGCCGACCATCAAAACGAATTCGGGGTCAGTATCGGCGGCCCCATCCGGAAGAACAGATTGTTCTTCTTCGGTAACTACGATGGATACCGTTTTGTTTCGGCCACGAACCCGGTCGGCTACCAGAGCATACCGACTACGGCCGAGCGGACAGGCGACTTCAGCGCGTTCCCGCAGGTGATCTACGATCCCACCAGCGCGACCGGAACCGCGGCGCGGACACCGTTCCCCAACAACGTCATCCCGACGAATCGCATCTCCAAGGCGGCGCAGTCGTTTCAGTCCTATCTTCCGCCCCCCACCAACGGCAACATTACGAACAATTACCTGGCCATTCTGCCGAGCACGGTCGATAACGACAGCACCACGGATAAGCTGGACTACAACCTGAGCGACAAGCACCGGATCTTCGCCCTGTTTTCCACGGGCAAGTATGACTGGCCGACCGTCGGCAGCCTGACGCCGGTCTCCACGTCGACCCTGCCCACGCCTTATACGGACGGAAGAAGCGTGATCGAGTACGCGACCCTGGCGCAGATTCACGATTCTTACATTATCAGCCCGACGCTGGTCAACCAGGCCAGCATATCCTTGAGCCGTCTGTGGATCCCGCTGACAGACCCCACCGCCAATGGAGGCTACCCCGGGAAGGCGGGTCTCACCGGTCTGCCGGCCGGATTCGCCAGCACCGCGTTTCCGGACATCAGCTTTAGCGGCAATAATGCTCCCGTGAGCTGGGATGGAACCAACGCTCATGTGTACAACGAAGCGCAGAACACCGTTGATGCGCAGGATAACCTTCTGTGGATCAAAGGAAAGCACAACCTTACGTTCGGTTTCCAGTGGCAGACGCTCCAGGACAACGAGACCTTCGCTTTGGACGCCGCCTTCTCGTTCAGCAACAATGAGACGGCCCAGTTTGTCAACGGAGCGCTGAGCGGCACCACTGGTCTATCGTACGCGAGTTATCTGCTGGGCATGGTGGACAGCAGCACCAACACGCAGGATTCGGTGGCCGAAACCGGCGGACGTTACAAGACATACGCCTTTTATGTCCAGGACGATTTCAAAGTCTCGCAGCGTCTGACCTTGAACCTGGGCCTCCGCTGGGACATCTGGAGTCCGTTCACGGAAGTGGTCAACCGGATGTCGTTCATCAATCCGAATCTGGCCAACCCGGTCGCGGGGGGCATCCCGGGAGCGCTGCAATTTGCCGGCAGCGGCGCCGACAGTTGCCATTGCTCTACCCCCGTCCAGCAGCACAACGTCAACCCCGGGCCTCGCCTTGGGGTTGCCTACCGCGTGGGCGACAAGACCGTCATTCGGGCGGGCTACAGCATATTTTATGCGCATGCCGGTGGCGTGGGTGGGCGCACCAACGGACGCCAGGGGCTGAGCCAGGTTGGTTTTAACGGCACCAACGCCCAGTCTTCGGTTGCCACCGGGCAACCGGCATACATTTGGGATAACGGCGTCCCGGGTATCACGAATCCCCCGCCGTACATCAACCCCAGCTATGGTATTGGCTATATCACCGCGGCGGCTGCGTTGGCCGCTGGGGCGCCTTGGGCCGGCCCCTCCACGGCCATTGGAATGACGTACGGCGATCCCAGTTTCGGCGGAAAAGCTCCCTATTACGAGAACTGGAGTTTCAACATTCAGCGTTCGTTGACCCAAAACCTGATGTTGAGCGTGGCTTATAGCGGCAGTGCGGGTCACTGGCTGCCTGGCGCCGCTGTCGCAGGACCCATGACCAACCAGATTCCGGTGAAGTATCTGCCCCTGCAAGGGACCTTGAGTTCAACCCTGAACGCGACCTCGCTCACAACGGTTCAGGCCATGTTCCCCAGCTTCAACACTCCATTCCCGAACTTCACGGGAACTGTCGCCCAGGCGCTGAAGCCCTTCCCGCAATATGGCGGCATCTCCGATCCCTGGCTGGATGTGGGAAATTCCACCTATAACGCGCTCCAGATTTCGCTCAGCCAACGGTTGTCGCACGGCTTGACGCTTATGGTCAATTACGCCTACAGCAAGGAACTGGACGATCTGGTCGGGGTGCGCGATCCCACCAAGGACTTCCTCGAAAAAGGACCGGGCACCATCGATCACCCGACCGTCGTGAGCGCCACCTTCCTCTATCAGTTGCCGCTCGGCGCCGGCCACAAGCTGAACAGCGGTTCCCGGGCGCTCAGCGCAGTGATCAGCCACTGGCAGTTTTCCGGAATCTTCACGTACGCCGGCGGGGCGCCTTTGACGATCACCGGCACATGCACCGGGGGCGGCATTATCGACGCGTCCTGCTATCCAAACTACAACACCAGCTTCTCAGGAAGCGTGTGGCAGAATGGCACGCCCGGGACCGGAAATATCACCACCACCGCCTACCTCAATAAGGCGGCCTTCGTCGACGCGCCGGTTTACACCGCGGG
>JBEKYE010000081.1:0-14234 GCA_049511275.1 Bryobacteraceae bacterium
GTAGACGGGCCGCCCGAGTTGGTTGATCCTGCAATAATTGGGTGAGCAGCTTTCCCCCCATGTACCCGGACAGCGATCTGGAAATGCTGATGGCCCGTTATCAACAAGGTGATTTCGCCGCGGCCACAGCCCTGATCCATCGCCTGAGCCCGCAACTACGTCGGTTTTTCGTTGTCCTCTTCGCGAGCCGGGGAGATGCGGATGACCTGCTGCAGGAAACCTGGCTGCGCATTCACGAGGTGCGGCATACCTACCGCGCCGGCGAGCCCGTGCTGCCGTGGTTCTACGCGATTGCCCGGCACATTCGCGTTGACCACTACCGCAAAGCACGCCGCACAGCAGCCCGCGAAGAGCGGCTGGAGGAAATGCCCGAACTGGCGGCGGTCCCCCCGGCGGGGTCCGGCAAAACTTCGGATCTGGAAGCGCTTCTGGCGCCCCTTCCCGAGAGCCAGCGCGAAGTGATCGAGATGCTGAAGATCGAGGGGATGTCGTTGGAGGAGGTGGCGCGCGCCACTTCTTCGAGCGTAGGATCAGTGAAGCAGAAGGCCCACCGGGCCTATGAGAAATTGAGGGAACGGCTGAGCGGCATGGGGCTGAGTAGAGGACGTGCGGGAGGTCTTTCGTGAGGGATAGAGAGATCGACGAAATCCTGAGACAGGCCGGGCAGGCTCCCCATGACGTGGACCCGGCTCTGCTCGATCGGGTCGCCAGGTCAATCGGGTCCTCGCTGCGTCCGGTCCGTCCGCTCCCGCCGGCATGGGTCCTGGCGGGCGGGCTGGTTCTGATCTGTGTGGCCGTTGCTCTGGCCGGCGCGGCCCGATCAGGATTCTACGGCATTCAAAAGCTTAGCGTTTTGGAAGGCACGCTAATCTTTCCCGCGCTGGCAATCCTCATGTGGCTGGCGGCCACGGCATGCGTCACCGAAATGATCCCTGGAAGTAGGCGTCGCGTGGCTCCGGGGTACCTTCTAGGGACTGGCAGTCTGGCGCTGCTTGCTGTCTTTGCAGTCCTGTTCCGCGACTACCGGACGGACCGCTTCGTGTCCCAAGGGGTCGCCTGCCTGACTGCGGGCCTGCTCCACGCGATTCCAACCGCCCTTGCGAGCTGGTTTCTTCTACGTCGCGGTTTTGCGGTAAATCCCGTTGCTTCCGGGCTGGTGGCGGGCACCCTGGCGGGTCTGGCCGGCGTGACCATGCTGGAGCTTCACTGCGCGAATTTCCAAGCCCTGCACGTGATGCTCTGGCATACCGCAGTGATGCCTGTGAGCGGGGCCGCGGGAGCGTTACTGGCATGGGCCGCTCGTTTGCGGGCAGGCTCTGGCCCCCGCGAGGGCTCTCAATAAAGTATTGGCGTTGCCAGAGGGAGGCGTTGAAGTACCACTCTGCCGCAAGCGTATAACACGTTCGACGCCGGCTGGTATCCGCCCGCGGCCAGTTTCCGGAACGTATTATCAGGCTGCGGCGGGAAGCGGCTACGTCGCAGAATGCCCTTGACGGTACGACCGGCACCCCTTCCACGAAAACGTTATCGGCACATATCGGCCCCGCCAGCGTCACACTTCCTCCAACGGCGTATCTGGACCGCATGGAACATCGGTGGTGAGTAGGGCTGTTCTCGCCGGCTACCCAGCGGACCCAACCTGTCGGTTAGGACATGCCACCCTCCTGGGCGTCCTCAGCAGAAAAGAATTGCAAACTCGCCGGCCGAATTTTCGTATCTACGTTTAAGGAGAGATCGGTGAATCTCGTGTCCGATGTCCGCTTCGCCCTGCGCAACCTGAAGAAAGCCCCCGTGTTCAGCGCCGTCGCCGTACTGTCGCTGGCACTTGGGATTGGCGCCAACACGGCTATCTTCACGCTGATCGATCAGCTCATGCTGCGCCTGCTGCCGGTGAAGAATCCCTCCGAGCTGGTTCTGTTGGACAGCAAGGGCAACCACTATGGGAACAATCGCGGCGCCAATTCGTTCTCCTACCCGATGTACAAGGACTTCGAGGCGCGCAACCAGGTCTTCAGCGGAATTCTGGCTCGTGTCGCCTCGCCTGTCAGCATGAGCTTCCATGGCCAGACCGAACGTACCGCCGGCGAGCTGGTCTCGGGCTCCTACTTCAACGTGCTGGGCGTGCCGGCGGCCATTGGCCGTACCGTCGCTCCCGACGACGACACCACGCTGCTGGGCCGTCCTGTGGTTGTCCTCAGCTACCGCTATTGGCAGAGCCGATTCGCCGGCGACCCGTCGGTACTGAACAAAACCATGATCCTCAACGGCCACAACTTCACCGTGATCGGCGTGACCGGACGCGGCTTCGACGGCATCGAGCCCGGCTCGGTCACACAGCTCTTCGTGCCCATCACGATGAAGTCCTGGATCATGCAGAACGCCCCGGGTATGGAGGAGATGACTGATCGCCGGGCCTCCTGGCTGCAGATCGTCGGCCGGCTGAAGCCGGGCATGACCCGGGCGCCGGCGAAGGCATCGATGCAGGTCCTGTTCCATCAGATCATCGTCGAGGAAGCGAAGGAGCCGATGATCGCCAAAGCTTCCGAGTACGACCGCCAGCAGTTCCTAAAGGCCACCATTGACCTGCTCCCCGCCGCTACCGGCCGCTCCTTTCTGCGCTATCAGATGTCGCGCCCGCTGGAGGTGCTGATGGCCATCGTGGCGCTGGTGCTGCTGATCGCCTGCGGCAACGTCGCGAACCTGCTGCTGGTGCGTGCCGCCGGACGGCAGAAGGAAATCGCGGTACGTCTGGCGCTGGGGGCAACGCGCCGGCAGATTGTGCGCCAATTGCTGGTGGAAAGCCTGATGCTGTCGCTGGCCGGCGGTGTGGCCGGCGTGGGGCTGGCCTGGGCAGGCGCCAAAGCGCTGCTCGGATTCCTGCCGCAGAGCAGCACACCGCTGGGTTTCTCGGCCGCACCCGACGCGCGCATTCTGCTGTTCACCTTCGCCGTGGCGCTCGTCACCGGTCTGCTGTTCGGCCTGGTTCCCGGGCTGCAAGCGACCCGGCCCGACGTCGGACGCACGCTGAAGGATCAGGCCAGTTCGGTGGCCGGCACCGGTCACGCGCGCCTGCGCAAGTCGCTTGTCGTGGCACAAGTGACGCTCTCCCTGTTGCTGCTGATCGCCGCCGGGTTGTTCCTCCGGAGTCTGCGGAACCTGCGCGAATCGGGCGCCGGAATCCAGGCGAGCAACCTGATCTCGTTTACCGTGGATCCTAGGCTGAATGGCTATAGCGGGCCGCGCTCCATGGCCTTCTTCCAGGAGTTGAACCGCAACCTCGGCACCACCGCCGGCGCGCAGTCGGCCGCACTGGCCACCAACGCCATTCTTGCCAACCAGGAGTGGGACAGCACCGTGAACGTGGAAGGCTACACGTCGAAACCCGGGGAGGACATGAACCCGAACTTCAACTGCGTCAGCCCCGGCTACTTCGCCACCCTCGGTGTGCCGTTGATGGAGGGCCGCGATTTCAGCGAGCGCGACACCGGCACGATCATGCACAAGGGAATTCCGTTCCCAATTCCTAAGGTGATCATCATCAATCAGAAGATGGCGAAATACTATTTCGGCAGTCGCAGCCCCGTCGGGCGCCATATCGGGTTCGGGAACGAGCCTGGCGCGGTGGCGGACATGGAGATCATCGGCGTGGTGAAGGATTTCAAGTACCTTGGGGTGCGCGATCAGATCACTCGCCAGGCGCTGATTCCTTACCTCGCCCTTCCGTTCGCCATGGATATGACCTCGTATGTGCGCACATCCATGCCGCCTGAGCAGGCCTTCAACCTCATTCGCCGCACGGTGGCGAACCTCGATCCCAATCTGCCCGTGTACGACATGCGCACGCTCGAAGACACCATCGATGCATCTCTATTGAACGAGCGCCTGGTGGCCAGCCTCTCCGCTATGTTCGGCGGACTGGCCACCCTGCTGGCGGTGATCGGGCTTTACGGCGTGATGGCCTACACGGTCCAGCAGCGGACGCATGAGATAGGGATTCGCGTGGCTCTGGGCGCGCAGCGCGGCAACGTGGTCTGGCTGGTGATGCGTGAAGTGATGGTGATGGTTGCCGTCGGTTTCGGCATCGGTCTGCCGTCGGCGTGGTTTGCCTCGAAGCTGGTGGCAAGTCTGTTATACGGCATCCAGCCCTTCGATCCCGCGTCGATTGTTGCCGCCATGGCCGCTCTGGGCAGCGTTGCGCTGGTAGCCGGATACGTACCGGCGGTCCGTGCTTCGCGCTTGGATCCGTTGCGAGCGTTGCGATATGAGTGAGTAACGATCAAGTTCCCGTCTGGTGTAGGAGGACGTAATCGGCATCACTTAGCCGTACAACGCCCGAACCCCGATGTGGTCGGCAAGGTTCCACGAAGTTCCGCATCTGGGAAGTATCGCATGGCGCGAGACGGTGCCCGTTCCGCGCCCGGCATTAAGGCGCGATATCGGAAGCTATCCAGACCACTAAAGTTACTGCCCAGCGGTGGCCGTGGCAGGGACCTTACTGGACAACAAAGCCTCCACCGACGCTAGCCGCGCCTCCAGTTTCCGAATCTGCTCCTGCTGCTGCTGGTTCTGCTCCTGCAACTCCCGGCGCTGCTTCTGCACTTCGTTCAGCAGCATGGGCGTGAGCTTCTGGTACTGGACCGTCTCCACTTGGCCCTCTTTGTCTGTAACTACCAGGTCCGGGTATACTTCGGCCACCTCTTCGGCGATCAGGCCATAGTCCAGAGGCTTGGATCCATCGGCGTATGGCTGCTTATAGCGATAGGTGACGGGGCGCAAGCGCATCAGGTTACTGGAGGCATCGCCCATGTCGTGGATGTCTTCTTTGAAGCGGCGGGAGGAGTTGACCGTGCCGAGTTGGCCGTTGATGTCGATCATCACAGCCACCGGATTGCTGGCGCCGGTAGTTGTCCCCTGGATGCCGGCGATGAAGGTCGAGGTCTGAACATCTCCTACGCGAATGGTGTGGTCATCAGCGTAGGCACCCTGACTGCCGACATGGATATTGTTGCTGTTGCTCCCGGAGACGTTTTGCGCGGCTTGAAACCCGATAGACATAGTCGGGCGAGACAATTCCGGCAATACTTACAGCCCCTCTTCGCAGACACTCGGATTGAATCTCCGGCAGGAGAGCTACGAAAAGATGCTCAAGGACGGTCTCCCGTACAGCAAGAATCTGGTGCTCGATCCCAAGGCGAGCTCGCTTCGCGTGGTTGTTCGGGACCGCAACGGCGGCAATCTGGGAACGGTGACGATTCCGCTTATCGGGGTAAACCAAGACTCTCTAGTGCCGCGCTCGTAGCCGGGGCGCGGGCGTTAACAGTGAATATCGTTAGCTTGCGGCCGGCAACGTGACAGTATTGCGTGTCGAGCAAGGGGGCCGTCCTCCTTGGGGCAAGTTTCCAGAAAGCCCACTTTCATGGCATTGAGATTCGCTCTGGCTGGGAGCGCACATGTAGCGTAGATTAATTCGCCATTTGGCAGGTGCTTCTGTGGGATGATCGCATTTGCCAAAAACACGGAGACGACGTAACCCTACACCGCCAGTCGCCCATGGTACGACATTTTCCGGGGCTCGAACCTGGATTCGACCAGCTACCGTTGGAACCGAGCTTCGAACATGATCGCTTCGCTTTCCGGCCCGATGGGTGCGGCTGCCCGGGAAAAACCGAACAAGCACACCGGGCTGGTGCGAACCAAATCGCGCACAACCTGAGGGCGCACGGTCCACTTCACCTTTCCCTGCGAATGGAGCGTGGCCTTCGTTTTCAGATCGTCCGTAGATGCCGCCCCCAACGGAATGCTGTCCAGGCCGATGACGTAGCAATCTGTAAACACACTCGGCAGGGGTGTCTTCAAAGCTTCGCGAATCGGCTGGGAGCTTTCCCACGTCACCACACCCTCGGGGCCCGACTCCGGCAAAGGCAAACTCTGGCTGAGGCGCCTCGAGCCAAAAGCTTGCGGACCGGTAGGGGGAGGGAGGAACCCGCGAACAGACTGTAGCCCCGGAGGGTGTTCTCGGCCTTGGATGCGCGGATGAATTGACGGACCTGTTCGGAGGGGAGCGCGGGGAGGATAACCGCATCCGCTCCCTTGACCTCCACTGGCCCGACAACCTGGGTGTCCGGTTTCATGCCGCCGCCTTCACGGAACCAACGGATATCGAGCTGAAGCCTTTATCCGGTCGTACAGCGCTGACGATTGCGTGCGTCACCTTCGGATGAACGTCCGCTTTCGGTGCGGTATTCTCGTGTGTAGACATCGAAGCTCCTCGGCAGCTTTGGTGTTTAGGGGCCGTGCCAGATTCGTAGTCTGTCGCGGTCCCGTTTTTCTATCCTAACGTTCGATTCCGTTTACTAATCGAACATTAGAAACATACCCATTATACACCTTACCCTATAAGATGTAAAGGTGTCCTTCGGCCACCTCTTGGATCTTCGCACCATACCCGCTTAGGTATACTGTTTGAGGTATGCGCATGAAGATCCCGCCTGAAGTTCGCGCCGCAATGACCGAGATCGCGCGCACTTTCGGCCGTCAGGGTGGCAAGAAGGCGGCGAAGAACATGACGCCTGAACAACGGTCGGCGCGCGCCAAGAAGGCATCAGAGGCGGCAGCGAAGAAGCGGACCGCGGAACGCCTGCAGCGGGAACGGGCGGCAAAACCAGCGAAGAAAGGCGCAGGGCGAAAGTGAGTACTGCTGGGATATCCGGTTCGTGCTCGGTGTGATTACGATGCGCCGGCCACAGCGATCGTCTCGGCCGGTGACGTTGAAGGAATCCACAGTGGCTGGAGACCTGAAACTGGCTCGCGGGTGGCGTGACTGCAGGCCAATTGACGGCCGCAAGTGAATAGTTCAGCGCTGCTTTCGAACCAGAACGCCGGAGGCGGGCTTTGCCGAACTTCCCTCAAGGCCAGCAGTTTCAATTCCGTCCGGCCTTAGCTTCCAGCTTTCGGTGATTCTTGTGTCCGGTTGTCTTCTTCCGGCAGCGGCCTTTGTCAAACTCATCATGTGTCCTAAGTCGCATACCGACCCGTGCCTTTCCGACCATGCCAGCCGTTCGACCTTCTCCCGGTCGCTCGGTTCGAATTCATGCCAACCCTGCTTTGCGGCCTTCTCGACGGCTTCGACAACTTCTGTAAGCGTGCGTAAATCCGTCGCCTGAGCCGTGGTCACCTCCAAACCCGCGAACTCGAGCCAGGAGTGATCGTCATCTGAGATGGGATATCGGTTCCACAAGAAGACTTCGGGAATGCCGATTTGGTGAGCTATAAAATACTGCCCTGAATCAAATGCCAATGCTAGTCGTTGGTTCGCCTTTCTGATCGACATCCCGTCGCCCAGAAACACTACGCATCCGGAGTCCTTGTAATTCGATGTATCCCGATACAGATAGTCAAATGATATATTGCTGTGTTGCTGCTGATTGATTAATTGTCTTGTGTCCTTCATATTATGATGATCTCACGGAGTCGTAGTCTGTCAAGTAAGTGGTCAGAGTGACACATCAATAGCGGCTAGACCTACTTGACGATGGACTACGGTGACGACGATCAAGCCGCCACCGCTCCGATCTGCTCAAGCAACCGTTCCGTCGACTTTCTCTTTCTCTGGGCCTGGACGTTGCGGACAAGTAGCGGCATCCCTTTCAGAGATCACTGTGCCTCCCGGGCCGCAAGAGGTCGCGTCTTCTCGCACCCCTCCGCGTCACAAACCGGCTACCCAAGGCATGTCAATCACGCGCAACGAGGCCGTGGGCAGTTGCTGTCGTTCTCGGCACCACTCTCGGCCGGAATCTGCTCGGAACGGTACGCATCCAACTCATCCCTGCCCGACAACACCCGTTCCTTCCTTTCATCAACACTGATAGGCGCATCACCGCAACCGCCCGCGAGACTGTCGAGCGCATACTGGCAGGCCGCGCGTAAAAATTCGGAACGAGTACGGATCAACGTATCCTGGACCAAGATCAGGGCCCGGTCAATGTCATCGCGCATATCGCTGGTCATCTTCAGGGCGAGGGCATGGTCAAATTTCTGGTATTGCATATACCTACCTACCCTCCAGCAGGAATGCAACTGCTCTGCTGATGTTCAGAACGCGGCGGTCGTTGTCGGTGGGTTCAGGGAGATTGTGAAGTTCCTGGATGATTCCAGCCAACTGCTCTCGGTCGCGCAGGGCTTCGGGATCACCGTTGGCAGTGTATTTTAGTGTGGTCGGTCTGGGCTTGGAGGTTTGTGCCGGTTTGTCCCAGAAGCCTTTGGCAAAATCAGCGAAAGTCGTTTTCATCTTTTCCTCAGTGAGTGCATACGCATCTGTATATGCCTGTGTATTTAGCACGCGAACAATATGGCGCCGGCTGCATCTCGCCCCTTTCGAACAGGTATGTCGTACCGATCGAGCAGAACACGCAGATCGGGGAAACTCGGCAAAGGCCACATTCCACTATCTGGTCTGGAGAACTGCCACAATGAGGTTCTGGATGCGTGCGAGGAAAAAGGCCAGATCATTCCGTTCGTCCTGTACGACCTTCGGCACACGTTCGCGACGAGGGCCGCACAGGATGGGATGCCACTGCCGACACTGGCTTCAGTTTTGGGCCACTCTTCGTTGCGCCAAGTACAGAAATACGTTCACCCCACTCAAGACCATCAACAGACCGAAATGGATCGTATCGATAAAATCCGGCAGGAGAGCAAGCGCCAGTACGCGGAATCGATGCGCTCTTAGGCCCACGCTAGGCCCACAGCGACCGGGAATCCGGGGGATTTCCACAGATCGGGCGGAACGGCGGAGAAATCGTGCAATGAAGGGAAGTAGCCGCATCTTGCTGATTTTTCGGCCAAATACAGCAATTCCTGGAAGATGGGGAAAAAGAAGTTGGAGGCGCGGGTCGGAATTGAACCGACGAATAAAGGTTTTGCAGACCTTTGCCTTACCACTTGGCTACCGCGCCCCACGGGAATGGCTACTTGCAAAGTACCGCGCTTCCGACTGCCAAGTCAAACCTGTCGCGGCCTGCAACTAAGTGCTCGGTTTCATAAATGCAGTCTCGTATTCCGCAAAAACCGCCCCCTAACGGTCGCGGCTCGGATCCGTCGTTTCACTGCGCGAGCGCCGCTTCCACCACGCCGCGGCATTCGCCCAATCCGATTCGCCGCGCGCCGGGGGCTTCGCACCAGCCGCGCAGGATCACTTCGTCGCCGTCCTCCAAGAAACGCCTCACCTCGCCGTTGGTCAGTTCGACCGGCTCCGTGCCGCGACACGTAGCTTCCAATAAGCAGCCGCGGTTTTCCTTCAGCGGCCCGGATACCGTGCCGCTGCCAATCAGGTCGCCAGGCCGCAGCAGGCAGCCGTTCGAGGCGTGGTGCGCCACCAGTTGCGGCAGCGTCCAGTACATCGCCGAAAAATTCGCGCGGCTCAGACGCATTGGCGCGGCCATGCTCGCCGACCGCAGCCACACTTCGAGCGTGATCGAGTAAGCATCTTCGCCGCCGGTCGCCAGATGGGGAAGCGGCTGCGGGTCCGTCGCCGGCCGCGGTTCCGGCGCGCACCGGAACGGCTCCAGGGCCTCCATGGTCACCACCCACGGCGAAATCGAAGTGGCGAAGCTCTTGGAAAGGAACGGTCCCAGCGGCTGGTATTCCCAGGTTTGAATATCGCGCGCCGACCAGTCGTTCAACAGGCACACGCCGAACAGATGGCTGGCCGCCTGCTCCGGGGGAATCGGCTGGCCCATGGCATTCCCCGGCCCCAACAGCGCGCCCACTTCGAGTTCGTAATCCAGGCAACGGCTTTCGCCGTACACCGGCGGCCCGGCCGGATTGTCCACCAACTGCCCGCGCGGCCGCCGTACCGGCGTCCCGCTCAACACAATCGACGAGGCCCTGCCGTGATACCCCACCGGCAGCCATTTGTAATTCGGCATCAGGGGGTTGTCGGGCCGGAACATCGTGCCGACGTTGGTGGCATGGTGGATGAACGCGTAAAAATCCGAATAATCGCCGATCTCGCACGGCGGCAGCAGCTCGGCAGCCGCCATGGGCGTCAGCAGGCTTTCCGCGCCCGCTTCGCGCGTCACCAGAAACCGACTGATGCGCCGGCGCAGCTCCACGCGCTCCGCCCGCGGCTTCCGCATCACCGCCTTCATCGATTCCAAGCCGAACGCCGCCGTCGCATTCAGCACCTGGCTGCCGATCGCCACGCCCAGCCGCGGCCGGCCGTCTTGCGAATCGCGGAACATGCCGTAGGGCAGGTTCTGCACCGGGAAATCCGTCCCCGCTTCATTGGCGGATTCCACCCAGCTCCGGAGCGCCGGGTAATGGGTTTGATCGGTCATGGCAGGAATCCCAACTGGCGCAAATCGGCCACCGGCTCCTCGAACGAGCACGAACCGAAACTGTGGGCAAAATCGCGGCGCGCCGCCCGTACCTGCGCGGTGGAAAGGCGCTGATCGCGCCAGCCCAGCTCGTCATCCAGAAACTCGAAGGCGCCCGCGTCTTCCTCGTTCACTACCGCCAGCACGGTCTTGCGGCCCGCGCCGTGCCACGCGAAGGCCGCCGCGGTGAACACGTTCAGGAATCCGTGCATCACCGCGAGCGGGCTGTCCGCCGCATACGTCAACGGATGCAGCGATCGAATCGGGTGATGCAGTCCGGCCGTGGCTTTGAACGGCAGACGCCGCGCCGCCGCCTGGCACAAAAAATCGGCCACCGCCTCGGATTCCGGAATGGCCTCTGGCGCGAGACCGCCCGTGCGTACCTTCACGAATCCACCGGTTATGCTTTCCAAGGGCGCTTCGCGATACGTCGGCAGCGCCAATCGCCGCGCCAATTTGGTCTCCAGCGTTTCCACCTGCCGCGGCAATGCGCCAGGGTCGTGCTCCACCACCAGCGAGACGCGCCAGTCCTCATCCATCCTGGCCTCCGCAAGCTTGGCCGCCGGCAGCACCACGCGATTCAGCATCCAGCGCTCCGGCGACGTCCGGTAGGCCTCGTACCTTTCCGCTACCCGTTCCAGCGGGAGCGCCGCCGGCGGATACAATCCGGCGTAATCGATCAGGTTCGAAACCAGCGCTCTCAGCGATCCGGCAATGTGCGGCATAAGCGAAAGGGCAGCCCCCATTTTCGCGCGATCCCGGCCCGCGGTGGTATCTTTTCCGCGATCTTACTGCAACTTCCCCCGGCCATCCACTTTCCGGATCTCTTCCACCTGGTCTCCACGCACGCCGTAGGCCTGCTCGTGCAGGTTCACGGCCACGCAGATGTGATTCGGAATGACGCGCACGCGGTCGCCCACCACGAACTGGCGCTCCGCGCGGGCCAGGTCGATGAAGCCGTGCTCCTCGTTCATCTTATGGAAGCGCGCGCCCGGAGCCTCCACCACGTAGCCGAAGGTCACTTCCGGCGAATTCACCGGCCGGTCCGACGAGAAGGTCTTCGACCCGCCATCGATGATCATGTGTCCCGCGCGCGCCGTGGAAACCACCGTCGAGAGAATAGTGGCGGCACAGTCTTCCAGCGCGCACCCACCGCTCAGCACGGTGTTCCCGTCGTTGTAAATATAGGTCCCCGGCCGGATTTCGGTCAGGCCCTCGATTTGGTGCGAATGATACAACGTGGGCGTCGATCCGCCGCTCACAATTTCGACTTCGATCCCCGCCCGGCGGAAATCCTCGCGGATCGAACCGGTCAGCTCCGAAAGCTGTGCCAGCGCGCGAAGGCCGCCTTCGTCCAGGTCCTTGATATGCCCGGGATAAAACGCGATGCCCCGGAACGCCAGGTGCGGCAAATTGCGGATGCCCTGCGCCAGTTCGACGAGCGCGGCTCCCGGGGCCACTCCCACGCGCCCCAACCCCGCGTCGAACTCCGCGAGCACGCCGATCTCCACCTGCGCCGCCCGCGCCGCCCCGGAAAGCTGGCGGGCCGCGAATAAGCTGTCGAGCGCCACCGTGACCCGCGTCCGGCGCGCCACCCCCATCAGCCGCTCCAACTTGGCGCGGCCCACAATCGGATACGCGACGAGAAGGTCGGACGGTGAGGCCTCGACCATGACTTCCGCTTCCGACACCTTGGCTACGGTGAGCCCCGCCGCGCCCGATTCCAGTTGCCGCCGCCCGATGCGCACCGATTTGTGTGTCTTGGTATGCGGCCGCAAACGCAGCCCGTGCTGTTTGGCGTACCCGGCCACACGCGCGAGGTTGCATTCCATGCGGTCCAGGTCCACCACCAGCGCCGGCGTTTCGATTTCGGAGACGTGCATGTACACAGAATAACGCCGGGCTGCGGCGGACAAGCGTGGCCGGGATTTGTCAGGCGGAAGTGACAGGCCCGGAGGCCTGTCCTACTTTTTGCCGCCGGGCAACGTCAGGATGACCGTATTGCCGTCATTATCGAACACCATCCGCGAAACCGCCGGAGCGGTTGGCACGGCCGGTTTCGCGGCCACGGCCGGCGCCGGAGCGACGGTGTGCATCTGCACGGCTTTCAGCAGGTCCGCTTCCGGTATCGTCATGGTCAGTTGGAACGTGCCATCTTCCGCATGCACGTCGAACTTCGCGCTGCCGGCGGTGGGCTGCTTCGCCTTGATGAAGGCTTGCACCATCGCCAGCATGGCGCCGATCTGTTCCGCGTCTTTGGGGGAACGCGCGTGGACCTCGGCTCCCAGTTCCAGCCCGTGGCTTACCGACACGCCGAATTGAAACCGGTCGATCGATTCCAGGCCGCTGGCTTGCGGCGTCGGAGGGACGAATCCCTCGGGCCGGTCGCCAAGCCCCCAAATGTCGTAGCGGCGGCGAGCCGCCGCGATGCGCTGCGCCAGATCCCGGTCAATCTGCGCGCCGCTGCCCAGGTGGTCGAGGGCCGCAAGCACGGTGGGCCGGTCGCCCGCCAGCGCCGTCGAGGGGCTCAGCAGGGCGACCACGCCATCGGTCGGGTTGTCGCCGCCCAGTACAGGCACATCCAGGTAACGATTCGCTCCCTGCGCCAGCCGCTCCACGTCGAACCGCCCCGTGACCACGATCAAAGAAGGCGGATTCTGGCCTTCGCCATTGGTCGCCACCAGCACTTCGTCGATGTCCCGCAGCGGATCGAAGCCGGCCAGCGATGCAATTTTGAGCCAGTCCGCGGCAGCGGCCTGAGCCTGCAACTGCGTCTTGGCTTGCGTCAAACCGGCCTGCGCCAGCGGCGACGCCGCCACTTTTCGCACGTTGATTCCAAACACGACCTTGGTTCCAGCCGGGAAGAAATCGGTCAGGCTTCGGTCCGCGGCGGGAATCGCGCGGACAGCGAGCAGGAGGACCAAAAGGGACTGCGCGAGCTTCATAACCCGTTATAGAAAGCGGCGCGGGGGGATTAATAGTACACAGTGGTTAGCAGCGGCGCGTTAACCTAGGTATCGCGGGCCGAGCACCGCGTGCCCCGCGGCGGCTTGAAAGCCGGCGGCAGCCAAGATTAGCCGCCCACCAAGGCGCAGCTGCCACGGCTTACAATAAGCTCGGAACATACTCTATGGAATTCCTATCCGCCAGCCTGTTGGAACTGATCGTCCAGACTTCCACCAACCTTCCGCCCGATGTCCGCGTCGCCATGTCCGTGGCGGCCGGTTCCGAAACGCCCGGGACGCAGTCCTCGCAGGCGCTTGGCATCATCCTCTCGAACATCGATATGGCCAAGGAGGACGAAGGCGCCATCTGCCAGGACACCGGCATGCCCACGTTTGTGATCCACACGCCCGTCGGGGTCAACCAGATCCGCATTCGCAAAGCAATCCAGGAAGCCGTGGCGGAGGCCACGCGCCGCGGCAAACTGCGGCCCAACTCGGTGGATTCCATCACCGGCAAGAACAGCGGCAACAACTTGGGGGTCGAAACCCCCGTCTTCCACTTCGAGCAGTGGGAAGAGGACGAGATCGAGATCAAGCTCATCCTCAAAGGCGGCGGCTGCGAAAACAAGAACATTCAGTACTCCGTCCCGTGCGAGCTCGATCACCTGGGCCGCGCCGACCGCAACCTGGAAGGCGTGCGCAAGTGCCTCCTGCACGCCGTCTGGCAGGCGCAGGGCCACGGTTGCGCGCCCGGCGCTCTGGGCGTCTGCATCGGCAGCGACCGTGCCCACGGCTACGAACTGGCCAAGGACCAACTCTTCCGCACCTTGGATGACGTCAACCCCGACGCCACGCTGGCGAAACTCGAAGCCGAGATCGTCGAGGAGGCCAATAAGCTGGGCGTCGGCGCCAT
>JBEKYE010000082.1:0-15532 GCA_049511275.1 Bryobacteraceae bacterium
CGCCCAGGGGATCCCGGACAGCCCGGGAAAGCGGTAGGGATTGGTTGTAGTAATCCAGCGCTTTCTGCTTCTCCCCGAGGTCGGAGTAAACCCTACCGATGTTGGTCAGCGTCTTCGCCTCGCCCGCGCGGTTTCCCACGGCGTGCGCGAGCGGCAGGGCCTGGTTGAAATAATCCAGCGCCTTCTGTTTCTCCCCGAGGTCCGAGTAAACCACACCGATGTTGCTCAGCATAGTCGCCTCGCCCGCGCGGTCCCCGACAGCGCGCATGAGTGGCAGGGCCTGGTTGTAGTAATCCAGCGCTTTCTGCTTCTCCCCGAGGTCGGAGTAAACAAAACCAATATTGTTCAGCGTAGCCGCCTCGCTCGCGCGGTCTCCCACGGCGCGCATGAGTGGCAGGGCGTGGTTGTACGAATCCAGCGCCTTCTGCTTCTCCCCAAGTGCGGCATAAACCACGCCGATGTTGTTCAAGGAGACCGCCTCGCCGGCGCGGTCGCCAACGGCGCGCAGGAGGGGCAGTGTCTGGTTGTAAGATTCCAGCGCCTTCTGCTCCTCCCCGACAGAGCCATAGACCCCACCGATGTAACGCAGCGTCCTTGCCTCGCCGGTGCGGTCCCCCACCGCGCGCAGCAGAGGCAGGGCCTGGCCGAAAAACTCCAGGGCCTTTTGCTTCTCCCCGAGTTCGGAATAAACCAATCCGATTCCGCTCAGCGTAATCGCCTCGTCCGCGCGGTCCCCCACGGCACGCCATAAGGCAAGAGATTGGTTGTAGTAATCCAGCGCCTTTTGCTTCTCACCGAGTATGGAGTAAGCCGAACCGATGCTGGTCAGATTATTCGCCTCGCCCGCGCGGTCCCCCATGGCGCGCATGAGCGCCAGGGCTTGGTTGTAGTATTCCAGCCCCCTCTGCATCTCCCCGAGTTCCAAGTAAACCGAACCGACGTTGGTCAGCGTCTCTGCCTCGCCCGCGCGGTCCCCCACGGCGCGCCGGAGTGGCAGGGCCTGGGCGTAGGAATCCAGCGCCTTCTGCTTCTCCCCAAGGGCGGCGTAAATCACACCGATGTTGTTCAGCGTCTCCGCCTCGCTCGCGCGGTCCCCCACGGCGCGCCGGAGCAGCAGGGCCTGGGTGTAGTAGTCCAGCGCCTTCTGCCTCTCCCCAAGCGCGGAATAGACCGACCCGATGCTATCCAGCGTCAAGGCTTCTTCATAGCGATCGTCCGCTGTGCGCCACAATGGCAGAGTCGCCTGATACTTTTGAATCGCAATCCTTAACGAGTCTGCGCCTCCCTGCCCGTTGAGTTGTACAGCCTCGAAAAACGTTCGCTCCGCAGTGATGCGCGCGCGATCCTGGTCGCCAGGGGCTCGAACAGGTTCCGCCGTCACACGGTAACGGCCGGCAGGTGCATTCTTGTCGCCGGAAGCCACTTCCAATCTGTAGATCCCCGGCGCTTCCGCAATCGTGGAGATTTGTTCCAGGCCGGAAGTGCCGTTCGGACTACGTGGAGATTTGTTCCAGGCCGGAAGTGCCGTTCGGACTATCCATCGAGCCGATTGGTTTGTCGTCGGGGGCGTAAAGCGTTAAAGCCACATCGATGCCAAGCTGGTCGACGATGGCGTGCATGAACTGTCCTGCTTCCGCGCGAATCGCATAGGTGTGTTTCTCGCCGCCCTGCAGGGTTCGCTCCAGCGGTTTACCCGGTTCCAGAAATGTGGCTTCGCTCTGTGGTTGGCCGCCAGTGCCTGGCGAGCTCTGGGCGCGCACGGGCCCAGCCGGCGACAGGCACGCAACCGCGAAAATGACGAATCCCCGCATCATCGCACTACCTCCTGGCCGGCGCGCTGACTCCCGCGGGCGAATGCCCGCACTTCCACGGAACTTTCCATGCTTCATTCCGTTTCTTTCGCTGCGCCGGTGGTGAATGTGGCAGGCGTCACCTCCACATCGAACGTCACGTAGGTCAGGCCCTTCAAAGTGTCCGCGGCGGCCTCGTCGACCTCGGTCAGGGCGGCTTTCGCCGGCGCCAATCGTCCTTGCGTCACGGTAAGGCCCTTCAATTGATCCAGTGGCGTTGACTGCTTGGCCGGGATCAAAACGTAAGTGCCGCTCTGCGGCAGGATCCCCGTGGCCGAGTCCGGTGCGCCCGTCCGCTGCACCGTCTCTTGGGTCGCAAGTACGCGGACCGGGTTCCCCTTGGTGATCGCAACGGTCCCCGCGTGCAGCATCCGTAGACGTTATTGACCGGGATTTCCATTTTGGACTCCCGGGTCCGGTTTAGTATACACCCAACCGCCTTCCTTCGATCCTCCGAGTTGCAGTCCGGGTTGCAATTTTTCTCCGGGAGCCTTCTTTTGCTTCTGCCAAGAGCCAAATTTCACCCCGCCGGAAAAATCGGAAACCGGGAAACTGCGTCTTTTCAGTGATTTCCACAAGCACGTCTCCGTCCTCCACGTCCTGGTCGCCTGATCTCGCTGGTGTCACGCCAGCGATCGGAAAATCGCGGCCGCCTCACGAGTGCTCCCACTTTAGGTGGATTACTTCGACCCTCGCCGCGTGGTAAAGTCCTCAGGGGTTCTGAGTGCCTGGGTGAAAAGCGTACGAACTTCCGCAATTGCCCTGTGATCGCGGCGGGTGGCGGCTGGCTGGCGCAGGACGTGCGGCATATCATTTGTGGAGGTCGTTCATGATCCGCTCCATTCTGACGGTAACGTTGTTCGTACGCCTCGCCGCGGCGGCCGCGCCGGTCGTGACCAAGGTAGAGCCTCCGGACTGGCCTGCCGGCGCGAAAGCCACAACCTTGCGAATGCTGGTCACCGGCGGGGATTTCGCCGGCGCCACCGTGCGCTCGTCGCTCGCCACCGCAGCCGTGCAGGCCAGTGCCGCCGGCACGCACCTGTTCTTCGATCTCACCATTCCCGCCGGCGCCAGGCCCGGCTCGTATCCGATCGAGATTCGTACGGCGGGCGGCCAAACCCAGGCCTCTTTCTCAATTGTTCCCGCGCTCGACCGCTCCGGCCGCTTCCAGGGTTTCTCGCCCGACGACGTGATCTACCTGATCATGCCGGATCGTTTTTCGAACGGCGATCCATCCAACGACGATCCGCCGGTGAGCCACGGATTGTACGATCGTGCCAAGAGCCGCTCCTACCATGGCGGCGATTTCGAAGGCATCATCCAGCACCTGCCATACTTGAAGTCGCTCGGCGTCACCGCGCTGTGGCTGACTCCCATCTATGACAACGCCAACCGCCCGAACCAACGCGAAACCAATAGCGGCGCCTTCACTGATTATCACGGATATGGAGCCGTGGATTATTACGCCGTCGACGAACACTTCGGCACGCTCGACAAATTCCGCGAGCTGGTGGACAAGGCCCATGCCGTGGGCATCAAGATCATTCAGGACCAGGTGGCCAATCACACCGGCCCGTATCATCCCTGGGTGCACGATCCGCCCACTCCCACCTGGTTCAACGGCAGCGAAGCGCAACACCTGTCTAATACCTGGCGTACCTGGACGCTGATCGATCCGCATGCCACTCCGGAGATGCAGAAGAGCACCCTCGAAGGATGGTTCGCGGGCCGCCTCCCGGATCTGAACCAGAATGACCCTGAGGTGGCGCGCTACCTGATTCAGAACACGCTATGGTGGATCGGCCGAACCGGCATCGACGGCATTCGGGAGGACACGCTGCCGTATGTGCCGCGGCAATTCTGGCGCCAATGGACAACCGCCATCAAAGAGGCGTATCCGGCCTTCCGCGTGGTCGGCGAGGTCTTCGACGCCGACCCTGGGCTGGTTTCATTCTTCCAGGGTGGCCAACAGCGCTTCGATGGCGTGGATAGCGGCGTGGACTCGCTGTTCGATTTCCCCTTGCAGGCGGCCATCGCCAAGGTCTTCACGGACCGAGCGCCAACCCGCGACCTGGCGCAGGTTCTGGCCCACGATTCGCTCTACGTGGATGCAAACCAGTTAGTCACCTTTATCGGTCTCCACGACCTGCCGCGCTTTATGAGCTCCCAAAATGCCACCTCCAACGGACTCGAGCGGGCCTTCAGTTTTCTGCTGACCGCGCGCGGCATTCCCATGATCTATTACGGCGACGAGATCGGTATGACCGGCGGAGGTGATCCCGACAACCGGCGCGATTTTCCGGGCGGTTGGCCAGAGGACGCCCGCAACGCGTTCGAAGCGGCCGGACGGACCGCGGAGGAGCAGAAGCTCCTGACCCAACTGCAGCGTCTCACGCGTCTGCGGGCCGGCTCGGAGGCGCTGCGCCACGGCCGCATGGTGGATCTGTTGGTGGAGGATCACTCTTACGCCTTCGCCCGCGTGACCGCGCAATCCCTCGCGGTGGTAGTCTTCAACAATGCGCCGCAGGCCGTTACGCTGCACATTCCGTTGACCGGTTCAGGAGTGGTGGACGGCACCATGTTGGAAGACAGTTTCGGCGGAGCGCCTGCGGTGCAAGCCCACAACAGCGCCCTGGACGTGGGATTGGCGCCGCACTCGGTAGCGATCTATCGTCGGCGCTCAGATCTGTAAAACAGGAGGTTTTCACATGCCGGTTCAACGCTACCCAGGCTGGAGTTGGGGGTACACCGTGGTCGGGCGTTGAAAGCAAGCGTTGGCGTCGCGACCGGCCAACAGCGGCCTGGATGAATGAGGAGCGGGACCAAAGAGGCACTAATGAAGTAAAGAACTGGGCTTGGATGGTGATGAGGAAGCGGGCCATGATCTGAA
Source organism: Bryobacteraceae bacterium (assembly GCA_049511275.1). Classification (GTDB taxonomy): domain Bacteria; phylum Acidobacteriota; class Terriglobia; order Bryobacterales; family Bryobacteraceae; genus PALSA-129. The sequence continues at coordinate 4,741 of JBEKYE010000082.1, forward strand.
AATTCTGACGGGGCATCGAGTGACTCTGGACGTTCGCGCGGATGAGCCTGCCTGCTGTTTCCCCAAAATCCACCTGTTCGCCTGCTGCTCCCAGGAGGGCGTGGAAGGTGACGTAAGATTTGCCCGCGCGGATTATTGGTGTCGCAACGCTTCCGACGGCGCAACTCCAGCGGCCCGCTGCGCGGGTGCGAAGCTCGCCGCTAGCGCTACTACCGCTACGATCGCGGCCACTCCACCGAAGGTCGCCGGGTCTGTGGCTTTCACACCGAATAACAGGCTCGCCAAGAGGCGCGTCACACCGTACGCGCCGGCCAGGCCGAGCACAATGCCGATCGCCGCCAGCTTCATTCCCTGCCACACAATCAGCCGCAAGACGTCGCCCCGATCCGCACCCAGCGCCACGCGGATGCCGATTTCCTGCATGCGCTGTTCCACTGAGTACGAAATCAAGCCGTAAATCCCGATGGCCGCCAGGAGCAGTGCGATTCCGGCGAAGATTGCCAGCAGCATCATATTGAAGTTCTGCCGCGAGAGCGATTGCGCGATCATGGCTTCCATCGGGCGCACTTTGGCGGTCGACATTTGCGGGTCTACGGCGCGGATCTCGCGCTCGACGGAAGCGCGCAAACCCATCGGAGCGCCAGCGCTCCGGATGGCCCAGCTCAACGGGATCAGGCCGTTCGCCAGCTTGGTCATACCTTCCGGAACCTGGCTCTGCGGAAGATGCCGAACCACGAGAATCACGCTAACATCAAGGACCAGGTAGAGGCAAACCGTCCACCAGCCCCATTGGTTCGGAATGATCAAAGACGCGCCGCGATGATTGCCGCCGTCGATGCAAGGTGCGCACGCGGAGCAACGAAGTGAGCCGCATCTTCCCGAATCGTAAATCTCGCTATGGAGATACAGCCGAGCGCGAATAAGATGGCGACCAAGGCGAGGCCGGGTCGTCTCAGCCACGGCTGAGCAGCCGACCGCGCCGACAGTCCTTCCACGATCGCGATGGAAACGGGGATACTCCAAACGGCGTGCAGAGTGAGCACGAACACCGTCCACCAGGCGCCAATTCCGAGCGCAGGGATGTACTCGGGTTGCAGGAGATGCTGATTCAACCCCAGAAAGTTCGGGTTGAAAAGGCTCTGCGTGACAAGTCCCTCCTCCAGAACTCCGTACGCAAGGGCGAGGACGATGATACTCGGCCAACCGAACCCGGCGCGCCTCACCGCCTCGCGGATCAGGATGGCGCCTCCCCCATACATCGGCGCCAGAACCACGAGGGCGCCGAGCATGGTGATCGGCAGATTGCCGGGGAGATATTCGGCGATCAGCGGGGCGGCCAGGAATAGTCCGATAGCCGGCAGAACACGTTTCATTTTCAGCGAGACTCCGCTCATGCGACCCGGGTGGTCTGCTTGGCGAATCGCACGGCAACTCCACAGCCGTCCCCGTCGATCCGGCACGCTCCGAAATGGCTCTGTTCGGACATGCGGGCGAAATCTTCCCGGGTATACGCGCGCTTGAGGAGGACGTGCCGAAACGTCCATTTTGTCATCCACGCGTCGATGTGACCGCGCCCGCTCCGCTTCACAAATGCGTCGATCGCGGCATCAGGACACCCTTTGCAGAGATCCACGATCAACGCTTCCCCTGTCGGCCGCAGCACGCGATACATTTCGTTCAGGGCCTTGACCGGTTCTGAAAAGTTCTTGAAAGCGGCGGAGCAATAGACGAAATCGAACGACTCGTCCGCAAACGGCATGGCCGATGCGTTCCCCAGGCGAAAATCGACGTTCACGCCCGCCTTTCGCGCATTTTCAGCGGCGATCTTTACCAGGGTTCGGCTAATGTCCAGGCCGGTGATCCGGAAATCGCCGAGCTTCGCCAGTTCGACGGCGAAGAATCCAGGTCCCGGCGCGACCTCCAACACGCAAGCGCCGGCAGGCAACCGCTCGGCTGCGGACTTCGCCTCGCGGCGAAAATCCTCCATGTCGTTCCGCCTGGTAGAGGCGTACCAGCGTGCAATCCATCCCTCCATTCCCGTTCCTTTCCAGGGCTTCGGCTGTGCGGTGGGCATGACTTGACTCCTTTCGGATAGTTCGGTTAATATCTCAATGTTGCAGCTTCTTAATTGTACAGCTAATTTATCTTAATAATGCAGCTATCGTATGTCAAGCGGAAAATCGAGAAAAGACCAGAAGCGGGCTGAACTGCTGCGAAGGCTCTCGGACCTCGGAAGGAAGATCAGCACGCAAACGGTCTTCCTGCACCAGGCAATCGCGCAGGGCATCGGCCTGAACGCTACCGATACCAAGTGCCTGGACCTGATCGGCTCGGAGCCGGATGGCACGGTTACGGCTGGAAGGCTGTCAGACCTGACCGGCCTGACGACGGGGGCCATCACCCACATCCTGGACCGGCTCGAAAAGCGAGGATTTGTGGAGCGTGTGCGCGATACCGGGGACCGGCGCCGAGTGTTGGTTCGCGTACGGGCCGGCGGCCTGGAGCCATTGCTGCCGAAATATGAAGCCATCGGGAAGGCGTACATGGCCCTCGCCGGGCAGTACAGCGATGACGATCTGTCGCTGATCTGCGGCTATATGGATAAGGCGTCGGAGCTAACGGAGCGGCTGATGGCCGATAGGATCGCGGCCCGGTGAGACTGCGTGCGCGGCACGATGGCGATCTGCTCTGGTGGCAGCGGCGAGATCATGCGCGTCTCTTGGGGGCTCGATGGCGCCACCATCGTTTCCCGTGTCCGCGAGGGCGTAAGCCGCTGTGGTAATTCCGACGTGCGCTGTCGCGCATAGCTCGCGAGGTTCGTCACGCGATCCGTAATGGCGTCCGATCGACCTCGCTGGACGGAATCCAAAAACCGGAGCACGAGTCGAAGTTCCTCCAAAGCAGGTTCCCTACTTCAAGCCGAGCAAGGAACTTCGGGAGCTTGTTGAGAGAATCTGAACGCCGGTCATGCCGCGTCCGCCAGACTCCCGCGCACATGCGAGGGGGACAGGGGTGGTCAGGTTCAGTCGCTTACCCGCAGATTTTGCCTTTCCAGTGCAAGAGTTGCATCCCGGTCGCGGCTGACGCGGGCACGGCCTATCAAGCTGGGCGTTTCGCAACCTTAACCAATGTGGTCGATCATTACAACACCTGCAAGGGACTGCGCCTGTTGAGCGGTGAGAAGAGCGATCTGGTTCCATACTTGCTCAGCCTGATGCTTGGGCCCAAGGAAGCAGCGACGTGCGTCTTCCACCAGTAGGCGGGAGCTCGACCTACCGCATGTGATCGACAACAGCAAAGCCCATGCGGGGTCTCTATCGAAGGAAGGATCGGAAAAATGCAGCTTGGAATGATCGGTCTAGGGAGGATGGGCGCCAGTATGGTGACCCGCCTATTGCAGGGCGGCCATGAATGCGTGGTCTTCGACATGAAGCCTGACAGCGTCAAGGACATGGCAAACAAAGGCGCGACGGGCGCCGCTTCACTCGACGATTTCATAGCCAAGCTGAAGCCGCCGCGCGCGGTCTGGTTGATGGTGCCCGCGGCGGCGGTAGAGACCACTGTGCATGACCTTGCCGGCCAGATGCAGCAAGGAGACACCCTCATTGATGGAGGCAACTCTTACTATGTTGATGATATCCGACGGGCCGAAGAGCTGAAGCCCAAAGGTATTCGCTATGTCGATGTGGGGACGAGCGGCGGCGTGTGGGGGATCGAGCGCGGTTATTGTCTGATGATCGGAGGTGAGGGCGATGCCGTCCTGCACCTGGATCCAGTCTTCAAGACGCTTGCTCCGGGACGCGGCGATATCCCGCGCACGCCTGGACGGGAAAAGATTCGTGGCACGGTCGAGGACGGTTATCTCCATTGCGGGCCTTCCGGCGCCGGCCATTTCGTCAAGATGGTTCATAACGGGATTGAATACGGATTGATGGCTGCCTACTCCGAAGGACTTAACATTCTGCGGCATGCCAACGTCGGCAAGAACAGCCGGACTGCCGATGCCGAGACGACGCCCCTACGCAACCCGGAGCTCTATCAATATGACTTCAATCTAGCCGACATCGCCGAGGTGTGGCGTCGTGGCAGTGTGGTCGCCTCGTGGCTGCTGGACCTGACCGCCATCGCATTATTCGGGCAGCCCGATCTCTCCAAGTTCTCGGGCCGAGTGTCCGACTCTGGGGAGGGCCGGTGGACCATTACCGCCGCCATCGACGAAGGGGCTCCCGCTCCGGTCTTGAGCGCCGCGCTTTACCAGCGGTTCGCGTCGAGAGGCGAAGAAGATTTCGGAGACAAATTGCTCTCCGCCATGCGATTCGAGTTCGGCGGTCACATCGAGAAGAAGCAATGAGAGCTGCCTCCCGGAAGGTCCATAGGGTACTGCTGATCGATGTCGGAGGAACGCATGTCAAGATGATGGCAACCGGACAAAGTGAGGAACGCAGGATTCCGTCCGCTTCAAAGATGACCGCCGCCAAAATGGTACGGACGCGGACCTTCGGTGGCAACGAGGAAAAGCCTGCCTCCAAGAGAAGGAGATGACTGATGAAAGCCTCCCATTCGGACGCGCTGGTACTCTTCGGCGTGACGGGCGATCTAGCCCACAAGATGATTTTTCCGGCGCTCTATGCGATGGTGAAGCGCGGCACCCTTAAGGTCCCGGTAATCGGCGTCGCCCTCCCGCAGTGGAGTTTGGCCCATCTGCACAAGCGCGTGACGGAAAGCATAGAACGATCGGGAGGGGTCGACAACCAGCGTGCCCTCCACCATCTTCTGTCCCTGCTCAAGTATGTGAGCGGGGATTATGATGATCCGAAGACGTTCGCGGCGATCAAGAGCGCGCTGGGTAGCGCCCGGCGCCCGGCGCACTACCTCGCTATCCCGCCCTCGCTTTTCGAGATGGTGATTAGAGGACTCGGCGCCGCGAACTTGGCCGCGCATGCGCGCGTCATTGTCGAAAAGCCGTTTGGACGTGATCTGGCATCCGCGCGGGAGCTCAATCGCGTCGCGCGGACGGTGTTCCCGGAAGACTCGATCTTCCGCATCGACCATTTCCTCGGAAAGGAGGCGATCATGAATATCCTCTATTTCCGCTTCGCCAATTCGTTCCTGGAGCCGATCTGGAACCGCAACTACGTAGCCAGCGTCCAGGTAACCCTATCCGAGGATTTCGGCGTCGGGAGCCGCGGGTCGTTTTACGAAACAGCCGGCTGCCTGCGCGACGTGGTCGAGAACCATCTCTTCCAGGTCGTCGCGCTCCTCGCCATGGAGCCGCCGTCGGATAGGGACTTTGGAGCCGTACAAACCGAAAAAGCCAAGGTCTTTCGAGCCATGCGCCCTCTCAAGCGCGACGACCTGGTGCGTGGCCAGTATGCCGGCTACCGGAAGGAGCCAGGCGTGGCGAAGAACTCGGACGTCGAGACCTTCTGCGCGATACGGCTCTTTATCGACTCGTGGCGCTGGGAGGGAGTGCCTTGGTACCTGCGCTCCGGCAAGTACCTCGCCGAAACCGCGACCGAGGTACTGGTGGAGCTGAAGCCGCCGCCGCAGAGGCTTTTCGCCGACTCAGCGCCAACGGCTGGCCCGGCCAACTATCTGCGCTTCCGGGTCTCTCCCGACTCGGCCATCGCCATCGCAGCCCGCGTCAAACTCGCCGGGAGGGAGTTCGTCGGGGAGCAGCGAGAGCTCTACCTGTTCGAGGAACGGACGGGAGAGGAAGCGCCCTACGAGCGGCTCTTGGGCGACGCCATGAGCGGCGATGGAGCACTCTTCACTCGCGAGGACGCGGTGGAAGCCGCCTGGGCGGTGGTCGACCCAGTCCTTAAGGAGCACCACAAGGCTCGTCCCTACAGGCGCCGAAGTTGGGGGCCGAAAGAGGCTGGCGCGATTATCGCTTCGGACGGCGGTTGGCACAACCCCATACGCAAGGAGGCATCCGGATGATGAGCCTGCCCTGGCCGCGTCTCCGTCAGGCTTGATCCGGCCGGCCAGCACGCCGAGAAAAAATGAACGACTCGGCGCCGGAACCTGACAAGCGGTGGAACACCGAAGGATAATCCTTGAAAATGGATTGGTACGTGTCGATCATATCGAGAACAGCCGGTGCCAACTCGAAGACGTCACAGATGTCGACAGGTAAACGGCGCTCACAGCCCCGCCGGCGCCAAACAACTGCTCTATGAATGCCAACTCTATCAATGTCAAACGCACCGGCGCGGAACTGGCGCCCGATCCGACGCGGGTTCTCCTGCGGTCGTTTACCCCCGGCGATGTTCCGCGATTGGAGAGGATTGTCACTGGGATAATGTCGATCTCCGAAAATGACGTCGGACCGTTGCTTCACGCAGTTTCCGCAAAGTTCTCCGGACGCCACCAGCAGATCGGCCGGCTTTTCCAGGAACGATTCAGGCAATTGCGAGAAGTGGTTTCCCTCGATCCAGACCATTCCGAGCAGCGACAACTGCTAATCGGAGCGTATTTCGTCTCCGAGTTCTCTGTCGAGTCCGCGGCACTATTCAATCCGTCTATGGTTGCCGACCCCGATCAACAAGGCCTGCCGCCGGGCGCGTTACGCTTTGTTTTGAGCTTGCGCGCGACCGGGGATGGCAGCATTTCCTCCATCGTCTTCCGGACAGGCATCATCCATGCCGATCACCGGATCGAGGTCGGGGCTGCCAGTTGCTGTATCGTGGAGCCGAACCGAATCCCCAATGCCCTTTATGAGAAGCCACTCTTCGAGCGGAAGATTCTCGAACTTGGATTGACCAACGAGCACACGCGCCGCGTTATGGAAAGGCTGGGGGACTCGTTCACAGAACAAGAACTTCAGTCCACAATTGAAACAGAATTGAAGGAGTGCTCGACCCCGGAGGGGGAAAAGGACCGCCAGGACACTGCGCAGCGAATCACGATACTGGCCAGGTCCAACTGCTCGGTTCAGTTTTCAACCGAACAGGGTGTATCCGAACGGGTTATTTTCCCAGTGACTCTCTCGCAGCGGAATGGCATCGAAGACGCCCGGTTCGTACGTTTCCAGAATGACGACGGAACCTACGTCTACTTTGCGACGTTCACGGCCTTCGACGGTCAACTCGGTATTCCGCAACTCCTGGAGACATCCGACTTTCTTCTTTTTCGATTCGCCACTTTGAACGGTCCGGCGGTACAAAACAAAGGGATGGCCCTTTTCCCGAAGAAGGTGAATGGGTTGTATGCGATGCTGTCCCGGCAGGACTCGGAGAACATCTACCTCATGTTCTCCGACAATGTTCACTTCTGGTATGAGCCGAGAATCCTTCTTAAGCCGATGTTTCCGTGGGAAATGGTTCAAATCGGCAACTGCGGGTCGCCGATTGAGACGAAGGCCGGCTGGTTGGTGCTGAGCCACGGCGTCGGCCCGGTGCGAGAATACTCGATCGGCGCGTTCCTGCTAGATCTTGACGATCCTTCCAAAGTGATCGGTCGCCTGCGCGAGCCCCTGCTGAAACCAATCCTGAGCGAATGGGAGGGAAATGTGCCCAACGTTACCTATTCGTGCGGTGCGCTGCTCCACGATGGCGAGCTGTTTATCCCGTACGGAGTGTCCGATTACGCCACCTGTTTCGCCACGGTCCAGCTGGATGAAGTGCTGGCCGCTATGTCGAACGTACAGCCTTTTGGTTAACAATCTCTTCCCAACCGCCCCGCCTGAAGATCCGCCGGTGAGGCTACCGGAGCAGGTCGCGGGTGCCGAGTCGACTGCCATCGGTCCGCGCTCGCTATCGGGCCGGCTCGGCGCAAGCGCAGTGCCAGGGAGCGACGGCGCGGCGCGCGCTCGCTTCCGCGCGCAGGCGCGCCCGTCGCCGGAGGCGCCGTCGACGGTGAAAGGGCGGATCCGGATCAAGATTCATACAGCGCACCACCTTCTCTCCGCTCTATGGCGCTGGCGACGCCCACCTGCGAGGAGTACCAACACCCAAAGCCTTCAGGCGGCGTTGAGCTGGTGCGCCCCGAGGTCCTCCCCCTCGGTTAGCATCCGATCATCCGCCGCGTCGTGCAGGTGTTTCGTAACCTGGGCGCGGAACCACTCGAGGACGCGATCGGTGGCGGCGTGGATCTGTTCATCGTGTGGTGCCAGGCAGACCTTGCAGTCTTGGGTCATCGTTTGCTCCTGTTCTAGCCGACAATAGGCCTGGGGCACCGCTGGAACAAGACATGCGGAAGTATACGGGAACCCCTACACTTCGGTTGTGGTACTTTCCTGACCTGCGGATACTACCAGATTTGGGGAATCTCCCCGAGGGCCACCCGGGCGTTCCCGGACAGCCTGGCGCCCTCAGCGCGCCCGCCCGAATCCGTGCGCGCGAGCCGAACACGCGCCGACGAGCTGGGCTGGTCACGCGAGCGGCCGGGCTCGCGCTCAACGAGCCGCTATGTGAGAAGCGATTTTCATGAGACGAGTCGACATGATAAGCTCGTGCAGCGGACTCACTTCGCCCTGTATTCCTTCCATTCGCCAACCATCGCTTTCGACATCAACCTGGCGGCGGAGCCCGACGGGCACCAGTACCAGTACGAGGAAAAGGTCGCTGCAAGCGCTGAGAGCCAGCGGAGGAAGCGACCGCAGCGCCCGTCGCCGGAGGAAACGTCGACGGTGAAGTGGCGCCGGCTTCGAGCCACAAGCCCCGCGCCGTCTTCTCGACGCGCGGCCCGGTCGCGCCGTGATTCGAGCTCGCGACGAGCAGCAGTCACAGCGCGTGCGCCAGACTCCCGTGCGCGTGCGACGGGTCCGAGCGGCGCCGCTCGTGGTATGCCCAAGCGGCGCTCACGTGGCAACCCACCTTGGTTGAATACCCGGAGAGAGTCCCAGCCCAGAACCTACAGTACCGGCCCTGGGATTCACAGTACCGGGCTTTCATCGATTCAATAACAAAAGACCTCTTTATCTGTAATTAAAGCCCGGCAACAATGTAATCAGCGGCTGTTCCAGGCTGAATTCATGGGTTAGACCAGCCGCGAAAATCAGATCTACTGAGACAAAGAGAGAAACTTCATGGTTAAAAAGGCTTTTGTCTTGCTGGGCTCTTTGGTGCTATTGGCCGCTTCGGCCTATGGCGACGGTGTCGTCACGACAGTGTATACATCGGTGGCACCCAATGCCTATGGGTCGCCCAGCTATAGCGATTATGTGTCGAATGCAATTTATGCACTCATGAATGGCCTGGGTGCCTGGGGAAACCCGAATGACCCCAGCTACTATAGCCAACAGACGGCTATCTCCATCAGTCAGATGATCGTGACTGGCTTTCCGTCATGGGACGGGCAGGCCGATCCAGGTGACGTCTTCGGCTCGGCTTATGCCAACGAACTCGGCAACCGGCCGCTGTTTGGCGTAGTCATCGATGCGGGGACCGGCGCCCCGTCAATCAGCATCAGTGAGTTGTCGTTTTCCGCTACCAGTAATGATCCCGGCGCCCTACTGGACTTCGGCTTTGCTCAGGGTAGCTACAACTACTCGAGTAATTACGTCGGCGTGATATTCGGCACCGACGGTAACCCTGACACCTATATCACAAGCGGGCCCAATACCCAGCTTGTCAACGAGATCGTGGGCAGGGGTTCGGGAAACGCAGATGCGGCCTATTGCTCTGGTTGCACCATCGCCCAGCAGCAGGCGGCCATCAACGCCTTGTATGGCGATTTCAACGTTATGACTCAATTTTCCGGTACGTATACGTTGACCGACCCGGACGGGGACATTTTGTCCAGCGGGAGCGGCGAGTATGACGTCGCTCCGGAGCCGGGAAGTTTCAGTATGATGCTTGGCGCGGCACTGACGCTGGGCTTGGTCTTCGTGCGTCGTCGCCGCCAGCCCCCGCAGCGCTGATCTGTCGGGCGAACGTCGCCGGCCGTGACAGTTGAGGCCGGCGAGGGCTTCCTGTTGGATGGTCGGGCACCCTTCCACTACCCGGTCCAGACGCCCCATAAGCCGTCAACGCTTCCCCGCACGGTGGTATGTAGAGTATACTTGCGCAGGCAGGCGGCGCAGCCGTCTCCCATGACCAGGAAGGGAAAGGAGCCATTTCATGCCGAAGTTCTTAGTGGAAGCGACCTATACAGCCGAGGGGCACAAAGGGCTGGCCAAGGATAAGGCCTCCGGCCGAAAGGCAGCCATTACGCAGGCGGTGAAGAAGCTGGGCGGGAAACTCGATGCCATCTACTTCTGCCTGGGCGAGAACGATGTCATTCTAATTGCGGACATGCCGGATCATGTCTGCGCGGCCGCGCTAGGCTCCGCCGCGTGTGCCAGCGGAATGGCGCGCACCAAGACCACGGTTCTGCTGACAGTACAGGAGGCGGATGAGGCGCTCTCCAAACCCGTGGCCTATCGGGCTCCGGGAGCCTAGCTCAACTGAAGAACAGCGTCGCAACCATCGCGGTCTGCGCCGTTGGGCATACTGAGAAATCCGAGCCAGAGCCGTAAAGAGCTCACCGCACCTGGGCCACGGCGGCTGTCGTTGATCGGGCGGTGGGCACATGTGCGTCGTTAGGGTATTGCTCCAGCGCGATGCGGAACGCCCGCTCGCTGATCTGCGCCTTGTTGGACCTCAAGGCGGCGCGTCCCCAAGGTTCGGCGACCGGCCGCGGGTAGTACGGCGGTTCGGTGTACACCAGATGACGCTCCGCCATGCTGGCCTGCTCGAATAACTTCAGGGCGCGATCCGCGTGGCCGCCGGCGAGTTCCAAGTGCGCCTGCATCTCCTGGCGCGCCACTTCCAGTTCCGCGGGATTCGCGCGATGCGTCCGCGCGCGA
>JBEKYE010000083.1:0-14114 GCA_049511275.1 Bryobacteraceae bacterium
CTCAAATCGGCTTCAAAGCAATTGTGGCCCGCCAGCCCGAGGCCCTCGAAGCGGGCGCGGGCCGGGGCTGTCTCTGGAGGGCCCGGGTGCAGAAAGATTCCATTTTCCTCCGGGGCGAGTTTGGTCCATCCACCACCATCGAGGGTGATGGGGCCGGCGTCGATTTCCTGGATGAGCGGAAGCAGGTGGCGAACCCGCGGATGCCGGCTCCCGTCGCCGATCGCGCGCCGCAATTCGCGATTTTCGGACGCCTGCGAATCGAGCGACCGGAGCAGATCGCTATACAACGACGCCAGGCGGGGACGGCCGCCGCAGAGGCGCTGCACAATATCCACAAACTCTCCGCGCCCGCTGGGCAGGACGTAGCCGTTGGGGCCAATCGGGAAAGCGTTGGGCAGATCAAGAGGCAGATCGATGATGCGGGGCGCCTTCAGTCCTTCCGCAATGGCAGATGCCAGGCCCGGGCTGCCGATGAACACTCCGGCCTGCTGGATCAGCCGGGCCATCTCCAGAAAATCGGCACACCGCCGGACACGGCCCGGGATGCCGGCCACGCTCCGCCACTCGCCGGGAATCGCCAGGATCAATATGTCGTCGAAATACAGCATCAGGTGGCGCAGGAATTCGTCCGTCAGGTCCCGATAGCGAGGCGTCAGAGCCAGAACCACTTCACTCGCCTCCGGCGTTTCTGCGGAAACCCGGAGAAACGGCGCGTTGGCGTCTATTTCCGCGTGCACGGCTTTAGCGTGGGCGTACATCAGGTGAACACGCCCGATGTCCTCGTTTCGAAAGCGGTCCAAGATATAATCGACATCGATGCACGCCGGATCCACCGATTCCAGCGGCACGCCCGCGGTGACCAGGGTTACGCGATCCAGGTAGTCCTGCGCCAGCAAAAGGGGCGCCAGCGCCCGGGCGTTCTGCTCGGTCAGCTCCCTAAACGGTTTGGGATCCCGATATACATTCAGGATGAGATGGCGAATCCCCAACGCCCGGACTGCCGGCAGGGAATAGATCACGTCGCCGGCGTTCCCGCTGTGAATTCCGGAAACCAGCGCAGCGGCCGCGTCGTTCTTGCGAAAATCCTCGATCGTCCTGAACTTAATAGAGACCATGTTCTTGGAGGGCCCCCCGCAGAATCTCCAGGTACTGCGCTTCCTGGTTGCGTTTCCAGTTGAAGAGATTTCTCGCGGCCGGGTCGGGCTCAAAGTGCTCCAGAAACCCGGGCACGTCTTCCGGTTCGCGAACGAAAATGTAGGGGCACAGTTCTGCGGCCGAGCAAACCCGCGGCTCGGTATTCGTCAGGACTGCCGGTTTGAGCAGGGAGTTGGCGATCAGCGCGCTGTGCAACCGCGTCGAGATCACCAGGTCGCAATCGGACAGTAGGCGGAAGTATTCGCCCGAATCGTACGAATAACAGACCGGGCAGTCGAGGCTCGAGCGAAACTCGAGGTACTCGTCGATATAGTTGCAGACGATCTTAACGGAAAACCGTGGCTGCAGCAGAGGCAACATGCCCAACATACGCGCCTTTAGCCCGGCGGAGACGGCCTGGTTCTGGACGCGGTCGCTTTGCAGCACGATTCCGATGCTTTTGAGCGCTCTCGCCGGATACTCCAGGGGCGCCGCAAACAGCGCCGGGCACGGCAGCATGTGGGCCTGGATTCCCAGGGCCTGCAGCGCCCGCCTGGCGGTGCCGCCCCGAGTGACGATCAGGGCTCCGGAGAGCATCCGCAGGTCGTCGGGGCTGCACGGCAACTCCGTGGATGGATAGTCGATTCCCAGATAGAAAACCGGCGCGGCGGAAGTGTGGCGGATGCGGGCCAGCGGCTCCACATGCGGGCCCAGCCATTCCGGCGTGCCGGCCATCACCACCAGGTCCACTGCCGGCAATTCCTCCCCGGGCTGGTAGGAGTTGCCCAGCAGATCGGGTCTTCTTCGAGACTTCCCCCAGGGCTCCAGGAAACAGTCGGGGCTGCGGTCGTAAAGGATCCAATTCACCACCCTCTCCGCGTAGAGAGTGCGGAATAAGCGTCGGATTCCGAGCGCGATCCACTCGTCCCCCGGATTCCATTGACGTGTAGAAGAGCAGAGTATATTGAGGGGCCTCACTGCATCTCCGCTTTCCGTATTCATTCCGTGCCGCGCTGCAAGGAAGCACTCCGCATCTGTCTAGACCAGTCTAGCTCACAATGCGCCCACCCCATCTCCGGCGGCATTGCGTGGCGCCGGTGGCGCGTGCGCGTGCATGTCCGGCGTTCCACCGGGCCGGCGAACGGCTCGTGCTAAGCTGCAATACGGGGAGGCCGCCGCGACCACAGAACAGCACTCCATGGCATTCCGGATCGCCTGCCTGTTGCGGCCCGCCTCCGTGTTGGGTATAGGCAACGGAATCGCAACTCTGCTGGAGTCGCTGGCGAGTTGCGGAGTGGCTGGAATCACCCACGCAGCGTCGCCGGACCAGTTGGCCGGGCTGGCGGGGACATACGACCTGGCCGTGTGCGCGGATTCGACCGATCAGGCCCAGTCTATGATTCTGGCCGCGGACGGTCTCACGGATCGGATCTTGTTCTTTCCTTCGTCTGATGGCAGCCAGGATGGGCCGCTTCTCACGGCCCTTCGCCTGTTTGGCGAAGCCGGCTTTTCGCCCGACTTTGCAACCAATCCCGTGTTCCTCACCAGCACCGCCGTGCTCTTCCGGAGGGGCCGGACGGTTCTTCCGCCGGCCGATCTGGCGCTGGCGTCGGAATTGCTCCGGCTGAACGCGACGGTTCAGGAATGTTTGTCCCGCGTGACCTTGATCCAGGATCGCCTCGGGCAGGTGCGCGGAGCCGCCCTCCCCACGCCGGCAGGCTACCCGCTGCCGGACCGGCAGGACGAAATGGAGCGCCTGGTGAATGAACTAGGCGTGGCAGTGGCGGAGACGCGCGAAATGCACCGGGTTTTCGCCGAGAGACTGGAGGGCCGGGTCGCCCTGCTGCAATCCCGGACCATGCGGCTGCACCACACCACGCAAGAGATTCTGCTGAGCCGTACCTGGCGTACCTTGGTGGCCGCGGGCGGGCTGCTGCTCCGTTTCCAGAGCTTCGTCGAGCGGTTCATTCTCCGTAGGCCTGCCTTGGCGGCTGCAACGGCCAATCCAGGGAGCGAAACAATCTTCCAAATCGATTGCAACGAACCTGCCCCAGCCGTTGATCCCGGCAATACGGGCGCGTCCGGGCCGCCGGTGAGCGGAACCCTCTCCGTACGTGGTTGGGCCCTGGCCGGTTCCGGTATCCGGCGCGTGGAAATTCAAGCCGGAGATGCGGAATCCGTGGAGGCGCGTTACGGATTTTACCGGCCCGATGTTTCGGCCCATTATCCGGACGTGCCTGGTTCGGACCGGTCCGGGTTCCGGGCTAAGCTCGACACCGCGCTTCTACCCAACGGCGGACAGTTTCTCACCATACGCGCGTTCAGCTTCGGCGGTGCCAGCACGGAGCTCCGTGTACCGATCCTGGTCGACCATATCAACGGGTATGCCAGCGACTATCACCGGTGGATCGCCGAGTTCGAGAAGGAAGACGATGCGCTGATCCGGATGAAGATCCCGCTGTTCGCCCAGCGGCCGGCCATCAGCGTGATCCTTCCCGTATACCGCACCTCTGTCGACATCCTGGAGCGGACCATCGCTTCGGTGGAAAAACAGAGTTATCCAATTTGGCAGCTCTGCATCGTGGATGACGGTTCCCAGTCCCCGGCCATCGATGCAATCGTGAACCGGCGCTCCAGCCTCGACCGGAGGATTCAGTTGGTCCGTCTGCCTTCCAATCAAGGGATCTCCGCGGCGTCCAATGCGGCTCTCGCGCTGGCCCAGGGCGAATTTGTGGCGCTCCTCGATCACGACGATGAACTGAGTCCGGACGCCCTCTACCACTTTGTCGACGCCCTCAACCAGAATCCCGAAGCGGACATCTTCTATTCCGACGAAGACCATGTGGATGAAACCGGGCTCCGCTCGGATCCCTTTTTCAAGCCGGACTGGTCTCCCGATCTGATCCTGGCGGAGAACTACGTCAATCACCTGATGATCTTCCGCCGATCGCTGGCCGTGGAGGTCGGCGGGTTTCGCGGCAACTTCGATCTCAGCCAGGACCATGACATTTTGCTTCGCATGAGCGTCCAGGCCCGCGGCATCGTTCACATTGCCAAGATCCTTTACCACTGGCGGACCGACGTTTACTCCATGCGGCGGGCGTCGCAATGGGAGCACCGCGCCGTTGAATCCTCCCGGCGCGTGGTCGCGGATCACTTGCATGTGACCGGCATCCGCGCCACCGTGGAGCCGGGTGCGGTATTTCCACGTTGGCGGGTGCGCTATGCCATCCCGGACAACCAGCGCGTGCGGATCCTGATCCCCAGCGCTAAGGTCGAGATCCTGGAGCGTTGTCTCGGAAGCATAGCGCAAAAGACCAACTACCCGGATTATGAGATCGCCGTATTGGACAACTCCCGCGCCAACCGGATCGAGCGCTTTGTCCGGCGCTGGAATGTCGAGCGGCGTCCCCTGAAATACGTGGACTTGCGCCACCGGCCGTTCAATTTTTCCGCGCTGAATAATGCGGCGGCCAGGGAGAGTGATGCGCCGTTGCTGTTGTTCCTGAACGACGATGTTACCGTGATCGCCCCGGACTGGCTCACCGCCATGGTCGAGTTAGCCTCGCGTCCCGAGGTGGGCGCGGTGGGCGCGAAGCTGCTGTATCCCGACGGCACCATACAGCACGCCGGGATCGTGGTGGGATTGTTCGATATCTGCGGGCACGCCTTTAGAGGCGCCTGCGAGGAAGACCGCCTGTACTTCGATTTCCCTTCCGTGATCCGCGATGTGAGTGCCGTGACGGCGGCCTGCATGATGGTGCCGGCGCGGCGGTTCTGGGAGTGCGGCGGATTCGATGAGGACGCGCTGCCGATTGCTTATCAGGATGTGGACCTCTGCCTGAAACTCCGCCAGAGAGGATACCGGGTTCTGGTCACCCCGCATGCCCGCCTCTACCACCGCGAAGCAACCTCCAAGCGCCCCCAGGATAAGGACCCCAGTCCCTCGGAAACGATGGCGTTTCGAGCGCGTTGGAACGCCGTCATCGAACACGATCCGTTCTACAATCCCAACCTGACGCGGAGCGACGAGAACTACTCCTACCGCAAGAAAGCATGAGCCGGCGGGAGCCGGGATTCCTCTGCGCAAGATGACTACTCAGCCGGAAACCGGCGAGCTCCGGGTCCATACCCGCGGGCCGTTAGGCGGCGCCGGCCATTTGGCACCGGGGTTGCCGGAAATTCTCGCCCGTCCAGTCACGGGCCACGAATGCCTCGATCTCGACAGACTCTCCCTCTTCCGAGGTCCACCGGCTCCCTGTCAGGCGCAGTTCCACAGTGTCCCGACGATTCGGTATGACGATTCGCATCCGGTCATGGTTGGCGGCCAGTACCACCGCGTCGATTCTGCGGCTTCCGGCGTAGAGCAGCGTTACTTGCATTTGGTCACCCTCCTTAACATTGGGTGAAATGATTCTGGACTAAATTGATCCACAATCAAACGCTCACTTTGGTTAGCAGCTCCGGAAATTCCGGCTCAGTGCGCCGCCTGCGCTTGAGCGTATGGAGGGAGGTCCGGTTTTCTCAGGATTCCCGTGCCCGTCAAACCCGCGTGACGGCCACGAAGATTTCTTCCCCGCCCAGCGACAGCTTCGCGGCTCCGTCAGGCGGTGCCGCAACGGCTTCCAGACGCTCCGCCAGCAATTCGTTGCATAGATACTCGTGGTGCGCGGCGATCGCTTCCGCGATCCGCGCCGGCGCGGCATACAGCACGACGATGCGGTCTGAGATTTCGAGGCCCAGTGCTTTCCGCTGATCCTGCACCAGGCGATTGAAATCCCGCGCGATGCCCTCTAGCTCTAACTCGGGGGTCAGCGTCGTATCGAGCGCCATGAAGGTGCCCTGTTCCTGGCCGCACGTCAGATTCGCCGGGCCTTCGTAGGAGACCACGATCTCCTCGGGCGTCAGGTCGAAAGTCTGGCCTTCCACTTCCAGCGTCCACGCGCCGCCCTTCAGGACCGCCTCTGCATCGGCCTGTGCCAGCGCGGCTCCGATGGCCTTGAGATACTTGCCGGCGCGCGGCCCGAGCTTCTTGGCGTCGGGCTTCAGCCGCACCGCAACCAGGCTCTTCTCATCCTCGATGAGCGCCACATGCTTGATATTGGCCTCTTCCAGCACCTGCGCGGCATAGTCGGCGTTTTCCAGCACCTTGCGGTCGGCCGCGTCGCGCGGGCGCACGTAGAGTGTATTGAGCGGCTGGCGAATTTTGACCTTGCTGTGCGTCCGCAGGTGCAACGCCAGGTTCTTCACGCGGATCACCGCGTCGATGCTCCGTTCCAGCTCTTCGTCGATCAAACCGGCATCCACTTGCGGGTAGGCCGTCAGATGCACCGATTCCGGCGCGGCGGCATCCACCGACCGCACCAGGTTCTGATAGATCTCCTCCGTCAGGAACGGCAGCGCCGGCGCCATCACCCGCGTCACCGTGGTCAGCACCGTGTAGAGCGTCTGATACGCATCCGCGTCGCTGCGCCAGAAGCGGCGCCGCGACCGGCGCAGATACCAGTTCGAAAACTGCTCGTCGAATTCCTGGAAGGCTTCGATCACGCGGAAGTGTTCGTAGTTCAGGAACGCCTGGTTGGCGGCGTCCACCAGGTGCTGCAGGCGGCTCAACACCCAGCGGTCCAGTTCGTTGCTGGCGGCGGGAGCCGCTGCGCCGGGCTTCCAGCCGTCGGCCGAGGCATACATCACAAAAAAGCTGTAGCAGTTCCAGAAGGTGAGCAGCTTGCGCCGCGCATCGCCGTCCATGGTTTGGCCGGCGTTGGCGGCGGGGTGCAGATCCGGGAAGTTCAAGTGCTGCGCGGTCTTCTGCTCGGCGTAGATGTAGCGCATCACCTCCGCGCCCAACGCGTCCGCGGCTTCATCGAACGCGATGGAGTTGCCCTTGGACTTGTGCATCTCCTCGCCGCGCGCGTCGCGCACCAGCGCGTGGCCCAGCAAGGCTTTGAACGGCGCGCGGCCGTCCATCATGGCGCTCATGGCCAGCAGCGAGTAAAACCAGTTGCGGAACTGCCCCGGAAAGCTCTCCAGCACCAGGTCCGCCGGAAACCACTTTTCCCAATATGCGCGGTCCGTGGAGTATCCCATGGTGCTGAACGACACGATGCCTGCATCCAGCCACGGGTTGCCCACGTCCTCCACGCGCGAAGCCAGCTCGCCGCATTTTTCGCAGCGGATCTTCACCGCGTCCACGTGCGGCCGGTGCGGCGAATGGCCTTCGAAAGCGTCCCAGCCTTCCACGGCCCGCTCCTGCAGTTCCTGGCGGCTGCCGATCACCGTGAAGTGCTCGCACGCGCCGCATACCCAGATGGGCAGCGCCAGCCCCCAGAACCGTTTCTTCGAGATCATCCAGTCGGCCATGTTGCGCAACCAGTCCATCTCGCGCGCTTCTCCCTCCGGTGGAATCCAGCGGATTTGCGGCACTTCGCGCTGGATGCGGTCGCGCCAGTCCATGCGGATGAACCACTCGTCCACCGGCCGGAAGACCAGCTCGGACTTGCAGCGCCAGCAGTGCGGGTACACGTGCGGATACTTCTCGCGCGCCACCAGCAGGCCCGACGCCTTCAGCGCCGTCACCACGTCGTCGGCCACGTCGTTGGCATTGCGGCCGGTGAACTCCCCGAAGCCCTCGCCATACACCGCGCTCTCGTCCAGCGGCGCGAGGAACGGCAGATCCTCTTCTTTCCCGAGCTGTTGATCCTCCGCGCCGCAGCCCGGCGCAATGTGCACCAGGCCAGTGCCTTCCGCCTCGCTGATTTCGCTCCACGCGATCACGCGGTGCGCCGCCGCCGCCGTCGCGCCGCCGCCCGTGAAACCATAGGGGAACACGCCGCCCGGTGTATTCTGCGCCGGCAATTCGTCGAATGGCCCATCGTAGGTCAAGTCCAGCAGCGCGCTGCCCGGCAACTCCCCGACCACTTCCACTCCGCCCGTGCCCTTCAAAATCGTCCGGATGGAGGGCAGCTTGTGCGTTTCGTGCTTGCCTTCCACCTGCAGATCCTGCAAGCGGTCTTTCTCAAAGTTGGCTTTGGCGACGTAGTAATCCCAACCGCCGTGCCGCACCTTGAGGTAGGTCATCTCGGGGTTCACCGCCACCGCCACGTTCGACGTGAGCGTCCACGGGGTGGTGGTCCACACCAGCAGCGCCGTCTTTTCCCGGCCGCGAATGGGAAACTTCACGAAGACCGAGGTGTGCGCGGTGATGCGCCGCCCTTCGGCCACTTCCATTTGCGAGAGCCCCGTGCCGCACCGCCCGCACCAGGGCATCACATCGTGACCGCGATAGATGAACCCTTCGCTGTGGCACTTTTTCAGAAACGCCCAGATGGTGTAATTGTTCTCGTCCGAAAACGTGAAATAGCTGCCGCCGTATTCGAGCGAGCCCAGCTTGCGGACAATCTCACTGGCCCGGGCCGTCTCTTGGTGTCCGCTGGGCAGCGTGGCCTCGACCACGCAATCGCCATCGGCCAGCGCGTCGCGCAACTCGATCAGCAGTTTCGGCGAGTCCCAATCGCACCAGTACCCCAGGCGCACCGATTGCTCGGTCTGGCGCGCCGCAAACGTCAGCACGCGCTCCTTGCAGGCGCGCACGAAATTCTCGATGCCGAAGTCGCGGATCTCGCGCTTGGTCTGCAACCCCAGGCTCTTTTCCACTTCCACTTCCACCCACAGCCCCTGGCAATCGAAACCGTTCTGATACCGCAGTTCCTGCCCGCTCATGGCGTGATACCGCTGGTACATATCCTTCAGCGAGCGTCCCCAGGCGTGGTGCACGCCCATGGGATTGTTGGCGGTAATCGGCCCGTCCAGGAACGACCAGCGCGGCCCGCCGGCGGTCTGCGCCCGCAGCTTTTCGAAGATGCGGTTCTCCTCCCAGAAGCGCAGCATGGCGCGCTCGATGGTCGGAAAATCGGGAACTTTCGGCACGGGTCGGTACATATTCATTTGGGATCAGTGGCAGAAGGGCTCTGCGACGCCGGAAAAACCTATACTAGCATCCGCGCGGCTGCCCCTGGCTCCCGGCCCCACTGCAGGGCGCGCCCACACGCGCCCCAGTGATTCCACTTTTACGTCGCGCACCCCCCGCTGTTACCCTGATCCTTATGGCCCGGGTTGACAAAGCGCCGCGCTTCTCCGCCGGGGAAGCCGTAAGGATCGCCGGCCAGCTTTACGGCCTGGATGCCGTGGCCTCGCCGCTCCCCAGCGAGCGCGATCAGAACTTCCACCTGCGCGATGCCGCCGGCGCCCAATTCGTCCTCAAGATCGCCAACCAGGAGGAATCGGACGCCGCTCTCGACCTCCAAAACAGCCTCCTCGGCTTTCTGGGCACGTGCAACACCGGACTCGAATTCCCGCGCGTAGTCCCCGCTTCCAGCGGATCCGCCATCGCTTCCGTCACCGGCTCCGGCGGCGTGCAGTACTTCGTGCGGCTGCTCACCTGGGTGGATGGCATCTGCATGGCCCAGGCAGCGCCCCATTCCGTGCAGCTTCTGCGCTCTCTCGGCGCCGCTCTGGCCCGCGTGGACAACTCGCTCGAAGCCTTCTCGCATCCGGCCGCGCACCGCGTGTTTCACTGGGATCTTCGCCAGGCCGCGCTTGCCCGCCCGCATCTCGACCTGCTCCCCGAACCGCGGCGCCGCCTGGTCGAGCCTATCTTCGACGCCTGGGCCACCATCGATTGGTCCGCCCTCCGCTCCGGCGTCATTTACAACGACGCCAACGACTACAACATCCTGGTGGACGCCTCCGGCTCGCGGGTAGTCTCGCTCCTCGACTTCGGCGACGTGGTCCACTCCGCCACCGTCTGCGACCTCGCCATCTCGCTGGCTTACGCCATGCTCGATAAGCCCGATCCCATCGCTGCCGCCGCCGAAGTGGCCGCCGCTTACCATCAAGTCCGCCCGCTCACCGCTCCCGAGGCGGAAGCCCTCTACACGCTGGCCGCCACGCGCCTGGCTTCGAGCGTCTGCTATGCCGCGTGGCAAGCCCGCCAGGCGCCCGGCAACCAATATCTCAACATCTCGAACCAGCCGGTCTGGGCGCTGCTCGAGCGCCTGGCGGCCCTGCCGCCCGGTTGGCCTCAAGAAGTCTTCCGCCGCGCCTGCGGCTTCTCCCGCGGCGCGCAAACCGCCGCGTCACTGGACGCCGCGCGCCGCCGTTCGCTTGGCCCCTCGCTCAGTCTTTCGTACCGCCGGCCGCTGCATATCATCCGCGGCTGGAAGCAGCATCTCTACGATTCGACCGGCCGCGCGTATCTCGATTGCGTTAACAACGTAGCCCACGTGGGCCACTCTCATCCGCGCGTGGTGGAAGCCGCCGCGCGCCAGATGGCGCTCCTCAACACCAACACGCGCTACCTCCACGAGCACCTCACCGGCTACATTGAGCGCCTCGCCTCAACGCTGCCCGAGCCGCTGCGCGTGGCCTTTCTCGTCACCAGCGGCAGCGAGGCCAACGAACTCGCGCTACGCCTGGCGCGGGCCCACACCGGCGGCAATCAGGTTGTGGTGGTCGACGTCGCGTATCACGGCAACACCAATGCCCTGGTCGAGATCAGCCCCTACAAGTTCAATGGTCCCGGTGGCCGCGGCAAGCCCGCGCACGTCCACATCGCGCCCATGCCGGATGTTTATCGCGGTCCGCACCACGGCCCCGATGCCGGCGCGCGCTACGCTGAATCGGTTGCCGATGCCGCCGCTAATGCCGCCCGCCAGGCGCCCGGTCTGGCGGCTTTCTTTTGCGAATCCGCGCTGGGCTGCGGCGGCCAGATCGTTCTGCCGCCCGGATATCTGAAGGAGGCGTTCGCCGCCGTCCGCGCCTCGGGCGGTGTCACCATCGCCGACGAAGTCCAGACCGGCTTCGGCCGCGCCGGCTCGCATTTCTGGATGTTCGAAACCCAGGGCGCGGTCCCCGACATCGTCACCATGGGCAAACCCATCGGCAACGGCCACCCCATGGGCGCCGTAGTCACCACTGCGGAGATCGCCGCCTCATTCGCCAACGGCATGGAGTACTTCAACACCTTCGGCGGCAACCCCGTTTCCTGCGCCGTGGGGCTGGCCGTACTCGATGTCATTCGCGACGAAGGTTTGCAGCAGAACGCGCTCTCCACCGGCGATTACCTGCTGGCCGGTCTTCGCGAGATGGCCGCGCGCCACCCCATCATCGGCGACGTTCGCGGCCTCGGTCTGTTCCTCGGCTTCGAACTGGTGCGCGACCGTGAAACCCAGGAACCGGCCGCCGCGGAAGCCTCGGACCTGGTCGATCGAATGAAGGATCTCGGCGTGCTGCTCTCGACCGACGGCCCCTTCCACAACGTCATCAAGATCAAGCCGCCGATGGTCTTCTCCCGCGCCGACGCCGGCACGCTGCTGGACCGGCTCGACGTGGCCCTAAGCTAAAATGAAGAATCCCCGCCCGTTTCAAGACCGGGTTTTGCCGGGTCCGTGGCTTCGCTTCTCGTGATTTCAGCGGTCCGTGAGCATAATATCTATATATATGAGAGCTGGCGCATTGGGGTTTTTGCTTGTTTCCGTCCTTCGAGTTGGATTTTTGTCCGCTCAGACTTCGAGCCCCGCAATTGCCACGGGAGCATTTGTGGATGTCGACGGGTCGCGGCTCTACTACGAGGAATGTGGCAGCGGGCCGAAAGCCGTTGTCCTGCTTCATGACGGAGTGGTCAATTCGGCGGTCTGGGATGACGTATGGCCCGCCTTCTGCAAGCAGTTCCATGCAATTCGTTACGACCGGCGAGGATACGGCCGTTCACCAGCTACGAAGAAGCCTTATTTCGAAGCCGACGATGTTGCGGCACTCCTTCATGATCGCAAAGTATCCCAAGCCGCTCTCGTGGCCAGTTCACATGGCGGCAACATCGCTCTTTGCTTTGCGCTGCGTTATCCCGCACAAGTAAGTGCACTGGTGCTCATCGGCCCGGAGGCTGAGGGCTTTCCATACTCTGAGCACTTCGTCATGAGCCAAATGGCATTTCAGAATGCGAAGGATCAGACCGAGGTACGCGTTCAAAGCACCTACTTCATCGTCCCGGGCAATGACGCTGCCCGCGAGCACCTTCGGAGACTGCTCACGGCCGCTCCCCAAGACCATACGCACAGCGATATGCCGCTGCCGGAGAAGCCAGTCTTCCCTTATGTGCGGGACCTTCGGATGCCCACACTAATCCTTGTCGGTTCGGGCGACATCGCGGACAACCAGGCCGTAGCCGGAGCCTTGGTTATGGACATACCGGGAGCGGCCCGCGTCGTTGTACCCGATACTGGACACTTGATGTATTTAGAGAAGCCAGACGTCTTCTTCTCTTTGGTGAATGAGTTCCTGAAGTCCCACGGCTTCTGAAAGCAGTCGTCACTGCCGCCAGAACGCATTCGAACGAAATTGTCGTGTTGCGCAAATGTCCCTTTGTGAGACAAAGTCGGCGGCGTCACCCGCCGGGAATGTCCACGCGCCCCAAATGCAGGGCCACAATTCCCCCGGTGAAGTACTCGAATTCCACCTCGCTGAAACCGGCGTGCAGCATGTCTTCCGCCAGTTCCGCCGCGCGCGGAAATGTCCGCACCGATTCCGGCAGATACCGATAAGCATCGCGGCTTCCCGAAAGGGCCCCGCCAATCCGCGGCAGAATCCGCCGCGAATAAGAATGGTAGATCGTCGCGAAAGCCGCATTGGGCGGCTCGCTGAATTCCAGGATCGCCGCCATCCCGCCTGGCCGCAGCACGCGCCGCATCTCCGCCAGGCCGGCCGCATAGTTCGCCAGGTTGCGGAAGCCGAAAGCCACCGTCAGCAGATCGAGCGAGCCGGCCCGCAGCGGCAACTGCAAGGCGTCGGATTCGAACAGCGCCACAGCCGCGTTCTGCCGCGCTGCTTTCCGGCGCGCGGCCAGCAGCATGGGATGGCAGAAATCCGAACCCAGCACCGGCCCGCCGCTCCGGCGCTGCAATGCCATCGCCAGGTCGCCCGTGCCGCAGCAGATGTCCAACACGCGCGCTCCCGGCCGCCCCAGCACCGGCGCCACGCGGCGCACCGTGCGGGCCCGCCACCACCGGTCGATGTTCAGCGAAAGCAGGTGATTGGCCAGGTCGTAGCGGTGCGCCACGCGCCCGAACATGCCGCGGACCCATGCCGCGGCCTCCCGCTCGCTGCGCGCTCCTTCCGGGGCGGCGCCTTTCATGCCAGGGCTCGCTCAATCGCTGCGAGCACCAGCTTCTCGTCGACGCCCGAAACTACCTTCACTTCCCCCACCCGCACCGGCAGCACAAAATGGATCGCGCCCTGCACGGTCTTCTTGTCATGGACCAGGCGCGCCTGCAAATTTGTCGCGGCAAGACCATCGACCGGCGGAATCGGCCCGTACCGTCGCATCAGTTCCAGCATCGCGGCGGCATCCGCCGCCTCCACCGTTCCGGTCAGTTCGCCCAGGTACACCGCTACGCGCATCCCCCAGGCGACCGCTTCGCCATGCAGGAATCGCGTGTACCCGGTCTCCGTTTCGAGCGCGTGCCCGAAGGTGTGCCCGAAGTTCAGAATGCGCCGCAGGTCCCCCTCGCGTTCGTCGGAGGAAACCACCTCCGCCTTCATCCGCACCGCATCCTCGATGATGCGGTCCTCCGCCGCCGGCCGGCGCGCCAGCACGTCGGCGCTCGAATCCGACAGGTAGCGGAACAGCGCCGGCTCCCGGATGATCCCGGCTTTCACAATCTCCCACAGCCCCGCGCGGTATTCGCGCTCCGGCAGCGTGTCGAGCGCCGCCGGGTCGATCAGCACCGCCAGCGGCGGATGGAAACTGCCGATCAGGTTCTTCCCGCTCTCCAGGTTCACTCCGGTCTTGCCGCCCACGCCCGCGTCCACCTGCGCCAGCAGCGTGGTGGGAACCTGGATGACCGGAATCCCGCGCATGAAAATCGCCGCCAGAAACCCCGCCATGTCGGTGACGATGCCCCCCCCGAACGCGATCACCACGCTCG
>JBEKYE010000084.1:0-14041 GCA_049511275.1 Bryobacteraceae bacterium
GCGGTGGTGCGCGACCCGGCGACGATCGCGACGCCGGAATTGCGGGCCAAGCTTGAAAGCGCGGTGATGGCCACGGTGAACGATATCCTGGGGGCCATCGGGCGGCCGTGCGCGGTGCATTTCGTGACACAGATTCCCAAGACGCGTTCGGGCAAAGTGCTGCGCCGGTCGATCAAGGCCATCGCCGAAGGGCACGATCCGGGCGACCTTACCAGCCTGGACGATCCGATGGGCATCGAACAGATTGCAAGGGCGGTTGCGGCACCCGATGGAAAGACGAAATAGATCTACAACCGAGGCAACTGAGCAATAGGAGGTTCAAGCCGTGTCAAGACGGTGGCGGGTGGTGGGCGGGCTCTCGATGAATCTGGCCCTGGGTACTCTTTATGCGTGGAGCGTGTTCGTGGCTCCGCTCGAAAAACAATTTGGATGGAAGCGGGCCGACACTTCCATGGTATTCACGATTGCGGTGGCGGTGTTCGCCCTCACCTTTGTCGTGGCCGGACGCATCCAGGACAAATTGGCCCGTTCTACTGTTCGCTGACGGGCGGCATCCTGGTCAGCCTGGGGTTCTTTCTCTGCTCGTATACCACCAGTCTGACGTACCTGTTCATTTGCTTCGGGGTGATTGGCGGACTGGGCAACGGTTTCGGCTATGCTACGCCGATTCCCGTGATGGCCAAGCGGTTTCCGGATAAGCGCGGACTGGCAGTGGGCCTGGCGGTGGGTGGTTATGGCGCCGGCTCGGCGATCTTCGGACCGCTGTCGCAACTGAAACTGATTCCGGCCTACGGGTGGGCGACCACGTTTCAGATTCTGGGCGTGATCTTCCTGGTGATGACGATGATTGGCGCTTTCCTGCTGAAGAACCCGCCGGCCGGTTACAAACCCGCGGGCTGGGTGTCGGCAACGGCTTCCAAATCGGTCGCCACCACCTATGACTTCAGCCCCGGTGAAGTGCTGCGCACGCCAACCTTCTACCTGATGTGGGTGGCGTATGCGCTGGGCTGCTCGGCGGGCCTGATGGTGATCAGCCAACTGGTGCCGTTCGCCAAGAGCATGGGGGTCGCGGCGGGGGCTCTGACCAGTATGACGCTGGTGGTGGGCGCATGCGGCAATGCATCGGGCCGCATTCTTTCGGGCTGGATGTCCGACAAGCTCGGCCGCATCAACGTGCTGCGTGTGATGATCGGGATTTCGATGGTGGCCATGCCGATTCTATACGCGGTGGGCGGCAACGTGGCGTTGCTCTACGCGATGGTATTCGTGGTTTACTGGTGCTACGGGACCCAGCTTTCCGTGAATGGCGCGGCCACGGCGGACTTCTGGGGCACCAAGAATGCGGGCATCAATTACGGGATGCTGTTTACCGCGTGGGGCGTGGCAGGCATCATTGGCGGACGCATCGGCGGGAAGTTGTATGACCAGTATCACAATTACCAGGCGGCCTTTTACACCGCGGCCGTGCTGGCCGCCGTGGCCCTGGTGTGCGAACTGCTCGCCAAGCGGCCGGTGGCCAAACAGAGCGCAGCTTAAAGATAATTTCAGAGACAGGAGAGGGTAAATCGACATGGCGGACATTCGGGAACAGAGTAACGTGGTGCGGGAAACCACCGAGGCCCAGATTGCAGTCCACTGGGGGGAGGAGGAATTGTACTATCCTCCCGCCAGTTTCATCAGCCAGGCGAATCTGGCCGATCCTGACGTAAACAAACGATTCAGCGAGGAGAATTTCCCGGATTGCTTCCAGGAATACGCGGAGATGCTGACGTGGGACAAGCACTGGGACACCGTGCTCGACACCAGCGAACCACCCTTCTGGAAGTGGTTTGTCGGCGGAAAGCTCAACGCCTGTTATAACTGCGTCGACCGGCACCTGGCCAAGTACAAGAACAAGGCCGCCCTGATCTGTGTGCCGGAGCCGGAAGACGAAGCGCCCATAACGATTACATATCAGGAACTGTATGTCAGGGTGAATGAGATGGCGGCGCTTCTCCGCGATTTTGCGGGGCTGAAAGCTGGAGACCGCGTCACCATTCACATGCCCATGCTCGCCGAGTTGCCCATCACCATGCTGGCGTGCGCCCGGCTGGGGATCATCCACTCGGTGGTATTCGGCGGCTTCAGCGGAGAAGCCTGTGGAACGCGAATTGCCGATTCCGGCAGCCGCGTCCTCATCACCATCGATGGCTACTATCGCAACGGTAAGATGATGGACCACAAGGCCGGCGCGGATATCGCCGTTGCCATCGCCGCCCAGGAAGGCCATACCGTCGACAAGGTCCTGGTCTGGAGACGGCACCCGGGCCAGTATGCCTCCGCTTGGCCCATGGTGGAGGGCCGCGACTACTTCGTTGACGACGAACTGCGGAAGTTCAGCGGGAAAAGAGTGGATCCCGTGTCCATGGATTCGGAAGCCCCGCTGTTTCTCATGTACACCAGCGGCAGCACCGGGAAACCCAAGGGATGCCAGCACCGTACCGGCGGATACCTGGCTTATGTGACGGGCACGTCTAAGTACATTCAGGACATCCATCCCGAGGATGTGTACTGGTGCATGGCCGACATCGGTTGGATCACAGGGCACTCCTACATTGTTTACGGACCTTTGGCCCTGGCCGCCACCAGTGTCATTTATGAAGGCGTCCCCACTTACCCCGATGCGGGACGGCCCTGGAAGATTGCCGAGCGCCTGGCCGTCAACATCTTCCATACATCACCCACGGCCATTCGCTTGCTCCGCAAGGCCGGAGTCGATGAGCCAAAGAAATACAACATTCACTTCAAGCACATGACCACCGTCGGAGAACCGATCGAGCCCGAGGTCTGGAGGTGGTATTACAACACCGTAGGCAAACGCGAGGCGGTGATTGTGGATACCTGGTGGCAGACGGAAAACGGAGGATTCCTGTGTAGCACCAAGCCCGCGCTGGATCCCATGAAGCCCGGCAGCGCCGGCCCTGGCGTGCCTGGAATCTATCCGGTCATCTACGACGAAATGCGCCAGGAAGTCCCTGCCGGATCGGGAAAGGCGGGCAATATCTGCATTCGCAATCCCTGGCCGGGTATCATGCAGACCATCTGGAATGATCACAAGCGCTTCGTCGATGTGTACTACGACAAGTATTGCAAGGACCCCAAGAGCAAGGATTGGCATGACTGGCCTTATTTTGCCGCGGACGGGGCGCTGCTGGCCGCGGACGGGTATTTCCGTATTCTGGGCAGAGTGGACGATGTGATCAACGTGGCCGGTCACCGGCTCGGCACGAAAGAGATCGAATCCGCATGCTTGACGGTTCCGGAAGTTGTCGAAGCTGCGGTGGTGCCCGCGGTGGACGAGGTTAAGGGTCGCGTGCCGATGGTCTATATCTGCCTGCGGCCTGGCCTGAAACCCAGCCAGGAGATCGTCGACAAGGTCTCGAAAGCCATTGAAACCATCATCGGCAAGATCGCGCGGCCGAAGGCCATCCACATTGTCCCGGATATGCCCAAGACCCGCTCCGGCAAGCTCATGCGCCGGGTGCTCTCGGCCATTACGAACCACATGAACACCGGGGACATCACCACCCTGGCCAATCCGGATGTCGTTGAGAAAGTGCGGGAACTGGTGCAAGGGGCAGAGCCGGTCGCCTTGCAGGAAGGCCCGGAAGACCTGAAGCAGTTTGGGAGTCAGGAGTAAGAGCCGGCAGTGAAGAGAATTCCTGAATTCAAGAACGAAGACCATGAAAGGAAATTCTGGGCCACTGCGGATTCGACGGAGTACGTGGATTGGCAGTCGGCGAAGCGCAAGAACCTCGTTCACCTCAAACCGTCTCTAAAGACGATATCGCTGCGACTCCCGGTCTCCATGATCGAGGATCTCAAAGTACTGGCGAATCGGCGCGACGTTCCGTATCAATCTCTGTTGAAGGTGTTCTTGGCCGAGCGGCTGGCGCATGAGCGCCGGCCGCTGCCAAAGTAACGGCTGGCCGGGAAACCCGCCCTACCGGCAACTGCCGTTCCTGGCGTTCGGGATCGCCAGGAATGTAATGCTTGCGGGTGCGAATGCGATTCGTCCGGCCGGTGCCGGCACGCCCGTAATCCGCGGTAACTCATCGTTGGCGCCTAACCTGAGTTCATCCCCGTTCAGTTGAACCCGCGTGTCTTGCAGATTGCGGGCGGTCAGGGTGTAGCGGTCCGACTCCGTGGGAAGTTCGAGCGATTGCGATGCAGTCTGGCTGGTATTGATCGCCAGCAGCGCTACGCCGCCGGGATGGCCGCGCAAGCAGTGGGCGTAGAGATGCAATTCCGGCGCGGGCGAAGGACCCGGATCGAGCACCGCCGGGCCCATGAGTCTGCGCCAAAGCAGAGCCGACCAATAATTGGGCCGAGGGGTCAGCGTATTCTCCTCGAGCAAGCCATAGTCGCTGGAGGCCAGCGTGTTGTGCGCGACCACCTGGACGCCGCTCCTGGACAGACGGCCAAGCTGATCCAGATAGCGGAAGCTATCGAGAAACGTAGCGCCCCATGGGTTGCCGCCGCAGGCCGCGTCGGCGGTTTCGGTGACCCAGAGCGGTTTGCCGGGCTCGAACCGATCGCGGAGACCGGCGTAAAATGCCTCGACGCGGCTGGTGCGGGAGAGCCACTCCTCGGAGAGCGCATCGTCGGCGGATGTTCCCGCCGCCGGGGCCATGATCGCACATCGTTTGGAAAGGGCTCCATAGAAATGGTAGGAGAAGGCATCGAAGGCCGGACCCGTGGCCGCGAGCAGATCCTCGGTCTTGAGCTGGCCCTGCGCCATGCCTGCCGGCACCAACGAAACTCCCTCACCAACGGAACCGGGACCAAGGAACACCATCCCGGGAGCAGCCTGCTTTACGAAGGGGCGGAAGACGGCGATATCGCGCGCATAGGCAGCGGCGCCGTAGCCCTGCGGCGCGCCACCCATCTCCGCAAAGGTGGGTTCGTTCATATACTCGGCTGCTGCGATGCTGCCGCCGATGGATTTGGTATAAGCGAGAAACTGGCGCGCCTGGGCGGGAGTCCAGACGCCGGCGGCATCGCGGGTTCCCGCACTGGTGGCGAAGGAAGTGACGATCCTGGCGTCCACCGCGCGAGAAAAGTCCACCACGCTCTTCCATTGGCGGCGGGTCAACACCCCATTAAAGCCTGTGGGCGGATTGGCCGGGGCCGCATCGTCCGAGTCCTGGAACCAGGTGGTGTTGGCCCAAGTGCCGCTGACGCGCACGTAAGCAGGTCCCAGCGCGGCTGCCAGTTTGCGTAACCGGGGGTTGCCGAGATCGATCGGCGGCCGCAGCTGATACAATGCCGGATCCATGCCCGCCGGACCGGCGGATGGCGGCGCTTTCAGAAGCGCGTCGACCTCCTTGCCGTAGGGCTTCCAGAATCTGCCGCCGGTGACCTCGATCATTTCGATGTTGAACGACTGGAAGCGCTCATCCACCGTGCCGATGCGCGGCATGGTGGCTGGTCTTATGGAAACCGGCGACGGGGCGCCGGGAGGCTGTGCGTACGCCGCTACCGCGAGCGCCGTCAGGATGCCTGCACGGAGCCCGGGGTGTCGATTGGCATCCCGGGCGGACATCAGGATTGCGCTCTATGGAACACGTACAGGAATATTGCCACACTCAGGCCTGCCAGCAAATGAATTGCCGATTTAAGCAGCGTGATCAGTGCAACCCCGCCGCCTGCAAAGGCCGATAAGTCACGGATGAAGCCTGCCGCCAGCAGAACGGTCAGCAGAATCATCCCGATCAATGCGAACAACGCCGCGCTCTTGAGGCTCATGCTTGCAGTATACGTCCATGCGTAGGCCAGTCGAGCGGCTTCCGCTAGAAGCGGGTGACTTCGGTGAAGTTGAAATCACGCACTTTCATGGCGGGGACCACCATGTCGAAGGTCTCTTCTCCGGAGGCGCGCACCGTCGCGGAGAGCGATTCCACGTTCGAGAGCATCTCGACCAGGCTTTGATTGAAACGGAAGTTGCGGACGCCCGCGGCGATGAGGCCGTCTTCCACCAGGAAGGTGCCGTCGCGGGTCATGCCGGTGAAGATCTTTTCGTAGGGGTCCACTTCGCGGATGTACCAGAAGCGCGTCACCAGGATGCCGCGTTCGGTGGAAGCCAGCATTTTTTCGATGGAGGAATCGCCGCCGGCAATCACAATGTTGACCGGCAT
Source organism: Bryobacteraceae bacterium (assembly GCA_049511275.1). GTDB lineage: Bacteria > Acidobacteriota > Terriglobia > Bryobacterales > Bryobacteraceae > PALSA-129. The sequence continues at coordinate 6,177 of JBEKYE010000084.1, forward strand.
TTCGCCGTACTCGTTGGGCAGCGGGAAGCCGTGACCGGTGGGCGCGGCGCCGGCCAGCGCGGCGGCTTGCCGGCTGTAGGCGATGTCGCGCACCACGCCGCCATCCACCAGGGTGAGGCGCCGGCGCGGGACGCCTTCGCCGTCGAAGGGCGCGCCGGATTGCAGCGGGTGGCAGGCATCGTCGTGGATGGTGATGTTGCCGCCGAAAACCTTTTTGCCGATGCGGTCGTTGAGGAAGCTGCGGCCCTCGCGGATAGCGGTGCCACTGAAATCGGCGAACATCTGGCCCACCAGATCGAGCACCGCGGCCGGTTCCAGAATGACCGTGTAGCGGCCGGAAGGCAATTCCCGCGGTGCGCCGGATTGCGAGGCTTTGCGGGCGGCGCCGCGGGCCAGCTCCAGGGGGTTGAGATCGCGGAGGTCGCAGGCGCCGGCTTTGGCCCAGCCGGAGGAATCGCCGGCCATGGCGGTGATGGAGAAGCGCGCGGTGGTTTCGCGGTAACTCGCATTCACGCCGCGCGAGTTCAACAGCGCGAACGAGGATTCTTCCGTGGAGTAAATGCCGGCGGCGGTCTGGCCGGCGGCTTCCACCGCGCCGATGGCTTCGGCCACCGCGCGGGCGCGCCCGGCTGGTGTCGAGCAGGCGGTGGATTCGAACCAGCGGCTCACTTCCGGGTAGGCCGCAGGATCGGCCAGGGGTTGTAATTCGGGATCGGATTCGGTCAGCCGCGTGATGGCGATGGCCTGCTCCACCACGCCGCGGATGGCTTCGCGATCCAGCCGGTTGGTGGACGCGCGCGCGGAGCGGCCGCCGGCGACGGCGCGCACGGAGAGCTGCGTGTTGCGCTCGGAGACGTTCTGATGGATGGCGTTGTTGGCGAAGCGCGTGAGCGCGCTCGTATCGGAGGCGAGGATGGCTTCCACCTCCGTGACGCCCCCCGCGCGCGCGGCATCCACCACCTGGCCGAAGATGGCTTCGGCGCTATCCGGCATAGGCGCTCCCGATTTTGATTTTGTGGAAGCGCGCGGGGCTGGCGCCGTGGCCGGTGCCCATCACCTGCTCGGGCTGGCCTTTGCCGCAATTGGGGACGCCCCACAGCGTCCAGTGTTCGCGTCCCGCGATGGCCGCGCAGGCGTTCCAGAACTCGGTCGAAATTCCGCTGTAGCTGGGGTTCTTCAGCATGCGGACCCGCTTGCCGTGGCGCATCTCCCAGGCGATTTCGCAGCCGAATTGGAAGTTGTAGCGCTTGTCGTCGATGGACCAACTGCGATTGGTCTCCATGTAGATGGCGTGGTCGGCGCCCATCACTTCTTCGAGCGATTGCTCGCCCGCGAGCAGGCTCACGTTGGTCATGCGGATGAGCGGCAGCCTGGCCCAGCCGTCGGCCCGCATGCAGCCGTTGGAGCGCGCCTGGCCCACCGCCGCCGCGGTCTCGCGCGAGGTCATGTAGCCGGTGAACTGGCCGGCGCGGATGATATCGGTGGATTGCGCGGGCACGCCCTCATCGTCGAAGGCGAAGGTGCCGAGACCGGGGCCGTGCTCCAGGCGCGCGTCGCAGACCACGTTGACGATAGCCGAGCCATAGCGCAGGTGGTTGAGCCGGTCGAGGGTGAGAAAGCTCATGCCGGCGTAGTTGGCTTCGCTGCCGAGGACGCGGTCGAGCTCGACGGGATGGCCGATGGATTCGTGAACCTGCAGGCCGAGCTGCGAGCTGTCGAGGATCAAATCTCGCTCGCCTTCCGGGCACTGCGGGGCGGAGTGCAGCGCCACGGCTTCTTCGGCGATGCGCGCGGCATGGCCCGGCAGGTCGAGCTCTTGCACCAGCTCGTAGCCTTTCAACTGGTGTTGGCCGCCGACGGAGTTGGGGAAAGAGCGCTTCTGGATTTCACCGTTCTTGTAGCAGAGAGCGGAGAATCCCGCGCCGCTGGTGGTGCGGGTCTGATCGATCAAGCTGCCCAGGGTGGATGCGAAGACCTGCCTTTGCCACACAAAGCGCATGGCGGTTTCGGCCAGGCTGATGGCGGGATTGCGGCGCAGTTCGGCGTCCACCGCCAGCAGGGCCGCGAGATTCTGGTCCACCGGAATCGAAAAGGGATCGATGGCGCAGGGAGAAACCCAGGTGGCCTGGTAGCTGGATTCCGGGGCGAGCGACACATCGGCCTTCTTGGCGGCAACGCCGGAGCGGGCGATTTCGATGGCCAGCCGGGCGGCTCGCTCGATGCCCTCGTTGGCGAGGTCGCTCGAGGCGGCGAAGCCCCAGCAGCCGGAGGCCAGGACGCGAATGCCGATGCCCTGCGATTCGGAGCACGCCACATTGCCCGCCTTGCCGTTCCTGGTGGTGACGTCGCGATCGCGCGTTTCGATGGCGCGCACGTCGGCGTAGGTGACGCCCGGGCGCGATACGGCATCGAGCGCGCGCCATGCCAGGTCTTTCATCGCGGTGTGATCAGGCCGCCGAGCTTGTCCTGCTCGCTCGCGGCGGCGCGCGGGAAACGCGTGGAATAGGCTTCCGGGTACTTCAAGCCGGAGCCGGTGTTGTAGAGCACAATGCGGTCGGTCTGTTTGAGGAAGCCCGATGCCAGCAGTTTTTCGAGTGCCGCCACGCAGGCCGCGCCTTCGGGCGCCGCGTAGATGCCTTCCTCGGAGGCCAGTTGCGCGCCGGCGGTGAGCATCTCGTCGTCGGTGACGGCGATGGCCGCGCCGTGACTTTCGCGCACGGCCGCGAGCACCAGGAAATCGCCGAGCGCTTTAGGAACGCGCAAGCCGGCGGCCACGGTGTAGGCGTTGTCGAAGAAGCGGCTGCGCGGTTGGTTCTCTTCGAAGGCGCGCACGATGGGGGCGCAACCGGTGGCCTGCACGGCGATCATCTTGGGCCGCCGCGAGCCGATCCAGCCGAGCTTCTCCATTTCATCGAAGGCTTTCCACATGCCGATCATGCCGACGCCGCCGCCGGTGGGATAGAAAATGGCGTCGGGCAATTCCCAACCCATCTGTTCGGCCACTTCATAGCCCATGGTCTTCTTGCCTTCGATGCGGTAGGGCTCCTTGAGCGTGCTGACGTCGAACCAGCCCTCCGTGGGTCCGCGCTCGGCCACCAGGCGTCCGCAATCGCCGATGAGGCCATCCACCAGCGTGACGCGCGCGCCATAGGCTTTGCACTCCAGGAAATTGGCTTGGGGGACGTCGCGCGGCATGAAAATGTGAGCTTCCATCCCGGCCGCGGCCGCGTAGGCGGCCATGGCGCTGGCGGCGTTTCCGGCCGAAGGGATGGCCACCTTCTTCACGCCCAACTCGGCGCACATCGAGACGGCGCAGGAGAGGCCGCGCGCCTTGAACGATCCGGTGGGGTTCAGGCCTTCGTCCTTGACCCACAGGGAATCGGCGCCGATGCGGGCGCCCAGCCGCTTGGTGCGCACCAGCGGAGTCCAGCCTTCTCCCAACGTGACGATGAAGGCGTCGGCCGGCGGCAGGATGGGAGCATAGCGCCACATGTTGGAAGGGCCGCCCGCAACCGCGCGCCGCGGCCAGCGGTGGCGCAGCGTATCGAGGTCGAAGCGAACTAGCAACGGCCCGCCGCAGGTACACAGGTTGGCCACCTGGTCCGCGGGATAAGTTTGCTTACAGAGGCTGCACTCCAACCGCGTTGCTTTAGGCATGAAAGAGCAAGTCTATCACCGTGCACGGCGGGGTTCGGGCGGGCGAAATGGATAACGTTTACCGGCTGGCGGGTATTCGATAAAAAGTCCTATAACTACCAGTTACTAATGCATCTATGACTAAAGATAGCAACGTGCTTAGATAGGGTCATGGACGGCGTTGATGCACTCCTCTTCTTCATTCTGGCCATGGCGGACCTCTGCCTGATTGTTTATCTGCGCCTTCGACGCCGCCGTTTTTTGCGGGCGCGGCACATCATGCGCAGTCTGGAGCTCTACATCCGGCGCGAAATCGCTCCCGCGCCGGGTGCGGAGCTGGCCATGCGCAGGCTGCTGCGCGCCTGCTAGGCCGCGCTGCTGCGAGCTGCCGTCCAGGCGTTCGCGCGAATTTGACCGGATATATTTTGCGGGTCAGACGGGTGCTACAGTTTCCCCGAGATGGCGCCATACGAAATCCAGCAGGACCGCCCAGGCAGCCAGACCGATGGCCCACGCGGGAAAGGGAAATTTACCAAAAAAATTGGAAGTGGGGTGCGCCGCTGCGGCGCGGAATCCCCAGTACAGCACTCCGATAAAGAGCCCCGAGACCCATCCCCAGCCTAGCGCCCGCGGCACATCCACGAGGCACAGCAACGGCGCCACGAAGACCACGTACTGGACTCCGAATCCGGGAGTGAGCAAGAGGAATAACGCCGCTCCCAGCGCTGCCTGCCCGGCCATCGGCCGGCCGCCCCGGAACTTCGCCAGCAAGGCCACCGCCGTGACAGCCGCCAGTATGACGTAACGGCCGGCCACCAGGTAGGCGTCCCCGGTCGCGGCGGCCAACTTGCCGAGAACGGGGATCCCCACGCAGTGATTCAGGATCGCGAGGAGTCCCCAGTTGTCGGCATTGGAGCTGTAGACCACCATGTTGCGATACATGGCGTGCCCGGCCGTGAGCGCCGGGACTACCAACGGCGCCGCGCCGATGGCCAGTCCGGCGGTCAGGCGCAGGAACGCTTTCCGGTTCGGCGACCCGATGAACACCAGCGGCAACAGCACCAGAGGGATGAGCTTGACGTTGAGGGCGCCGGCTAAGAGCAGGCCTGCCAGAAAGTAGAGTTGCCGGTCGAAGGCGATGACGGCCACCAGCACCAGGGCAGCGTACAGGCAATCGGTGTTGCCGTGAAACCCCGAGACCAGGATGGCCGCCGGCAACCAGGCGTAGGCGGCGGAGATTTTGGGACCGGCGAACCGCCACAGCGCCCACAGGGTGAGCGCTTCGCCAGCCAGGCCGGGCAACTTCATCAGGTGCGCGAATGTCCACCCGTCTCCGCCCGACCACCACCACGCCTGCATCGCATAGAGTCCCATGAGCGGGGGATGGTTGAACAAGGGGATATTCCGATAGGTTTCAGCCAGACCGTCCGCCGCGATGCTCTCCCCGTATTGATACCAGCGGACCAGATCGTTGGTCCCCTGCGAGATCCACCATAACCACAGGCGCGCCGCGGCCCCCGCGAGAACGACGGCGAGCCAGAGGCGGCGGGACCGCTCAGTGTTATCCGGAATCTCCATTTTGGGCGTGCGGGACCGGTTCAGTATACACCGAGCCGCCAGCCTTGACCCGCCGGGTGGGCAACCGGGCTGCCACTCGACGAGTCAAGTGAACAGCACCGCGTTGCAGCTAGCCGATCTGCTCCAGCTCGCCTTCCAGCAGCGCGACGTGCTCTTCTTCCTCGGCTGCCAGTTCCCCGCATAAGTCTTTTTCAAGGCCCGCCGGAAGCTCGGCGGCCAGTTTGCGGAAGTGGTCGCGGGTGCGGCGTTCCATTTCGAGCGCCACCCGGTAGAGATCGCCGATGCCGGATGTCTCCGTCACTTCTATGCCCTTGAACAGCCAGTTGGAGAGCAGGTTCTGTTCATTGGCCGAAAGCTCCACCACTTCGCGGTCCAGGTGCGCGTGATACTTCTCTTCGAGCTCGTGGAGGTGATCGAGTTCGGCTTCGTAGAGGCGTTCCAGCACGGCGCGCTGGTCGGGGGTCTTGGCTTTGTCGCGCGCCAGCTTATAAAAATGAAACGAGTTCAGCTCGAACTGCACGGCGTCGCGGATGGCCTGGAAGCGCATGGAGTCGCCCAGGTCGCGTCCGGGGATCAATTCCAGCTCGCCGCCGCACATGAAACACTTGCCGTACGGCACGGCGAACCCGCTGGTCAGTTTAAAACAGCTTTTGCAGCGCCAGGTGTAACGGACCTGCGCGCAGCAGATCTCGTCTTCTTCCAAAACCGCGTGGCACTTGGGGCAGGAGGATGGCATGGTTTATACGCTCCCTACGGTGGTCATTTGTTGCGGCGCATCGGGCTTGAGGATGCCCAAATATTCTAGCATCCCCTTGGCGGCGCGCTTGCCCGCGCCCATGGCCAGGATCACGGTGGCCGCGCCGGTGACGATATCTCCGCCGGCGAAGACGCCGGGCAGGGTGGTCATGCCGGTCTGTTCGTCGATTACAATATAGCCCCACTTGTTGACGTTCAATCCGGGGGTGGTCTGCGCGATGATCGGGTTGGCGGTGGTGCCCAGGGCGTAGATGACGGTGTCGACGTCCAGCAGGAACTCGGAGCCCGGCATAGGAACCGGCCGGCGCCGGCCGGAAGCGTCGGGCTCGCCCAGTTCCATCTTCTGGCAGCGCATTCCCGTCACCCAGCCGGATTGATCGCCCAGGATTTCCACCGGGGCGGTGAGCCACATGAAGTTCACGCCTTCTTCAATGGCGTGCTCGAGTTCCTCGGCGCGGGCGGGCGATTCGCGGCGGGTCCGGCGGTAGACGCAGGTCACCGATTCGGCGCCCATGCGCAGGGACACGCGGCAGGCATCCATGGCTGTGTTGCCGGCGCCGATGACGGCCACGCGCTTGCCCATGCCCACGGGAGTGTCGTAGATGGGCTGGCGGTAACCGCGCATGAGGTTGACGCGCGTCAGGAATTCGTTGGCGGAGAAGACGCCGTTGTAGGCTTCGCCGGGGGCCTCGGCAAACTTGGGCGATCCGGCGCCGGTCCCCACGAAGGCCGTGTCATAGCCCATGTCCGTGAGAAGCTGCGGGATGGTGAAGAGCTTGCCGATGATGCAGTCGAGGCGGATCTCCACGCCCATCTTCTTGAGGTTCTCGATTTCGGCGTCGATGATGACATCGGGCAGGCGGAATTCGGGGATGCCGTACTTCAGCACTCCGCCGGCCACGTGCAGGGCTTCGAAAATGGTCACCTTGACGCCGTTGCGCGCCAGTTCGCCGGCACAGGCGAGGCCGGCCGGACCGGAACCCACGATGGCGGCCTTCTTCTGCGCACCGTTGGCGGGCTCCGGGAATTCGTCCCATCCCCGTCCCATGGCCGCATCGGCGACGAAGCGTTCCAGCCGCCCGATCGACACCGGCTTATACTTGGCGCCCACCACGCAGGTGGCTTCGCATTGCGTTTCCTGCGGGCAGACGCGGCCGCACACCGCCGGAAGCGCGTTGGTGGCTTTCAAAATCTGGTAGGACCGCTTGATGTCCTTGTCTTGAATGGCGGCGACGAAGCCGGGGATGTCGATGCCCACCGGGCAGCCCGGAATGCAGCGCGGCTTCTTGCAGCGCAGGCAGCGGTCCGCCTCATGCAGCGCGGCCTCCAGGTCCAGTCCCAGGGCCACCTCCTTGAAATTGTGACGGCGCTCTTCGGCCGGCTGGTGCGGCATGGGGGCGCGTTCCGGCGGAATGCTCTTGAGGTTCTTGGGCAGGCGCGGGCCCGGAACAAAAGGCAACGGTTCCGGCAGCTCGCAGGTGGAACGCGGCTGGCCGTCGGTTTCCGCCACGGCACGCGCGGCCTGCAAGCTGGCGAGCTTGGTGGATTCGTCGCGGTAGCGATCGAGCGCGGCCTTTTCCTCGCGCTCGAAGCGCTTCTGGCGCAAGCTGAGTTCGTCGAAATTCACCAGGTGGCCGTCGAAATCCGCGCCATCCACGCAGGCGAACTTCATCTTGCCGCCCACCGTCACGCGGCAGGAGCCGCACATGCCGGTGCCGTCCACCATGATGGAATTCAGGCTGACGATGGTGGAAACGCCCAGTGGCCGGGTCACCGCGCAGCAGGCCTTCATCATGGGCAGCGGCCCGATGGCCACCACTTCCCGGACGGTGCTGTCGTTGGCCAGAACGTCGGCGAGCGCCTGGGAGACGAAGCCTTTACGGCCGTAGGTGCCG
>JBEKYE010000085.1:0-14035 GCA_049511275.1 Bryobacteraceae bacterium
TGCCGTCAACGGTTCGCTGATGGTCTGGTTCGTTTCGGCACTTTCGGCGCGAACAAGCCGGCCATCGGCATACTGGTAGCTCAGTTCGCCAGAGAAACCGAACCTGTGTTTGTACGTCCTAAGGAATAATTTGTCGAGCCGGCCGCTGCTGCCAAAGTTGCTGACGTGGAAGGCGACATCGACCGCCGCCTTGAAATCGCTGGAGCCTCTGTAGTCCTTCGCGCTCTCGGCCTTGCCGTCGTGATGCACGATGACAACAGTCGCGCCAAGATTCGCCAACCGGCGGCATCGGTGTACGAATGTCCGCATCTCTCCCGCGTCGTTCTGATCGCCGGCATGGAACCCGGACAGGCTGTCCACCCCCACGATAGGCCGCGGATCGCAGAGTCTCACCCAATCCAAAACTATTTGGGCATCCGGCTGCGGAGCCTCCTGGTCCAACCACCCGCCCCACCAGTGAAGTCCCGGACCGTCGCGCACACCAAGCCGATCCATGCGCTCCGCGACCACGGCGCGAGGATTTTCGCGGTCGAGGAAGAGCGTGGGTATTCCGTGTCTGAGCCAGGCATCCCGCGCCCACGCGGTCAGCAGGGTGCTTTTACCCGACGCGCTGTCTCCCGTTAGTGCCACGACGGCGCCCTTTGGGAGTTCGGGATCTCGAATGTATTCGATCTCGCCGCCACACTCCGTTATCGAGGGGATTTCGTTGATCGAGCGGAATTGTAGTCCCTGCCGTTCCCCGATCTTCGCGAGAATATCTCGGCCCGATGCGGCAATCTGTTGGATCTCTTCGCCGCTCACAGAGCACCGGGCGTACAGGTCCAAGCATGTGCGCATAATGCGCCGCCGCGCCGTCTTCTCAGTCAGGATTCGCAAGTACGAATCCAGTTGAAGCACGGCGGGCAGCCCGTCATCGAGCGAAACCAGATAACCGGTGCCGTCGCAGGACTCCAATTCGCCGTGATTCAATAACTCGTTTTGGACAGTGATCCAGTCGATTTGCTCTCCACGGCTGTACAGATCCTGCATTCGCCGCCAGATGCGGCGATGTTTTTCGAGGGTGAAATCCTCCGCCGAAAGCACCGATGCTGCGGTCAAGTACCTCGCATCATCCAGCAGGATCGAGCCAAGTACAAGTCGCTCCACGTCAACGTTGCAGGGTAGCCGCTCCGTCACGGGACCGGGCCTAACCGTCAGCGCTAAACGGGACATCTCAGTGTGCCCAGTTTTGTGCCCACCCCTACCTTTTCTGGTATTCTCTGGCTTTCTACTGTTTCACGCAAGTAGCTAGAAATACAAGCAGGTGGCAATCGGTGGAAGGTGACGCGTTGGGATCGTTCATGGTTTACACCCAGAAGGTCCGCGGTTCGAGCCCGCGACCGCCCACCAGGGAATCGACCACTTACTCCTTAGTTCACGCTGCTCATGGCTTTCTTGACCGCTACTGGTCCAAAAATCTCGTCCATTTTGTCGGCCGCCCTTCTGGCGCAGGGCTTTCTCCGCCACGGTGGGCTAGCCAGCCTGTCGCGGAACAACCGGCTCTGGAGATACGGGAAGGGAGCCGTTAGCGCGGCTTGCACGCCGACAGTGCGATCCGGACCCACTGGAAGCTGATGTCGCCGTCCGGCATTCGGGTGACGGAGAATGTCCGCGCCACCTCCGTCGGCGCTTCGAGGAACTGGCGGCGTACCTCGGCGGCCGCCTCCCCGTGACAGCCGCCCTTTTTGAGCCACGCCCGCAGGGTGATCGGCACGGATTCGCGCACCTGATCCAGCTCCTCCAGGACGAACCCGGCGCCAGCGACGAAGCCACGCCATTCCGCAGGAGTGTAGTTGCGGACGTGCGAGCCGTCCCGTAGAACCTCGACGTGGTTGTGCCACGCATCCACTTCGGGTGCGTTGTCCGGTTCGGAGGTGTCGGCGACCAACAGGCGCCCGCCCGGCCGCAGCACCCGGTAAGCTTCCGCAAGGAACTTCGGCACGGAGAGGAAATGGTGGGCCGCCAGGCGGCAAACCACGCCGTCGAAGGCGTATGGCGGGAAGGGAAGAGATTCAGCCGCCCCGGTCTCAAAGACCAGGTTGGCAAGCCCGGCCGCCCGCGCTCGCTCCCGGGCCTTTCGCAGCATAGCCGCGGAGACGTCCAGGCCGGTCACCCCCGCGACGAGGGGCGCGAAGGCCACAGCCGTGAAACCTGCGCCTGTGGCGACATCCAGCAGCCTGTGCGAAGGCCGGCAGTGCGCGTGTTCGATGAGCCACGCGAGCGATTCGCCGTTCCACGCATTCCACTGCGCGTTATAATGCGCCGCCTGGCGATCGAACTGTTCCTTTGAAGTTCGTGAGGGCATCTCCTATCGATTATCGAACGAACCGCCGGCGGGTTCGTGGAGCGAACAACCAGAGAGAACGCCGGCTGCCGGCGAAGAAGACCGGACGGGGGCCTCCAAACCGAGCGTTCGCACGGACCGTCTGCGAGCTAGTATCATAGGCGAATGCGAACCTCCCTGCACCTGGCGGCGCTGCTCGCCGTGGTGACTTCCGCGCTCTTCGCGCAGACCCGCGAGACGCCCGTCGACAACGACCAGGTCACGGTCATCAAAGTCACCGAGCCGCCTCACGTGAAGACCGCCCTCCACGAGCACAAGTTCAACCGCGTGATGATCTACCTACAGCCTGGACGGCAGGAGATCGTACCCCAGGCCGGCGCCAAGACGGTCCTCGATTTCAAGGCGGGCGACGTCAGGTGGAGCCCCGCGAGCGGGATGCACACTTCCGAGGTGGTTAGCGACGCGCCGGTAACGATTGTCGAAATCGAGGTCAAGAAGCCGGGCGATCCGGCGAAGAAGGTGACCACGGCTCTCGACCCGATCCAAGTGGACTCCAAAGATTACAAGGTGGAATTCGAGAACAGCCAGGTTCGAGTAGTCCGCGTGAAGTTTCGAGCGCACCAAGGCTCGCCCATGCATGAGCACCAACTCAACCGCGTGGTGGTCTACCTGACCGACCAGAACACGCGACTGACGACGCCGGACGGGAAGGTGGACACGGCCGTTCACAAGGCGGGGGAAGCGAGTTGGGGCGGTGCGACGAAGCACAAGGAAGACAACCTGATGGATGGTCCCTTCGAGGCTTTGATGGTTGAGTTGAAGAACTGACGCGATAATGGTCCCATGAGGAAGAGTTTCTTGTTGGCGGTACTGGCGGCTGGCGCATCGCTCGCGCAGGTGAAGCCATCCGATATCGACGGCGCGTGGGTCGGGAACATCGAAGTGGGCCCGACGAAGATCAAGACCGTTTTTCACCTGGCGACGACCCAGGACGGTCTGGTCGCAACCCTGGACAGCCCGGATCAGGGCGCGATGGGGATTCCGGTGGCGGCGGCGAAGCGGGACGGCGCTTCGCTGACGCTGGAAGTGGCGGTGGTAGGCGGGCGCTACGAGGCGAAAATCAGCGCCGACCTGCAGACCATCGAGGGAACATGGAAGCAGGGCGGCGGCTCCTTCCCGCTGGTGTTGAAGCGGGCGGAAGGCGGGGTAGTGGCTGGGCCGAAACGGCCGCAGATGCCGGTGAAACCGTATCCGTATCGCGAGGAGGAGCTCACTTACCAGAACCATCAGGCGGGCATCCAACTGGCGGCCACGTTGACGATCCCGCAGGGGAAAGGGCCTTTCCCGGCAGTGGCCCTGATCCGTGGCTCCGGTCCGAATGATCGCGACGAAAGTTTGATGGGCCACAGACCGTTCCTGGTGCTGGCGGACTATCTCACGCGCCAGGGGATTGCGGTGCTGCGCACGGATAAACGCGGCATCGGTAAGTCGGGCGGCGTTATCGCCACAGCCACCACGGCCGATTTCGCCACCGACGCGGAAGCCGCGGTGGCATACCTGAAGACGCGTCCGGAAGTGGACGCGCACAAGATCGGGTTGATCGGCCACAGCGAGGGTGGCGTGATTGCGCCCATGGTGGCGGCGCGCGACCACGACGTGGCCTTCATCGTGATGATGGCCGGATCGGGCGTGCCGGGTGACCAGATCATCGTCGCGCAGGTGGTGGCAGGCAACGAAGCTGCCGGCATGAGTCACGAGATGGCGCTGCAGGCCGGCGTACAGCAGCGCAAAATCCTAGACATTGTGGAGCAGGAAACAGACGACACGGTTCGCAGAGAGAAGCTGCGCACCGTTCTGGGGCCTGCGGTCACTGGGGCGCAATTCGACACCGCGTACCGACAACTGACTTCGCCGTGGTACCGGTATTTTCTGACTTACGATCCGGCGCCGGCATTGCGCAAGGTGACCTGCCCGGTGCTGGCGATCAACGGCGAAAAAGACACGCAAGTGCCTCCCAAACTGAACCTGCCGGCCATCCGGAAAGCGCTTGAGGATGGCGGCAACAAACACTTCGAGGTAGTCGAGTTAACGGGTCTCAACCACCTATTCCAGACGGCTAAGACGGGAGCGGTGAATGAGTACGCCCAGGTCGAAGAGACGATCGCGCCGGCGGCGCTGGAAAAGATGGCCGGCTGGATTTTGAAGCAGTAGATGGGCGTATCCCGCCAGCTTAGAAGCTGATTTATGCCGGTAAGCTCGCCGCGGCCGGCCAGCCTCAATGGAAGGAAAACCTGTTTACCTGATTTCCGGCTTTGACTTGCCGTGGGTGGCCGGCTTGGCGGCTTTCTTCGCGGATCCTCGCTTTAGCGGGTCCGCCGGTTTGTAGTCCAGTTCCGCCGAGAGTATCTCCACGAGTCTCGACAGCGTTTTCACGCGCGCCCAGTATTTGTCGTTTCCCTCCACCAGACACCAGGGCGCGCTCTTGGTGCTCGTCTTCACCAGCATTTCTTCGACTGCCTCCTCGTAGACACTCCACTTCTGGCGGTTCCGCCAGTCCTCCTCCGTCAGCTTCCAGGCTTTGTAGCCGATCGCCTTACGCTCCTCGAACCGCCGGAACTGCTCCTCCTGGGAGATGTGGATCCAGAACTTCGCCAGAATCATCCCGAATTCCCGCAACTGGCGCTCAAACGAGTTGATCTCCTTGAAGGCCCGCTTCCATTCCTCTTCCCTGGCGAACCCCTCCACCCGTTCCACCAGCACCCGGCCGTACCAGGACCGATCGAAGATGGCGATCTGCCCGCGCTCCGGAAGCCGGCGCCAGAAGCGGTACAGGTAATGGCGTGTTTTGTCCTCGCCCTGCGGCGCGGCGATCGGGTAGACCACGTAGCCGCGGGGGTCCAATTTCTCCGTGATCCGCTTGATCGCGCCGCCCTTGCCTCCAGCGTCCCATCCCTCGAATACGACCACCACTGGCCGCTTCCGCAAATAGATCTGGTATCCCAGCTCGCGAAGCTGAATCTGCCGCCGCGTTACTTCGCGCACGTAGGCGTCACGATCGAGCGCTCGGGTCAGGTCGATGGTCTCCAACATCAGAGTCCTCCTCCACCCAGGGATTCCATCGCCTCCCGCAATGCCGCGTCTTTGGCCGCCGCGCCCTTCACCTCGACCCTGGGCGGCGCGTTCGCCCCGAGGCGCTTTTCCATGGCGGTGATAATCGTCTCGAAGATCTTCTTTCGCGCCAGCCATTTCGACGTGGCTTCCACGATCGTCCAGGGCGCGAATTCAGACTCAGTCCATTCGAGCATCTCCTCGGTTGCGCTCAGGTATTCGCCGTACTTCTTGTGGCGGGCCCAGTCGGCATCCGTCACGCGCCAGGCTTCCAGGGGGTCCTTTTCGATGGCCTGGAACCGTTCCTTCTGCTCTTTCTTGTTGATGTGCAGGAAGAATTTCAGGATGGCGGCGCCGTCGTCGGATAGCATGCGCTCGAATTCGACGATGTCGCGGTATGCGTCACGCCACACCTTCTCCGGGACGGTCTGCTCCACGCGATCCTCCAGCACGCGGCCGTACCAACTATGGTCGAAGATCACCATCTCGCCCCGGTCGGGGACTTTCAGCCAGAAGCGCCACAACCACGGCCGTTGCTGCTCGTAGGTGCGGGCTGCGGTGATAGGGTACATTTTGAATCCGCGGGGGTCGAGCCGTTGCGTCAGGGCGGAAATGGCCGTTCCTTTGCCGGCGGCGTCCCACCCCTCGAATACGATCACGGTCGGTATGCCGTGTTCCCAACAGGCCTTCTCCAAATCGTACAGGCGCTGCTGCAAGCCCGGCAGAGCGAGTCGGTAATCCTCGCGCGAGAGTCTCTTCTTCAAATTGATGTTTTCCAGCATGGCGTCTGGATCAATTCTAGTGCACGGCTACACCCGGAAAGACGAGCCCGCCCGAAGCGTCGAAAGCAGCGGTCGCGGTCCAAACAGCACGAGCGCGCCGCCGGGGCGCACTCGGTGCACGGAAGTCCAGCGGATGTGGGCATCTGGCAGGACTTGGGGGACTTCTGCTTTTTCCAGCTCATGGTCTTCATGAACTCCGAAATTCCGTACGGCGGGCTGCTGCATGGAACATATCGGTGCTAAGATAGCGTGCCATGGTACGAGCAATTTTAATGGCAGGGTTGCTGCCGTCTCTTGTGGGGGCAGCCGATTTCACCGTTGGCTCCGCGACCGCGCGCAGCGGGCAGAAGGCCACCGGGTATATCGGCGTGCCGGCGGGCGTGGATGCGGCCGCGAGCATCCCGGTGATGGTAGTCAACGGCGCCAGACCTGGGCCGGTGCTGGCCCTGGTAGCCGGATCTCACGGCACCGAGTACGCGTCCATCCTTGCGCTGCAGAAATTGGCCCAGGCTGCCGATCCGGCGGAGCTTTCGGGAACACTGATCATCGTGCCGCTGATCAACGTGCCATCGTTCGCGCAAAAGGTAACGCACTTGAATCCGGTGGATGGCAAGAATATGAACCGCTTCTATCCGGGCAGGCCCGACGGCACACAGACCGAGCGCGTATCGTGGGCCATTGCCAAGCAGGTGGTGGAGAAGTGCGATTACCTGATCGACCTGCATGGCGGCGATCTGGATGAGAACCTGCGGCGGTACGCCTACTGGGCCGCCACCGGGAAAGAGGCGCAGGACGCGGCGTCACGCGCCTTGGTGCTGGCCTTCGGGCTCGATCACATCATCCTGCAGGACTTCCGGACGCCGGTTGCGCCGGGCGGCGCCGTGACCATCACGCGCTTCGCGGCGGCGCTCGGCAAACCTTGTGTCACAGCGGAAGCCGGCCATGCCGGCATCAGCGATGCGGACGATGTCGATTCATTGATTCAGGGCTGCTGGAAGGTGGCGCGGCACCTGAAGATGCTGTCCGGTGCGGTCTCCCCGGTAGAGCATCCACTGTGGCTCTCGCGGGTTTCCATTGTGACCAGCGAAATGGATGGCGTCTTCTATCCGCTGGTGGTCCCGGAGGCGTACGTGTCGCAGGGCATGAAGATCGGCTACGTCACCGACTATTTCGGCAAGAAGGTGTGGGACGCGACGTCCCCGATCGCAGGCGTCGTGCTTTACATCGGCGCAGTGCCGTCGCTAAAGAACGGCGACACGATCGCGCACATCGGGGAAATTGGGAAGTAGGAGGACAGCCTGGGTTGTTTCCAGCGTTATCCTGCCGGTTTTATGAGCGGTCGGCGAAACGCAGTCTTCATCATTAGGGCGGACGGATAGAACGGCCAGGACAGCGGTCTCAAATCCGGGCAGCTTCCTTATACTATTGTTCTTTGCTGTCAGCAAGCACAGCGTTTCGTTAATGCCGTTCCGTCAATTACGGACCGGGCGCCTTGGGGTTCCCGGCCCCATTCTTTTAACGCCCGCGATCGTGATCCTTACCTAGTTCACGGACTTTGTAGTGGTTGCGAAAGTTGCCATGGTCGCCATATTCCCAAACGTCGCCAGTGTTGGCATTGAAGAACGCGTGGTTCCCCCCGCTATACGAGAATTGGATACCGGCGTAGGTCCCCTGCGCCATGGCGGTTTGGGGTTGAAAGATTGGTTGCAATGCGATCACCGCAAGAAGCAGTGCGATGAGCGTGACGATCGTCTTCATGTAAAGGTCAATACGCACGTGAGCACCTCCAAGTTATCCGCAGATTGCGGACTCCCCAAACATGGCATCTCTTCCCATCGTCGGCTGTTCAAGATTGACCACCTTCCGAGCCGGGAGAAGAAGAAGCGGCGCGGGAAACCCTCCAGTCGATCCGAGGACTCGGCCCAACCTAAGACGACATTGGTCCGATACGTGCTCACTCAGAAGCGGTGCGGTTTAGCGCACCAAGGAGATTGTGATGCTTCTCACTCTGTTTGTTATTTTGCTGGTGCTGTGGGCGCTGGGATTTTTCGCCTTTCACGTCGCTGGGGGCCTGATTCACATTCTGTTAATCATTGCGGTGATTTCTTTAGTGATTCACCTGTTCAGAGGTCGTACCGTTAGCCCATAGCTACAGTGCCGGCAAGGGCTAACGTCGGCCCCGAGCCCGCGGACCCACTCCCGGCCTGAATCATTCAAAAGTTATTCACAGACTTGGCAAATTTGCCCGGAGCCCACCATTGTTCCCGGCGAGAGTCGCCACGTTCTGCAGATTTCCGAACATCCCCCTATGGGCGCAACGGATACGCTGGGATGCAAGACCGCGGAAAAACCTGCACTAAGCGGAGGCGGTTAGGCACACAATGTTGAGAACCGGGAAGGCAAAACGGAAATTCCGAATGATACTGGCGATAAATAGGGTTCCTAAGGGTTCCTAACTGTTTTAGCGGGCGATTCGATTGAACGCCAGCGCCCACCTGAACCAGGGTCGGCACCCGGGACGTGTAACGCCACTGTCGTTACATGAGGTTCCCCCCACCTGCCCTCGATTGTGCCAGGATTATCGGAAAGTTGACCCACTTCACGTGAACAGAGCGTGGGCGGTAAACAAGAGCACGAGCGCGCCGACGAGCCGGACACGAATGGCTGTGCGACTGAGCGGCCTGGGTTGTATTGCGAAAGCTGGCTTCCCTTTACGTCCCGCTTGCGCCAAGACACAGAACAATGGTGGCTAACCAGGCAATTGCAATCGCACTTGCCGCCGAGGACCATCACAATCGAGATTCCGGGCTCGCATGCCAGCGTCGAGAGACCAACTGATGGAGGCAAGCTATACCACGAACGACCGAGTGATTTCTCCAACCGACCGCGTTCCGCACTGCCGCATGGTCAGCGTCAATTCCGCGTTCAGAATCTCGAGCACGCGCTCCACGCCCGCTTGCCCGAACGCGCCCAAGCCCCACAGATAAGGCCTGCCAATGCCTACGGCACGTGCCCCGAGCGCCAACGCTTTGAATACATCTGTTCCCCGCCGGAAACCACCATCCACCAGTACCGGAATTCGTCCGCGCACCGCTCCCACCACTTCCGGCAGGCATTCAATGGTCCCGCGACCGGTCTCCACGGCGCGCCCGCCGTGATTCGAAACCACGATCCCGTCGGCGCCGTGCTCGCACGCCAGCTCCGCGTCCTCACGCGTCTCCAGACCTTTAATGATGAGCTTCATGCGAGTCAGATTCTTCAACCGGTCGATCAGTTCCCAGGTCGCCGATGGCGAGTTGTACCCGGTGTTGTCGATACCCTCAAACATCGGCCTGCCCTGTTTGCCCATCGCCGTGCCCGGCGCGGCCTCGTGGCACGATGCGCATGGCCGTGAATCGGCCCGGGTCAGGCGCTTCTGCGTTTCGGTGTTCCGCCCGGCGTTTTGGTCCACCGTGAGCACCAGTACCGCACAGCGCGCCGCTTCCACTCGCCGCACCAGCTTCTCGACGCCATCCCACTTCGCCGGCGCGTAGAGCTGATACCAAGGCGGCCGTCCCAACGCTTCGGCCACCGCTTCCACCGAGGTCGACGAGACAGTGGAGAGCATCTGCAGGGCGTTTTGCGCTCGCGCCGCCCGCGCTGTCGCGAGTTCGCCGTCCGCGTGAAACGCTCTTTGACTTCCGCAGGGACAAATGTAGATCGGCGATGGCCACCTGGTTCCGAACAAGTCGACGGCAGAATCCACCTTGCTCACATCCACAAGCCGACGCGGTCGCAACTGGATTTTCTGGAAACCCTCGCGATTGGCCTTGAGCGTCGCATCGTCGTCCACGCCCGTGGCGATGTACGCGAAGTGCGCAACAGGCACTGCACGCCGCGCGGCTTCCTCGAAATCCATCACGCTCAGCGCGTCCTTCGGATTCGTAATCGCGTCGGACTGGGCCAGCACCAATGGACTGGCCGCCAGAAAGCTCAAGAACTCACGCCGGGAATTCATAACGGTCTCTCCCCTCGACCTGCCGGAGACGCGATTATACACCCAGCAGTCGATTCGTGAGCGGCTCTTGCGAGGATCCCTCAGTTTCTTTTGCGCTGTCGTAATTCTGAGCGAGCCTGGCCGCACGCGGCGACGAAGATCACCACCAGCGCCGCGCGTGGCCCGGTCGCGCGCGCTCGGAATCTGGCGGGCGCGCCGGATGGACGATCCGCCCGGAAACGCCAAACCGGCACGAGACCCGGCGTGTCCCGTCAAAGTGCCCGACCTGAAAGCGTTATATACTCGCTCAGAGGTAATCCGTCATGGCTGCTGGAGTTTCCCGGAACATTCTGAAATCGATCGTTTGTGTCTTTTCGTGCGCTGTTGTGACGAGCCCCATCGTGCTGGCGACGCAGTCTGCCGAGCAACTTGCATCCGAAGCAAAGCGCTCCACCCCGGCCGGCGCGACCTTCACCGCGCCCGCCGCCTGGTCCCTCCGTAGCGAAGCAAATACAATCGTGCTCACGCCGCCGGAACCGGATTCTCATTTGGCGATTGTTGATGTGAAAGCACCGGATGCCGCCTCTGCTGTGACCGCGGCCTGGTCCGCGTACCGTCCCGACTTCAAGCGGCCGGTGAAACTGATGACGCCCTCGCCCGCGCGCGACGGGTGGGACGAGCAGAAGAGTTTTGAGTACGAAACATCGCCAAACGAACGCGCCGTCATCCAGGCGCTTGCCTGGCGTGCCGGAAAGAACTGGACGGTGGTTATTTTCGACGGCAAGGAACCTACGTTTGAAAAGCGCGGTTCCCAATTCGGGCTAATCGTCGAGAGCCTACGACCCAAGGGCTACAACAAAGAAACCTTCGCAGGCCGGAAGGCGCTCCCTCTGACTCCCGAGCGCATCGCGGAATTGCAAAGCTTCGTCGAAGCCTCGATGAAGAAGCTGGACATCCCCGGCGCTTCTCTCGCGCTGGTAGACGGCGGCCGTGTTGTCTACGAAGGCGGGCTCGGCGTGCGCGAGTTGGGCAAACCGGAGCATGTCGATGCGGACACACTCTTCATGGCAGCCTCCAATACCAAGGGCATGACCACGCTCCTGCTTGCCCGCCTGGTGGATCAGGGCAAACTTCGGTGGGACGAGCCGGTGACGGAAGCCTACCCAAATTTCAAGCTCGGCGACGCCGAGGTAACACGCAAGGTTCTCATCAAGCATCTTATTTGTGCTTGCACCGGCCTTCCGCGCCAGGACCTGGAATGGATTTTCGAATTCAAGAACGCCACGCCGGAAACGTCCATGGCTTTGCTGGGCACCATGCAACCCACGAGCCGCTTCGGCGAAGTCTTCCAATACAGTAATCTGATGGCGTCCGCCGCCGGCTACATAGGCGCGCACCTGTACGATCCCAAAAGTGACTTAGGCGCCGCCTACGACAAAGCCATGCAGAACCTAGTCTTTACTCCGCTCGGCATGAGCTCCACAACCTTCGACATGGCCCGCGCGCTGAACGCGAATCATGCCTCACCTCACGGTGAGGATGTAGACGGTAAACCCCAGGTTGCCAACATGGCCTTCAACTATTCGGTGATGCCGCACCGTCCGGCTGGCGGTGCGTGGACTTCGGCCCACGACCTTATCAAGTACGTCCAATTAGAAATAGCCCGCGGAAAGCTACCCGACGGCACGCGACTGGTTTCGGAGCAGAACCTCCTGATGCGCCGGCAGCCTCAGATCGCAACAGGCGAAGACCAGAGCTACGGAATGGGTCTGATGGAAGACAAGACTTGGGGCGTCACGGTGATTCACCATGGTGGCAGCATGGCTGGATACAAGAGCGATTTGATGTTCCTCCCCGAATACGGAATTGGCGCAGTTTTGTTGACGAATTCCGACGGCGGAGGAATGCTGCTTCGCCCAATGATGCGCCGCCTGCTCGAAGTACTATTCGATGGAAAGCCGGAAGCGGCCGGAGACGTCGATGCCTCCGCTGCGAACTTCAAAGCCGAGCTGGCGAAAGAGCGTGAGCGACTGGTTGTCCCCGCAAATCCCGATCTGGTTGCCAAACTGGCCAGGCGCTATTCGAGTCCCGCCCTCGGCGATCTCACGGTCGTCAACGATACTAACGCGACGACATTTGACTTCGGAGAATGGAAAAGCAAAGTGGCCTCGCGCAAGAACGATGACGGCTCGGTCTCGTTTATCACCACCGACCCGACGAACATGGGATTCGAGTTTGTGGTCGCCGACCGGTCCGGCAAGCGGGCACTGGTCATTCGCGATGGCCAACACGAGTACGTGTTCACCGAAAGGTGAGCACATCGGGTAGCCCCTACTCACCGTGGCCACGTCGGCGTGCGGAAGGGAGGGCGCGCCCCTGAGGTAGCGCTTGGCGTCGACCCAGCGAGTCGCCAGCGCGGACGGGGCGGACAAAGACGAGGCCGGCGCAGGAGGCTCGATCCGATACGCCGCTTCACCGTTGGTGGGCTTTCGGCAAGCATGCGTAGCGGATCTGGCGGTCACCAACTAACTGCACTACCTACTTAGTAATCCGTCGCCGGATTGAAGGGCTTCGTAGGAAACGTCGCAGGCACGGCCGGGGGCTTGATCACGGGATTGGACCGGCCGGCCTGGCTCGGGTCAAACACGATGAATCCCACTCCTGGCGACCCTTTGGGTAAAGTATAATCGTCCGCCGGATAGGCCGGGTTGTTGAACCCCGGGTTCTGCACCACGCTTGGAAGATCCTCACCCAACCCCTGCCAGCCGCCGAACGTGAAATAGGTCCACAGCTTTTGATTACCGCAACCGCCGTTCGCGTCCAGGCTCTTCTGCGTATGAAATGCCTGCGGGTCGGTCGCGAACCCTCCGTCGGTGCGCCAATAAAGGTTGCTGGTCCACTGCTGGTACGCCGTATAGGCGATCGCGCCAGGGTAGGTACACCCTCCCTGCACGTAAAACGATTCGGCGCCGTTGCGATCGAAATAGAGCAAATTATTGGAGGCTGTAAAGAACATCGGTTGGGGCGGCTCGGTGTTGAATGAGTAGGGATCATAGGCGTTCAACAATGACTGGCGCGCGAACGCCAAAATGTTGTTCTTCACGGTGCTCGACTGGTTCGGCCCGGCGCGAGGTCCCGAGAAACTGACGGCGTTGCCCGAAACGCGGTATACCAGGTTGTTTTCCATGTCTACCTGTCCCGAAAAATCGTCCGCGTACAAACCGTCGCCGCCGTATCCGTCCGCATCCAGCGCGGACGCGTCGCTCACGTCATGCACCTTGTTGTTGAGCATCTTGTTGCCCGTGCCCGAGGATGGCGGGCTGGGGGTTCCCACGCCGAAATACAACGACCCGGAGTCATTCATAATTCCTTGAAACAGGTTGTAAACGTGATTAAAGGAAATGGTGTTGTTGTTAGTGAATGGCGGATTTACGTCGGAGTCGGCGCAGTAGCAGACCTTAATCGCGCCTTTGTACCCGTCATAAACATCGTTGTGCGTATAGAGGTTGTCGTGGCCTTGGCCTTGCGCAATGCCCTTGGAACTGGTGTAGACGCGTCCATAACCCTCCACCACGGTATTCTGTACCGTATTGAATTGCGGAACGTTGGCATTTGTGTCGCTGGGCGATCCCGACGTGCCGATACGAATGCCGCCGGCGCCCAGATCGTAGAGCGCGCTGTTCTCGATCACGTTATTCGCGGCGACCCCGGCGGCGCTGTTTGAAACGCACCAGTTGAGCGAGCTCTTGTCGATGCAGGAGATGAATTCCAGTCCCACACCGGAAGTTTGCGTGACGATGCTCGAATCGAACGTGATGTGCTGTGAATTCTGGAAGGACACACCCG
>JBEKYE010000086.1:0-19008 GCA_049511275.1 Bryobacteraceae bacterium
AGAGCGCCTTCACCATTTTTGAAAATGACGTCAAGCAGGACATCAAGGTTTTCAAGCGCGAGGACGTCCCCGTCTCCATGGGCCTCATCATCGATAACAGCGGCAGCATGCGTCCCAAGCGCTCTTCCGTGGAATCCGCCGCCCTGGCCCTGGTGAAGGATTCCAATCCCGATGACGAGTACTTTATCGTCAACTTCAACGACACCGCCTACATCGACAATCCCCACGGCAAGCCTTTCACCAGCGATATCGAAGAAATGAAGGAAGCCCTCACGCGCATCGATGCCCGCGGTGGAACGGCCATGCGCGACGCCGTCCAGCAATCCATCGATTGGATGAAGAAGGCCCACAAGGACAAGAAGGTTCTGGTCCTCATCACCGACGGCGTGGATAACTCCAGCGACGAGGTGGCCAACAGCCTGGAAAACGTGGTCCGCTCCGCCCGCCAGAGCGGCGTGGTGATTTATTGCGTCGGCCTGCTCAACGAAGAGATCAGGCGCGACGCCTTACGCGCCCGCCGCGAGCTCAATGCCCTAGCCGAAGCGAGCGGAGGCGAAACCTACTATCCCAAAGACACTTCCGAGGTCGATCGAATCGCCCACCAGGTATCGCGTGACATCCGCAACCAGTACACCATCGAATACACTCCCTCCAACACCGCCATGGATGGCAGTTTCCGCAAGATCCGCGTGGCCGTCAGCGCGCCCGGCCGCCTCACGCCTCGCACGCGCACCGGTTATTACGCCACGCCGGACCAGGCCCAACCCCCAAGGTCCGGAGGCGCGTCGCATTTGCGTCCATAATGGAAGTGTCGAATGTCCAGGATCCTGTGGCGCCTCCTCCCGCTGGCCGGTGTTGTGTCGCTAACCGCCGGTTCCCAAGAAAATGTCGGGACTGTGTTTCACTCCGATACCCGGGTGGTGGTTTGCAATACCACCGTAACGGATAAATCCGGCCACTTCGTCACCAACCTCGCGCAAAGCGCATTTGCGGTTTTTGAAGACGGCGTGCGCCAGCAGATCCGGGTCTTCAAGCGCGAAGACCTGCCCGTATCGCTCGGCCTGATCATCGATAACAGCGGCAGCATGCGTGCCAAGCGTGCCTCGGTGGAAGCCGCCGCGCTGGCCCTGGTGAAGGATTCCAATCCCCAAGACGAAGTCTTCATCGTCAACTTCAACGACATCGCCTATCTCGACGACCCTGGAGGCAAAGCCTTCACCAGCGACATCGAAGAGATGAAGCAAGCGCTCACCCGCATCGATTCCCGCGGGGGCACCGCCATGCGCGACGCCGTCCAGATGTCTCTGGACCATCTCAAAGCCAACGCCCACAAAGAGAAGAAGGTCCTGGTGATGGTGACCGACGGAGTCGAAAATTCCAGTACCGTCAGCCGATCCCTGGAAGAACTGGTCCGCAACGCCCGCCAGAGCGGCGTAGTGATTTATTGCGTCGGCCTGCTCACCGAGGAGGAAAAACGCGATGCCGTCGCGGCCAAACGGCAGTTGAACGCGCTCGCCGAGGCTACCGGCGGCGAGACATTCTATCCCAGGGATGTCTCTGAAGTGGACAGAATCGCGCACGAGGTGGCGCGTGATATCCGCAGCCAGTACACCATTGCGTACTCGCCGTCCAACGCCAATATGGATGGCGCCTACCGCCGCATCAAGGTCACGGTTCACGCGCCCGGCAGTCCCACGCCCCGTACGCGCACGGGCTATTTCGCCTCCCCCGACAAGGGCAAATAAATGCTGCGCGTCCTGTGGCGCCTCACCCGCGGCTACCGCCTGCGCCCCTGGAAGAGTCCCTATCTCCGCTGGCGCATCGAAACCTACTCCGGCCTGGATGCCCGCTCCGTCGGTTTCTGGGATTTCTGGCGATTCGCCTGGCGGGAACGCCGCAATCTGTTCCGCTATCTCCGCTGGGCGGCGCGTATGAGCGCAAGCCGGGGCAGGCTTCCGCCTGCCAAGGACCCGCTCGAAAAAGGGTCCGCAGGCTGAGAAGCCTGGATCGGTAATTGGGACTCTTTTCTCGTTCCTTTCACAACCTGCAATACTAGGTCTTTCGACCTTTTGAAAGTTTCGTTTTATTCAAGCGCCTCAGCCACGGCCTGAATAGCGCCATCGGCTACATCACGCCGAAGGACATGCTGGCCGCGTGTCAGCAAGCGATCCGCGCCAAGCGGGATCGGCGGGGGGACTCGTCGTGCTCACGGTTCTTATGGGCGTGGGTATATTCGGGGTCGCCATGTTCATGTGGTGGCCCCTCCTGGAGGCTATGAAACGATGGAACGGATTGCAGAAGCGTGGCCGAGTCCCATGGCCAGGATTACGGGTGTCGTTTATTTGCTTTACTTTCTGACGGCAATATCCGGCGAGGTCTTCGTTGGCCGGGGCCGGCCTGTTGTATATGACGCCGTCAACCTCATCTCGCACGCGTTCTACATCGCCTTGACGCTGCTCCTCTATTACCTGTTTAAGCCGGTGAACAGGAGCCTCTCTTTGCTCGCGGCGTTCTGCGGCCTCGGGGGATGCGCTAATGATGTTCTTAGCCTCTTTAATTTCCCTCCCCACGGAATCAACAGCCTGGTATTTTTTGCGCCCTATTGCCTTCTGATCGGGTACCTCATTTTCAGGTCGAGCTTCCTGCCTCGAATTCTGGGCGTGCTGATGGCGCTGGCCGGTTTGGGTTGGCTGATCTTTATGTCACCGCTCGGAAGCCGTCTGGACACCTACCTTAAGGTCCTCGGCATCCTCGCGGAAGCATCGCTGATGCTATGGCTCCTCGTGATGGGCGTGAACGTTCAACGATGGAAGGAGCAGTCCAGCGCCGCGCGTTCGAACGGGACATCCGGAAGTTGAGACCGATGGACGCAAAAACCCCGCCGGCCCAATCTGTGGACCGGCGGGGTTTCATTTCTTACTGCTTCAACAGGTCTGACTATTTCTTCACCGGTGCAGCGCTGGCCACGCTCTTGGCCGTGCTCTTCTTGGTGCTTTTCTTGCTGTGCTTGGCCGCGCTCTTCTTGGTGCTCTGAGTGGCGGCGCTCGGCGTGCCCGCCGCGGCCGGAGCCGCTTTCGCCTGGGCGAACGTCAGAGGAACGGAAGCAACCGCTAGCGCGATCGCGAGTAATGTCGTTTTCATTTTCTCTCTCCCTGCGGGCTCTGCCCGCTTACAGTTCCATACTGCGCCCGAACGCCCGCCAACACGATAGCCTGCGCAGGCTATGGCAGCTCACCAATTCGGGTCTATGGTGGTTAATGTTTATTAGGGTTGCCGCTTAGCCCGCTTTCGGGATGGCCCCGGCCGGCCAGGCGCGCGATACTGAAATCGCGATGCTTCCGCGCCAGGCAACCCACCAGAATATTTACCGACTGCTGATTGCCGGGTTCAGCCTGGTGATCCTGATGCTTCTGGCCGCCGCCATCGTGGGCCTGCGGAACATTCAATCCATCCAGGAAAACGCCTCCAACCTGGTCCACGAACAGGACACCACCAGGCACCTGGTGGACGAACTCCGCTCGCGCGAGAAATCCCTCGCCGAGGTGTTCTCCATCCTCGCCCGCGACCCCGATTCGGTGGACGCCGGGCGAATTATGAGCCAGCTTGCCGACGCCGACCGCGACATCGAGCGCATCTCCGCCGAAGGCGTCCACACTCCTCAAAGCGCCCTGTGGACCAGCCTCCGCGAAACCTCCGCCGCTTTCTCCGGCGAGGCCCGCCGCATCCTTTCCGCCGAAAACCCCACGTCCTTCGCTTCCCTCGACCTTTTCCGCGATCACGAAGCCTTCACGACCGTGGTCGCCCGCCTCATCGAATCCGACTACCGCAATGTCTCGTCCGCCCAGGCGCAGATCGACAGCCGCTCCGCGCGCCTGCTGGAGATTTCCGCCCTGTTCGCTGCCGGCAGCGTGCTGCTGGCTCTCCTCTTCGCCGCTCTGACCGTCCGCATGGCCTCGCAGCTCATCCGAGGCATGGAGTGGCAAGCCGCCGAGCTGAGCCGCGTCTCCTGGCACATGCTGCAGGATCAGGAAGCCACCGCTCGCCGCTTCTCGCACGAGCTGCATGACGAGCTGGGCCAGTCCCTCACCGCCGTCAAGACCAATCTCGCCGCGCTCCGCGCCGGCGCCGGCGCTGACGCCGCCCGCCTTGACGACTGCCTTCGCCTGGTGGACGAGTCCATCGGCAACGTCCGCCAGATGTCCCAACTCCTCCGCCCGACGATCCTCGACGATTTCGGCCTGGACGCCGGGCTGCGCTGGCTCTGCGAAGGCTTCGCCGCGCGCACCGGCATTGGAGTCGATTGCGTCTCAACCTTCACCGCCCGCCTTCCCGACGAAACCGAAACGCACCTCTTCCGCATCGCGCAGGAAGCCCTCACCAACGTCGCCCGCCACTCCGGCGCCCACCATGTGGAAGTCCGTCTGGCCTCTTCCGGCCACCACATCCGCCTCACCATTCAGGATGACGGCCACGGGCTGCCGCAAGCCCCTTCCCCAGCGGCCTCCGCGCCCAACCGCAAGCCCGGCCCGCTGGGCCTGATCGGAATGCGCGCCCGCGCCCGCAGCGCCGGTGGCGACGTGACGGTTCGCTCCCGCCCGGACCAGGGTGTTCTAATTGATGTGCAGGTCCCTCTGCCCGATGAAACGCATTCGCATCCTGTTGGCTGACGATCACGCCGTGGTGCGCCACGGCTTCAAGATGATCCTCAGCGCCCAGCCCGACATGGAAATCGTCGGCGAAGCCGGTAATGGCCGGGAAGCGGTCGATCTGGCCGCCGCGCTGCGCCCGGATGTGGTCGTCATGGATGTCGCCATGCCGGAGCTCAACGGCATTGAAGCCACGCGGCGCCTCACCGCCGCCAATCCCCATGCCCGGGTGCTTGCCCTCAGCATGCACAAGGATTCCGTCTATGTCCGCGAGATCCTGCGTGCCGGCGCGCGCGGCTATCTCCTCAAGGATTCCGGCCCCGCCGATCTGCTCGCCGCCGTCCGGGCGATCGCCTCCGGGGAAGGCTATCTGAGCCCGGCCGTCTCGGACGCCGTGCTCGACGACTACCGCAAGCACGTCACCGATCCCATCGATCTGCTGAGCAGCCGCGAGCGCGAAGTCCTCCAGATGCTGGCCGAAGGCAAGACCAACAAAGAGATCGCCGTGATCCTCAACCTCAGCGTCTATACAGTCGACGCGCATCGCGGCCGCATCATGGAAAAGCTGAACCTGCACAGCATCAATGAGCTGGTGCGCTTCGCGGTGCGTAACGGGCTGGTGGATTAGCCCGGTGGGGCAGACCCCTGGTCTGCGCCCGCTATTCGCTCGAAGAATCAAGTGCGTGCCACTAGCAAAAAGCCGGCCTGGGGGCCGGCTGCGGACGAGGGCGTCCGCCCCACAATTAAAGTGCCCTCTCATGAGCGATAATCAAGCAATCCCCGGTAACGCACAAGGAGCCAGCCATGAACCGCCGCGATCTGTTCGCCTCACTCGCCCTGGCGAGTCTCGAGTTGAGGGCACAAACCCCTACCACCGGAGCCGCCTCCGAATCGCTTTACATTCCCAAACCCCAACTTATTGAGGATCGCCGGTTCCTCCACGATTTCATGGAGGAATTCGCGTTCGTCGACCTGGTGACGGTCTCGCCCTCGCTCCGTATCACTCACATTCCAGTTTGGCTCGAACGCACCGCAGGCGCCTATGGAACGATTCACGGCCACATCTCCCGCCAGAATCCGCAGGGCGGCGCTTTCGACGGCAGGCAAACCGGAGTTGTTGTTTTTCGCGGGCCGCAAGGATATATCTCGCCAACCTGGTACGCAAAAACCGAAAACGTGGTGCCGACCTGGAATTTCGCGGTGGTCCACGCCACCGGCAAGCTGCGGCCCGTGGAAGGCCGGAAGGAACTGAACGAGCTGCTTTCAAAGTTGATCGCCAAATTCGAGAGCTATGAGGGCACGGGCTACGACTTCGCCAAGCTCGACGACACCTATAAGTACAGCCTCATGGGCGGCATTATCGGCTTCGAACTGGAGATTGAACTGCTCGAAGGTAAGTTCAAGCTTGGCCAGGACCGGAGCCCGGCCGACCAGCAGAGCCTGCTGAAGAAACTGGGAGAAGCCAGGGCGCCGCGCAGTCTCCGCGAATTCACGGCCAGTTTCTACCAGCGGCAGAGCAAGGCCTGAGCGCGCGCCGCGGCCGGCGCTCGATCTGCGCGGTTTGCGCCCATGCTTTTGGCTATCATATCAGCAGGTCTTTCCATGAAGCATGTTTTCCGGCGCCACGCGCTTTTCTTGTGGTTGGCAGTCGCCGCTGCTTTCGGGCTGCCGCAGGCCGCGGGGCCGCGGCCGCCGGGTGCCGACCCTGATACCCAGGATCATGATGTCAAGCTGCCCAATGGCAAATCGCAACGCGACGAAATCCTCAAATCGGAGCACGAAGAGAATCTCAGGGATGCGGCCCGCCTGGTGGAACTGTCGCAGGATCTCAAGGCCGATCTCGAAAGGAACGACACCTTCGTTCTTTCCTTGGGCACACTCAAGAAAACGGATGATATCGAAAAACTGGTCAAGAAGATCCGTTCTCGTCTGCGGCATTAGCCTGCTGGCCTGTACGCTGGCGCCAGCCCAGAACTCGCCTGCCCAGGCGAAATCGCCCGCCATCGCATTGATCGACGCCGCCGATGCCGCACAGTGGCAGACCTGGACGCAAGGTGTAGGCTGGCGATTGATCACCTCGGCCGGCACGCCCGAGTCGGATATCGACGCGCGGGCGCGGGCGCTGGCCGCCGCCGTCGCCGAGGCTGTAAAGAGCGGCTCCGTCGACCCCGCGCGGGTCTATCTGGCCGGCCGCAACGAAGCCGCCGCTGCCGTCTTCTACACCATTGCCCGCATTCCCGACCGTTGGGCCGCGGGAGTGGCGCTGGGCGGCTCGCCCAAAGCCGCCCTGGAAAGCAACCGGATCTTCTCCGCCAATTTCACCGATGCGCCGGTGCTCTGGGCCTCCAGCGGCCCCGACGACGAAGCTCTCGCCCAGAAACTGAAGACCGCCGGCCTCAACCTGGAATGGCGTTCCTCCGCTGGTCTCACCAACGGCGCCATCCTGCAGTGGCTCTCCACTCACACCCGCGACCTATTCCCCCTGAATATCGACTGTGAGACCAATTCGCCCGCCTTCGCCAGTTGCTATTGGATTCAGATGACCAGGTTCGACGCCGGCGAGCGCAACGACGTGCTCCCGCTTTCGGTGGTGGCCGGTGAATCCGCGGCCGCGCTCGATCTCGGCGGCTTCGGTTACCATGCCGCCGATCCCGGCCCCGGCGTCCCGGTGGTCTTCCTGCCCCAGAAGTACGCTGGACCGCTGCGCATCGGCGACCGCATCGTAGCGCTGGACGGCAAACCTATCGAAAATTCCCACCAGTACCTGGAGATGCTCTCCCGCGTCACGGAAACCAGGCCCGCCGTGGTGATGGTGGAACGCGGCAAGGAGCGCATCCGCATCGAAACCCGGGTGGTGGCGCCGCGTCGCGATCCGGTGGTGACCGGGAGGGTGCAGGCGCGCTACCTTCCCGAATACCGCCAGATCGAAATCATCAGCCGCGCCGTGACGGAAATGCGCGTCACTCTTCCCCAGGATTGGGTGCCCGGCGACCTGTTCTGGAACGGCCTCTCGCTCCAAGGCATCAAGACCGCCGGCTGTTATCTGCTCAAACTCGACAAGGAACTGTTGCATGCCGGCCCCTGCCCGTAAACCGCGCCGGCTCACTGCGCGCGAAGCGGCGCGCCGCCTGATGCGCGCGCCCAAGAGCGCCCAGCGCGACGCCGCCATCCGCGGAACCGTCCGCCAGATTCCCAAAGGCAAAGTCGCCACTTATGGCCAGGTGGCGGCCGCCGCCGGATACCCGCTGTATCACCGGCAGGTGGCCCAATTGTTGCGCGGAGCGGGCAATTCCCTGCCCTGGCAGCGCGTGGTGGGCGCCGGCGGCGAAATCAAACTCAAGTACGAAGCCGGCCTCGAACAGCGCACGCGGCTTGAAATGGAAGGCGTGCGCTTTCGCGGCAAACGCGTCGACATGGCCGAACACCAGCACCGTTTCCGCCCTTGGGAGTTCGAATAATTCCATGAAGTCACGCTTCTTCAAGGCCATGGGCACCTTTGCCGTTCTGGCCATACTGGCCACCTTCACCCTGGACGGCCTGATCCGCGCCGTTGTCTTGATCTTCCTCGCCGGACTGGCCGCCAAGACGTACATCGCATACAAAGCAGGCTGGTAGCGACTGCTGAAGAGGTCCGGAAAAGGCGCCTTGAGCGGACGCCCGACGCCGACCAACCAGTTCTTTTCCATCCGCGACGAATTCATCGCCCTTCCAGCGATTCTGCCTTCTCCCCGTCCCACGCGGTGAAGGCAGGCTTATGCCTGTGCCATTATTGATGGAACCGTGCCGGCCGCTACCGCGAGCAAGATGGAGCGTGGGCTCCGCAAGGAACTGGGTCTGGGTGACCTCGTCCTGGCGCAGATCTTGTGCGTGGTGGGGTCGAGCTGGGTGGGAATCGCCGCCAAGCTGGGACGCGCGCAGGTGGCCTTCTGGGTGGGCGCGATGGCTCTCTTCTATCTGCCGCTGGCGGCGGTGGTCATTCATCTCAACCGGCTGATGCCGCTCGAAGGCGGCCTCTACCAGTGGGCCAAGGCGGGTTTCGGGGAGATGGCCGGGTTCCTGACGGCGTGGAACCTGTGGGTCTATGCGGTGATTGTCACCGGCGCGATCGTGTTCGTGGTGCCCACCGACCTTTCCTACATGATCGGCCCGTCGGCGTCGTGGCTGCCTGCCAGCATCCCGGCGACCTTGCTGATCACCGGCGGCGTCGTGGCGGGCATCACGCTGGTGGCGATTCATGGCCTGGACATCGGCAAGTGGCTGCACAACGCGGGAAGCCTCATGATCCTGACAGCCTACGCGATTCTGTTGCCGTTGCCGCTGTGGGCTATGTGGCGCGGAACCATTCACCACTACCAGCCGGTCCCGTGGCAGTGGCCGAAGCTCGACTGGTTCAGCGTGGCCGTCTTCGGACAGATGACCGCCGGCGCACTCAGCGGGTTCGAATACGTGGCCATTATGGCCGGGGAATGCCGCAACGCCGCGCGCACCGTCGGGCGGTCGGTCATGATCTCGGCGCCGGTGATCTCCGTAATGTTCATCCTGGGAACCAGCGCCGTGCTGGCTTTCATCGGCAATCAGCCCATCAACGTGATCGGCCCGATTCCGCAGACCTTCCGCCTCGCCTTCGGCGCGAATTCGTGGGTGG
Source organism: Bryobacteraceae bacterium (assembly GCA_049511275.1). Lineage (GTDB taxonomy): Bacteria > Acidobacteriota > Terriglobia > Bryobacterales > Bryobacteraceae > PALSA-129. Next base: position 9,292 of record JBEKYE010000086.1, read on the forward strand.
CCCCGTTCGCCATCTTCCTGTTGATCGCGCGCGCGATTGCCTCGGCCAGCCTGATTTTCACCGGTTTGACGCGTCTGCCCATGACGGCCGGATGGGACAACCTGGTGCCGGCCTGGTTCGCGCGCCTGGACCCGCGGCGTCGCACGCCCGTGAATTCCATCCTGTTCGTGGCGGCGGTGGTGATGGTGCTGATCCTGCTCAGCATGTTGGGCGTCCGCGAGCAGGAAGCCAGCCAGTTGCTCGCCAACGCTTCGATTGTTCATTACGCCATCGCGTATTGCGCCTTATTCCTGCTGCCGCTCGTGGGGACGTTGCGCGCGGGCGTGCCGGCGTGGCTCAAAGTAGCGGCGGTGTGCGGGCTATTTTCAAGCGCGGTGTCGCTGTTGATTGCGGTTTATCCGATAGTGGACGTAGTAAGCCGCCAGTCGTACGCCGCCAAGATCACCGGCGTGGTGGTGCTGGCCAACATGGCAGGCGTGCTGATTTACCGGGCGGGACAGCGGCGGCGGGTATAGGCTCGATGGCAGCTTGCTTCGCTAACACTGGCACTTTGCGAAGCCGGTTTTCTGTCCCAAACCCGCTGCCCAACTGAGCCTGGGTTGCGGAATCCGTTCTGCAGGTGTAGAAATTGGGTTACGATATCAAGCGGAGTTTTCGCCATGAGCACCTGCTTAGCGTCGGCCATCGCGCTCTCCACGATCAGCGCATTCGCTGCCCAGAACGCCCCGGACCAGCCCAAATTCGAAGTGGCGTCGGTGAAGCGGACCGATCGGTGCGAATTCAATACCTCCATCGACCCTAGGTCCGTCACATTAAAGGGTGTGCCTCTCAAAGCGGTCCTGATGGAAGCCTTCCAAGTGAAGTCGGACCAGATCGAAGGACCTTCCTGGCTGGATGCGGATTGCTTCGAAATCTCCGCCAAGTTGCCGGAAGGCGCGGCCCGCGACCAGATCCCGGCGATGCTTCAGGCGTTGCTGGCCGAAAGGTTCAAGCTCGCCGCCCACAAGGAGGATCGCCCCAGCACGGGGTATGCGCTGGTCGTGGATAAGAACGGCCCGAAATTCAAGGAGTCCGACCCGAGTTCGAACTTCATGGGCAAGATCCCCGCCGGCGCGGTGAGGCTCCGGCGCGGCGGAGGCGGGATCAAAGCGTCGATGACCATGGAGGGGCTTGCCCGTTATCTTTCGGGCAGGGGGTACGGTCCGGTGCAGGACTTCACCGGGCTCAAAGGAACATACGACATCGACCTCTCCTGGGCGCCGGATCCGGCATTCGAACGACCGGGGCCGTACGCTGAAGCTCACGCAGCCGCAGACCCAAATGCCAACCTTCCCAACGCTCCTACAGCCGACCTCTTTGCCGCCATTCGAGATTCCCTGGGATTGAGGCTGGAGCCGCGCAAGCAACAGGTCTTAGTGGTGGTGATCGACCACATCGAGCGGGTTCCAACAGAGAACTGAACCAGCGGCGAACAGTCGCCGCAATTCCCGCCGGTATGCTGGGAAGCATCTCGGGAAGCCTGCCCCGCTCTGCGCGAACCGTGTTCGGTCCATCCTACCTGGCCTTCGCCAGCACTTCGTGCGGCGCCGGCATCCCGCGCTGCCCAAACCGAATCACGCCATCGGGCCCAATCAAATATACCGTGCGCTTCACCATCAACCCGTGGCAGTGGTAGAGTTCGGCCACCTTCTGGTCTTCATCTACCAGCAACGGAAACGGAAAGTGAAATTTCTGGCGGAACTTCTCATGCTTCTTGGCGCTCTGCGGATTCACGCCGAAGACCGACACCCCGCGGCTCTGCGCTTCGCTCCAATCGTCGCGAAACTGGCACAATTGCTTGGTGCAGCCGGGCGTGTCGTCACCGGGATAGAAGACCAGCACGACGTTGTGGCCGCGCAGCGCGGAAAGCCGCACCATGTGGCCGGCTTCGTCGGGAAGCGAGAAGTCGGGCGCCTGCGCGCCGGTGGGAAGTGGGTCGGAAAAGAGCCAGGCAAACATCATTGCACCGTAACAGACATTATATTGCTTAATGAAAACGGAGTCCGCCACGATATCGTGACAACCGCGCCCTAAGCCGTCTTTACAAAACCTTGCACACGGATCCTGGCAGGACGCGTAACCAAATGAAGGTTGATTCGTCTTACTAAGTGAAGCAAGCGGGATTGAAAAGGCCGGAAACAGCGGCTCCGAATCAATCCAAGCGGCCTGTCGAAGACCGGCCGATGCTCAGAGTCTAAATAAAAAAGAGAGGTGCTGCATATGTTCAATCGAGTTGTGTCTTTTGCCAGCCTGATGTTGGTCATCGCGTCCGTGGTGTTTTTCCTGGTGGGTCTCTGGTGGGTGGCCAGCGGCAAGATCGACGAAGGCAGCGGCATCCTGGTAATGGCCGGCTGGCTGTTGAGCGCCATCGTGTTTTCGTATCGCCACGCCGATCCCACCTGGCTCGACCCGATCTCCATCGTGAAGTCGCGCTAGATTGAACAGCCGGTGGCTCCGGCGGTGACTCCTTCCGGCTACCTCGGCCTGAACTCCAGCGTCTCCTTCGCCACTACCGTGCGGTATTGCATCGGGTAACTGCGCACGTTGTAGTGATCGTTCCACTGGTCCTTGTAATGGCCGGAGAGCGGCTGGCCGGATTGACCAATCTGAATATTCAGCAGCGACCGGTCCCAATCGGCGAGATCGGCATTCATGCGCATGGATGGCGAGAGAGCGCGCGTGGTCTGGCGGACGGTGGTGCCGGAACCGCTCATCGGCACGGGGCCGATTTCGAAGAAGTCAAGAGCCTTGCCGATCCCGGGCAACTTCCCCAGCGCCGGATGAATGATCGGATGATCGATCTCGATGCGCAGATAGTTGCCGTAGCGCCAGCGTTGGATATCGCGGCCCTGGATGCGTTTGCCCTCGTCCAGGGCGTCCGTCAGGGCGCGTAACAGCATCGCGTCATAGTCCTGGAACCAGCCGTCGGGACGCTCGCGCAGCAGTTTCTCTACTGCCGCGGGCCCCATGTTGAACTCATAGACCTGGCCCTTGCCGGGAGAGGCGGCATCGGCCACGGACGATCGCACATGCTGATAGACCAGCGCCATCAGGAAGGGCGCGGCGAGGTCTTTATCCATGCGGCCGTTCCAGGCGCGCAGCAGAGCCACCGCGGGGTCGAGCGAGACGTTGTGGGCGCCGCGCTTGTCGGCGGCGGCCACCACCTGCGTCGCCAGGAACCTGCTGAATGACGAGTAGATGTCGCCCTGCACGCCGAGCATGTCCGCGGCGCGCCAGCCGTTGTGGGCGGAGAGCAGTTCGCGGATGCGCAGCACGCGGTACGGCGGAGCGAAGTTGCCGTTCACCGGATACGGGTAATCGGCCGGAAAGGGATTCTGGTTGGCGCTGGCGATGATCCCGGAGGCCGGGTTGAAAGCGGAAGGAAGCTGTTCGAAGGGGATGAATCCGTCCCAATCGAAATCGCCGGAGGAGCCATCCACCGGAAGGTCGCCCGCATAGCCGCGGCGTTTGGGAAGCATGCCGGCGGCGTGGTAGCCGATGTTGCCTTGGGTGTCGGCATAGAGGAAGTTGGAGCCGGGCCCCACCCAGCGCGAGAGCGCGGTGGTGAATTGCCGCCAGTCTTCGGCGCGGTCGATATCGAGGATCGGAAATTGGAAAAGACCCGGTTCAGCGGCCGTCCAGCGGAGGGCCATGCGCTCCTGGCCGTCGACGATGAAGAGCGCGCCGTGGCGGGTGACCCAGGTGGCCATTTCGATGGGGTGCGCGCCTTTCACCTCGATGATTTCCCGCTCGCCGCGGGCCTGTTCGATCTTGCCCTGATAGAGATACCGGCCGGTACGGTCGTCGAGCTTTTCGAGGTACAGGTCCTGAACGTCGAACTGGAGGTTGGTGATACCCCAGGCGATATGCTGGTTGTGGCCCACCACCACGCCCGCCAGGCCGGGGATGGTGACGCCGTCCACATCCAGGCCGGGCGCTTGCAAGTGCGCCATGTACCAAATGCCCGGCAGCGAGTATTGCAGGTGCATGTCGTTCGAAAGGAGCGGCTTGCCTGAGGCCGTATGGCTGCCGGCGATGGCCCAGCCGTTGGATCCCGGCGCCGGCTCGTTGCCGGAGCGCTCGGCGAACAGGAAATTCACTTTGCCGGCGTCGCCGCCGGCCAGCATGGCGCGCTTCGCGAGTTCGTCGCGCCACGTAGTGGTGAGGTCGCGGAACATGTAGAGTCCGACCAGGAGCGAATCGATCACGCTCCACGGGCGGGGCTGGTAGCCGAGCAGCGTGAACTCAACCGGCAGGTTATCGCGGTGCGTGGCGATGAATTCGTTGACGCCCAGAGTATACGCGGCCAGGGCGGCGCGGTCGGCCGGCGAAAACCGCACGTAAGCGGCCTCCGCCAGACGGCGTAAGCGCAGCCGGCGCAGTTCGCGGTCGGTGTCCAGGGCCGCCGGCCCGAGCACTTCGGCGAGCGTGCCGCTCGCGTAGCGGCGCAGGCTGTCCATCTGCCAGAGGCGGTCTTGCGCGGTCACGTAGCCCTGCACGATCAGCGCGTCCTGCTGGCTGGCGGCGCGGATGTGGGGCTCGCCGAGCGAATCGAACGACACGGAGACGGCGGCGGCCACCGGCGCCGCGACGCTGCCGGAGCGTTGCGGCAGCGGGCGCCACACAAACCAATATGTGGCGGCCAGCGCGGACGCCAACAGGACCACGATCAGGACGTTAACAGTCTTGAGAATGCGCGCGGTAGCGGTGTGAGTCATTAATGGGAGGAAATAACTATGATAACGGGTGGCGGGCCCGGCCGGAAGGCCTTCCGGCGCGGCATCCGTTCGGATTACAATGGTGCAACCAAATACAAAGGGGGCGCCTCCGGGGATACGGAATGGAGTCAACCCCCTCGTAACGGGGTTAGTTAGTTACCTGTAAAGACGATTTCCGCGCGCTTTGGTTATCCTCTCCGCTAGAATTAATTCGTATATCGTGTCCTATTCCCCGTTTCGGATTCTGCTGGTCGTCGTGCTGATCGCGGTGAATGGCTTCTTCGCCGGCGCGGAGGTGGCGTTGCTGTCGGTGCGGCAATCCCGGCTGCGCCAAATGGCCGAAGAAGGGCAAGCCGGGGCCCAGGCGGCCCTGAACCTTCTGGCGAATCCGGGCCGGCTGCTCTCCATGACTCAGGTGGGCGTCACGCTGGCCAGCCTGGGACTGGGCTGGGCGGGCCAGGATACCCTGTATCAAATCCTGCTCGAGGTCTTCCATCCGGTAACCACCCCGCTCGCCATGAAGCTTCTGCACGGCGCCTGTTTCGCATTTTCCTTTCTGGCGATCAGCTACTTCCATGTGGTGCTGGGCGAGGTAGTGCCCAAGAACCTGGCGATCGCCAAGGCGGACCGGCTGGCGGCGCTGGTGGCGCCTCCGCTGGCAGTTTTCTACCGGATCTCGAATCCCTTCGTGGTCACCATCGAGCGATCCGCCAGGCTCATCCAGCGGGCCCTGCGGTTGAGAGGCGCGGCGCACCCGGGCGGCCATTCGGCCGAGGAGCTGAAGCTGATTGTCAGCTCGAGCCGCGGGTTGGGGTATCTGCCGGAGGCGCAGGAAGACATGATCCACCGGGTGCTCGACCTGGGCGAAGTGTCGGTCAGGGAGATTATGGTGGCGCGCAACGACATGGTGTCCATCGCTTCAGACGCCAGCCTGGACGACGTGCTGGGAACCATGATTCGCGAACGGCATTCGCGGCTGCCGGTGTACGAGGGCTCGCCGGAAAAGATCGTGGGGATTCTGCACTACAAGGACCTGCTGCCGTTTTGGGAAGAACGGCGGCAAGCCATCCGCACAGGCAAGGCCAGCCGCGCCTTCCGCATCGGCCGTTTGATCCAGCCACACCTCGTGGTGCCTGAGACCAAACCGCTCTCGCAGATGCTGGAGGAATTCCGCCAGGGCGGTTCGCACATGGCCATGGTGGTGGATGAATTCGGCACCATCGTGGGCATGCTGACCGTGGAGGACGTGCTCGAACAGGTGGTGGGAAAGATCGAAGACGAGTACGATGAAAAGAGCGTGCGGCGCGGTCCGGACCGCGGCGTGGTGGAACTTGACGGCGCGACGCGCATCCGCGACCTGGAAAGCGAGTATGGGATCGAAATTCCCCCCGACGGCGGATTCGAAACTCTGGCCGGGTTTCTGCTGTTCGAGCGCGGCGAGATTCCGCGGGCGGGCGACGCGGTGGAGTATCAAGGCCGGCGCTACACCGTGCTGGACATGGAGCGAAATCGGGTGGCGCGCGTGCGCATCGAAAAGATGCCCAGCCGCGATTCAGAACCGGGCCCAGAGGGCACCCCGTAAGGGAGCGGCCCACGCAGGATACGGGAGTCTAGCGATGAAACGGAGTATTTAACCAGGCATGCTGGGAATCGACAGCCGGGCGGCGCGCAACACGTGGACGGCGGCATTGGTAGTGCTAGCTTTGTGGCTGGTCTATCTGGTGCGATCCACTCTGTACATTTTCATTCTGGCCGTGCTGTTCGCCTATCTCCTGGCGCCCCTGGTGAACCTGCTCGACCGCTTGCTGCCCGCCAGACCAACGCGCATGCTGGCGCTGGCATTGGCGTATGTTCTGCTGGTGGGGTTGGTGGTGGTGGGGGCCATCGTCCTGGGCACGAAAATGGTGGAGCAGGCTACCCAGCTTGCCTCTGTGTTCCCGCAAAAATTCCAGGGTTTGGTGGATTCATTCCGGGCGAGCGTGCCGGCCGGCCTGAAGAACGAAGTGGCTACCCGCTCCAACGATCTTTTTGCCGCCCTGCCGCAATTCGGCCTGAAGTTCCTGAAGCTGGCCAGCAACCTGATTTACGTGGTGATCATTCCAGTGCTGGCGTTTTTCTTTCTGAAAGACGGCACGGTAATCCGCGATCACGTTCTCGCCCTGGTGGAAGCCGGGCCGCGGCACAAACTGGTGAACGACCTAATGGCGGACATAAACCTGCTGCTGGCGCACTACATGCGGGCGCTGGTGCTGCTCTCGGCGGTCGCGTTCACCGCCTATGGCATCTTCTTCTCGGTGCTCGGGATACCATACGCAATTCTTCTGGCGGCCCTGGGGGCGATGCTGGAGTTCATCCCGACCTTGGGTCCGCTCACGGCGTCAGCCATCATCCTGCTGGTGGCGGCGGTAACGGGTGGACACCTGCTTGCCATCGTGATCTTCATCGTAGCCTTCCGCATGTTCCAGGATTACGTGGTGTCGCCGAACCTGATGGGGCGAGGCGTGGAACTGCATCCGCTGCTGGTGCTGTTCGGGGTCTTCGCCGGCGCGGAATTGGCGGGCGTTGCGGGGGCATTTCTATCCGTCCCGCTGCTGGCGCTGGCGCGGGTTCTGTATCTGCGGATGCGGCACGCCAAGGTTTCGCGGGCGGGCACGTAGGAGTCTGGTGGCGGCGGGGAGACTTGAACTCCCGACCTACGGATTATGAGACCGTCGCTCTAGCCAGCTGAGCTACACCGCCCGACCAAGCATCAGTGTAGCAAACTCGGCCCGGCCTGCCGAAACGCGGGATTTACCCGATTGAATTGTGGAAAAACTTCTTGGACTGAAGAGATCCGCAACATGCTTGCAACATTCTGCCGCGATTGTGGTTTGGAATCGGCAAGTGCTTACGAAGCAATTGGTTGAACGGGGATGCTGCCGCTTGGTTCAATCTGCTGTAAGTGTTTTTTTCATGGGACTTTAATCAATCTCCGCCGGGCCTTTCCCACAGTCTTTTCCACAGTGATTGTGGATACTATCTATGGATACTGTCTGCGTGAGTTGTGGGGCGGCCAATCCTGGCCGCAGCCGCCTTCAGGCGGGCTCCATCCGGCTGTACGACTTGTTCATCTATTTCTGGGAAGCTGCTCTGTTGCCGCTCGCCAGGCGGCGTTTCAGGGATTCCGGAATCTCGGCTTCGACCTCGCAGGAATCCCCACTGTAGCGCGTCTCCAGCACCTTGCCGAATTCATGGAGCAGCGCTAGCGTAGCGCCGTCTCCGGCGGATAAATGAAAAGTGGCGTTCACTATCGGATCGACCGGCAGAAGCTGGTCGATGGCTTTGAGCAGCCCTTCCATGCCTGCGCCGCTGAGCGCCGAAATGGCCACCGCACGCGCGTCCAGATGGCTGGAACTGCCCGAGATCAGCCGCCGTTTCACGGCTTCGGCATCCTTGGGAGACGCATCGCCCACGCGGTCGATCTTGTTGAGAACCAGGATCTGCGGAATGGCGGCGGCGCCAATATCGGCCAGCACCTGGAAAACGTGCGCGGTATGTTCGGCGGCGGCGGGTGCCGAGACATCCACTACGTGCAGCACCAGAGCCGCGTCTTTCACCTCCTCCAGCGTGGCGCGGAAAGCCTTGACCAGCGTGGTGGGGAGATTGCGGATGAAGCCGACCGTGTCGCTCACCAGAACCCGGCGGCGCGACGGCAGTTGCAGCGGCCGCACGGTGGGATCGAGCGTGGCGAACATGCGCGGATCGGCCAGGACGCTGGCGCTGGTGAGGCGATTGAAGAGCGTGGACTTGCCGGCATTGGTGTAGCCTGCCAGCGCCAGAGTGGCCAGCGGCACGGCGCTGCGGCGGCGGCGATGAAGAGCGCGCCCAGCGCGGACGGCGTCGACATCGTCCTCGATTCGCTTGATGCGTTTGGCGATGCGCCGGCGGTCGGTTTCGAGCTTGGTTTCGCCCGGGCCGCGCGTGCCGATGCCACCGCCCAGGCGCGACATTTCCACGCCCTTCCCGCTGAGGCGCGGCAGAATGTAGTTCAACTGCGCCAGCTCCACCTGCAGGCGGCCTTCCCGAGTGCGGGCGCGGGAGGCAAAGATGTCGAGGATCAACTGCGTGCGGTCGATGACTTTCGAGCCGATGGCTTTTTCCAGGTTGCGCTGCTGCGTCGGGGTGAGCTCGTGATCGAAGATCACCAGGTCGGCGCCCGAGGAATGGACCGCGGCGCGCAGTTCTTCCACCTTACCCTCGCCGATCAGGGTCGCGGCTTCGGGACCGGGGCGGGCCTGTACTAATCGGCCGGCGGTTTCGGCGCCCGCGGTAGCAGCCAGTTCTCCGAGCTCGTCGAGCGAGTCCTCCGCCGTGACCGCGCCGGGCCGCCGGGAAGCGCCGCGGGTCTTCCACTGGACGCCGACCAGGATAGCGCGCTCGCGGGCGGGGTTCGGAAGCGGCGTGGTCTAGCCCTCCGGCGGCTCGGAGTGCTCCGGCAAACTAGGCGCCGCGCCGGCCGCCACACTGCTGGAAGCTGCCGGCGGACTGGTCCCGTAGCTGTGGGACGACCGCTGGGTGACAACCGTCGAAATGGCGTGTTTGAAAATCAGTTGCTCCTGGTTATTGGTCTCAAGCACCAGAGAGTACTTATCGAAACTCTTGATCCGGCCCGAGAGTTTGACGCCGCTCATGAGATAAATCGTGAGCGAAATCTTATCTTTCCGAGCGTTGTTCAAAAAGCTGTCTTGGATATTCTGCGCCGGCTTCTCCATATATCCCCCAGCCCTTTCGGGAAAAGAAACAGTGGAACAAACAGCCATAGTATTGTACCCCGATTCCGGTGCCGTAGCGCGGCCCGCGGTAGTGTCCTAAAAGTGCGTTGCTGAAATTCTACGGCAATTCCGCCCCGCAATAGGCACAGCGCTTGGCATCGGCGGGTTGATTCAAGGCGCGTCCGCACTTCGGGCAGTGCCGGACACTA